>DASRZZ010000111.1:0-60497 GCA_035685925.1 Syntrophales bacterium | reverse complement strand
CGCAGACTGCAAATGTTGCTGGAGAACGCCGTAAGGACCTGCATCGATAAGAAGTTAATCGATGTAGATGCTGTTCCCTGTATAGAAATTGATGTACCGAAGGATGCAGCTCACGGTGACTATGCTTCCAATGTGGCCATGGTGCTGGCATCCCGTGCCAAGGAGAAACTGCCGCCCCGCCGGATTGCAGACCTCGTTTTAAAGAATATCAGCGGCGGTGACGACCTGCTGGCAAAGGTAGAGGTCGCGGGACCTGGTTTTATGAACTTCTTTATAAGAAGTGATGTGTGGTCTACCCTACTTTACGATGTGGATAAGCTGGGTGATCGTTATGGCACCTCTGATTACGGAAAGGGGAAGAAGATACACCTCGAATTTGTCAGCGCCAATCCCACCGGGCCCCTTCATATAGGACATGCGAGGGGAGCAGTTGTCGGTGATGTCATTGCCAACATCCTCGATGCATCGGGTTTTTCGGTTTTCTGTGAGTATTATATCAATGACACGGGCAACCAGATGAACAATCTTGGCAAGTCCGTTTTCTTTCGGTATCTTGAGCTGCTTGGCGATGAAGTAGAGTTTCCCGATGGTTGCTATCAGGGGGACTATATAAGAGATCTGGCAAAGGAAATAATAGCGAAAGAGGGAGAGGGCTATCGTAACAGAAATCAGGAAGAAACCATCCGTGCGTTTACGGATTATGCTGCAAGTGCAATATTAAATGGCATAAAGGATGATTTAAGGGCTTTCGGTGTGGTTTTTGATAATTACTTCAGCGAGAAGGATCTTTATAAGGGTGACGGAATGGCTAAGCTGCTTGCGGGGCTTGGGAAGAGAAATTTCATTTACAACGATGGAGAAACTGTCTGGTTCAGGACCACCGCGTTTGGAGATGAGAAAGATAGAGTAGTTATAAGAAAGAATGGTGAGCCGACCTACTTTGCCGCCGACATTGCCTACCATCAGGATAAGTATCAGCGCGGTTTCGACAAAATCATCGATGTCTGGGGCGCCGACCATCATGGATATGTCCCCCGGATGATTGCCTGTGTCGAGGCACTCGGGCATGAAAAGGATTCACTGCAGATTGTTCTGGTGCAGCTTGTAAATCTCCTGCGGGATGGAAGGCCCGTCCCCATGTCCACCCGGTCCGGTGAATTCGTAACACTGAAGCAAGTGGTTGACGAAGTTGGAAAAGACGCGGCAAGATATAACTTCCTGATGAGACGCTCGGACAGCCACCTTGATTTCGATCTCGAGCTGGCAAAGAGGCAATCCAGTGAGAATCCCGTCTACTATGTGCAGTATGCACACGCGAGGATTTGCAGTATCATGAGAAACGCGGATGAGCGGGGCTACAAAATTCCGGCATGTGACGAAGTGGACTTGCGACTCCTTACTCTTACCGAAGAGATTAACTTAATAAAGACAATCACCCGTCTTCCCGAGGTGCTTGAAGGTGCGGCACTGTCACTTGAGCCGCACCGTTTGACTTTTTACCTTAACGATCTAGCGGCGCTCTTCCATAGTTATTATAACAGGCATAAGGTTTTATCTGATGAAGAAGGCCTCAGCAAGGCGAGACTTTTGTTGTCAAAATCAATCCTGGTAGTGCTCAGCAATGCCTTGAGGATACTGGGAGTTTCAGCACCGGAAAAAATGTGAATAAATCAGAGAAGTGAAATGGCAACCAAGAATGTGCGTGTATTCGAACTGAAGCTGGGTAAGCGGGCGTTGATCCTATTTATTTTAGGAATGTCCTGTTTGCTTTTTGTTGTTTTTCTGTTTGGCGTGACTGTTGGCAAGAACATTGATGTCTATCCGGAAAAGTTTTCACGAGGGTTTCCGGGCATGATGATGGAAAGGCTTGGCTGGTCATCGAATAGGTCAGAGACTGCTGTGGCTGCGAGCGAAACTGCGAAAGAGACAGCCAAGGCGGGGGCCGAGGAAATTGTCCCGGAAGAAAGGAAGACACCCGTTGCAGCTCCTGTGAAGTCTGACGAAAGGCAGCCCCATCTTCCTGCCGCCGCTAAAATGGATACAAAGCCGCCTGTCGAGCAGACAAAATATAAAGTACAGGTTGGTTCTTTCAAAGAAAAGGGAAAAGCCAATGAGTTATCTAAAAAACTCACAGCCCTGGGATTTTCCCCCAGAGTCACAGAAATGCAGGTACCCAAAAAGGGGAAGTGGACGCGCATAACCCTTGAAGGTTTTGAAAGTCAGCAAGACGCGCAAAAAGCGGTGGACAGTGTGACGAGGGAGATCAAAGGCCTCAGTTGCGTCGTTCTAAAAATGTGAGAAAAGAATAACTAAGGTCAGCAGAAATACGTGGGTGGGTGATGTTTGAGGCGTTGACGGAAAAATTAGAAGATGTGTTTAAGAAACTCAAGCGGAGAGGTCGCCTTGATGAAAATAATATTGTTTCCGCTCTGAGAGAAATACGCATGGCTCTTCTTGAGGCAGATGTCAACTTTAAGGTGGTCAAGGACTTCATAGAGGACATCAGGTTGAGGGCTGTGGGCCAGGACGTCCTGGACAGTGTCACGCCTGGCCAGCAGGTCGTGAAGATTGTCCATGAGAGGCTCGTGGAGTTATTGGGAGGGAAAAGCAGCCAGCTCAGACTTTCTAACCGCTTTCCTGCCCCTGTAATGATGGTCGGTCTTCAGGGATGCGGCAAAACAACGACAGCAGTCAAGCTTGCCCAGTATTTGGCCAATCAGGGTAAGCGGGTATATCTTGTTTCATCTGATGTTTACAGGCCGGCAGCTATAGAGCAATTGAAAGTCCTTGGTGAGAAGATTAAAGGCGTGGGGATTTATGTTTCCGGAGATATTCATGATCCTGTCAGGATATGCTTGCAGGCTGTTGATGAGGCAAGGAGCAACGGCTATGAGGTGATTATCATTGATACGGCGGGCCGGCTTCATATAGACGACTTTATGATGGACGAACTCAAAAGGATAAAGGATGCGATTAATCCTTCAGAGATTCTCCTTGTTGCTGATGCCATGACAGGACAGGATGCCGTAAATGTGGCGGGTAGATTTACTGAGCTTCTCGGCATCGATGGCGTGATTATGACCAAGATGGACGGAGACGCGAGGGGCGGCGCGGCTCTGTCCCTGAAAGCAGTAACCGGGAAACCCATAAAATTCATCGGTGCTGGTGAAAAAATCGATGCTTTAGAGGTTTGTCATCCTGAACGCCTGGCTTCACGGATCTTAGGTATGGGTGATATTCTGAGCTTTGTCGAAAAAGCACAGGCTACAATCGATGAAAAACAGGCGCGGGAGCTTGAGAAGAAGATCAGGAAGAATGAATTTACCCTTGAAGATTTTAGCGACCAATTGAAACAGATTAAATCGATGGGCTCCATGGGAGACATTATGGGGATGATTCCCGGATTGGGGAAGCTCAAAGCACTGGCACATGCGACACCCGATGAAAAGGAGATGATGAAAACCGTCGCCATAATCGATTCCATGACAAGGAAGGAGCGTTCGAACTATCTCTTAATCGATGGACAGAGGAGAAAGAGGATAGCACAAGGAAGCGGAACGACTGTCCAGGATGTTAACAGACTACTGAAAAATTACGGTGAGATGAGAAAAATTATGAAGAGGCTCACATCAAAGGAAGGTATGAAATCGCTACGGAGGGGCAATTTACCCTTTTAATTAACTTAAAAATGAATTATACTGAAAATTCTCTACTTGTAATCTAGGGCACTTATAACAAAGTACAATAAATTTCAGGAGGTGACAGGTAACAGGAATGGCAGTGAAGATAAGGTTAGCGCGGCTCGGTGGAAAGGGCAGGCCATATTACAGGATTGTGGTAGCCGATTCCGAATCTCCGAGGGACGGCAGATTTCTGGAAATAGTGGGAAGCTATAATCCTCAAAAAAATCCCGCGGAGGTCGTCCTGAAAGAACAACGCGTTGTCGATTGGCTTTCAAAAGGAGCCATACCAACGTTGACGGTTTCCCAGTTGTTTGCAAAGAAGGGAATCGCAAAAAGAGCATAATTGACACAAATGGGGCCATGTCTTGAACTTACAATTTAACGGCTTTGCGTCAAAAGACGATGATGCTAATGGATTTATTCAATAAGTAATCCGTGGAGGTTGTGACGATGAAAGATTTGATCAAGTACATAGCTCAGTCTTTGGTGGATAATCCTGATCTGGTGGAAGTATCCGAGGTGCTTGGCGAGCAGACTTCCGTGATCGAACTGAGAGTTGCGAAGGAAGACCTTGGTAAAGTTATCGGTAAGCAGGGAAGAACGGCAAAAGCCATGAGGACTATTTTGAGTGCTGCATCAACGAAGCTTCGCAAGAGGGCGGTCTTAGAAATTATTGAATGAATCCGACTAAGTTCTTTGAAATTGGCAAAATTGTCAGAACCAGTGGTCTCAAAGGCCGTATAAAAGCGGTGTCGTACCTTGAGTCTAATGACAAACTTCAAGGCCTTGAGGAAATATATATAGGTTACGAGAATGAAAAGAAAGGGCCCTTCAAATTAAGGGGTATCCAAAGAAAAGGAAAGGGTTTCTTCCTTGAAATTGAAGGTGTCGAAAGCCTCCAGAGTGCCAACGCGCTAGTTGGTTGCCATTTACTGATTCCCACGGACAAACTCGAAGAATTGCCAGAAGATGAATATTACTGGCGGGATATGATAGGCCTTAAGGTAGTTACCGAGGAAGGCAGCATTTTAGGCGTAATTGAGGCTGTTTTTCCAACTGGGAGCAATGATGTCTATGTTTGTAACGGGGGAGATAGGGAGTTCTTGCTGCCGGGCATTGCCGATGTGATACGTAGGATCGATATCGATCGGGGGATGATGGTTGTAAGACTGCTTGAAGGTTTATAGGCCATGATCAGGTTTGATATCTTATCCATCTTCCCTGAGATGTTTGAATCAGCGTTTAATCACAGTATCTTGAAAAGAGCGCGGGAGAAGGGGATGGTGGAGATCCATCTCCACAACATTCGCGACTATGCCGAGAATAAGCATAGGATGACAGATGACACCCCTTACGGGGGTGGTGGCGGCATGGTCATGAAGGTGGAACCAATTGACAGGGCCCTGGAGTCCATCGTTCCATCCAGGGATAATGCACTGGTAGTTCTCCTTACACCCCAGGGAGAAACCCTCAATCAGAAGATCGCGGAGGAAATGTCTCTCTATTTTCAAATTGTGCTCATCTGTGGGCGCTACGAGGGTGTTGACGAGAGGGTAAGGGCCTATCTGATTGACAGAGAAATTTCGATAGGTGATTTTGTTTTGACGGGTGGAGAACTTTCATCTATGGTTGTGGTCGACGCCGTTACGCGTCTGATTCCGGGTGTTCTGGGGAATTATGACTCCGCATCCTGTGATTCGTTTTCTTCCGGCTTGCTGGAGTATCCTCACTATACGCGGCCTGGCAGTTACCGTGGCTGGCAGGTTCCCGAGGTGCTGCTGTCAGGCGATCACCGGAAGATCGAGGCATGGCGGAGAAAGGAATCGCTAAAGAGAACATATTTGAGGCGTCCGGACTTGCTGAAAAAAATAGAACTATCTGATGAGGACAGAAAAACACTCGAAGACATTAAGAAAGATTTGTGAGTGAGACGATATGGAGGAATTTACGATATGAATGTTATGGAAATGCTTGAAAAAGAACAGATGAGAGGAGACATTCCTAATTTCAAGCCTGGAGATACTGTCAGGGTATATGTGAGAATTGTCGAGGGACAGAAGCAGAGAATTCAGGCCTTCGAAGGCGTCGTCATCCGCAGAAAGCGGGGTGATTGCCGGTCGAGCTTCACAGTGAGAAAGGTTTCCTATGGCGTAGGAGTCGAAAGGACATTTCCACTGCATTCGCCCGTGATAGATAGGATTGAAGTAGTTAATCGCGGCAAAGTGAGGCGCTCCAGGCTGTATTACTTACGCGGCCTTAGAGGGAAGAAAGCAAGAATCAAAGAAATGGGAAAATAGGTATTAAACTAATCCCCTACGCAGGTGGAAGCCACCATGTCCATCTGTCTCTGGCCTTCAGATGGGGGAGAACCATTGTCTGTCTTTGGGCAGTACCTCAGGGCCGTGTTTACAGGTCTCTTGTCCCTGCTATGAATAGTTTTGAACGGCGTGCCCATCAACTTGGTTACCGATCAATAGCCGGCATCGATGAGGTGGGCAGAGGCCCCCTTGCGGGGCCCGTTGTCGCTGCGGCGGTGATACTCCCCCCCAATTACAAGAACAAGGAAATCAAAGATTCGAAGCAGCTCTCAGCCAAGAAGAGGGAGAAACTGTCTGAAATCATAAGACGCGATGCCCTTTCCATTGGCCTGGGTGTCGTCGAGGCTTCGTTTATTGACGAAGTGAATATATTTCAGGCGACACTCGTTGCCATGAGGGAGGCAGCATTGAATCTTTCCATGACGCCCGATTATCTCCTCATTGATGGGGCACATCATATTTTTGTCTCCATACCCCAGGAAGCCATTGTCAAAGGTGACTCAAAAAGCGTATCCGTAGCTTCGGCCTCGATCATTGCTAAGGTCTTAAGAGACGGGATCATGGAGACCTATGATCGCCAATTTCCCCAGTATAACTTTTCGAAGAACAAAGGCTACGCTACGGCGGAGCACAGGGAAGCAATCAAGGAACACGGGTATTGCATGATCCATCGAAAATCGTTCACAGTCAAAGACAGGAGCCTCATCCAAGTAAATGCCGAAATGGAGTTTTGAACACATTTTGCGACATCGGGTGTGATAATGAAAGTTTTTGATAAGGCGCTGACTGGCAAGAAGGGAGAGGATACTTCCATTACTTATTTGAAGAGTAGACTATACCGGATCGTTGAGCGTAATTACATATGCCCTTTGGCAGAGATTGATATTGTGGCAGGAGACGGGGATGCGATTGTCCTTGTGCAGGTTAAGAGCACGAAATCGGAAGAATTTGGCGATCCACAGCTTGCTTGAGAATTAGGAAAGCAGGAGGATATTTTGCAAAATTCTCTTATGCATCTAAAGGAAAAAAATCTCTATCCCGGAGACGCGAGATTCGATGTGGTGGCGATAAAGATGCTGCCTGACGGGAGTACCATAGAGCTGATTCAAAACGCCGTTGAACTTGTCGATCGGACCCACCCGTGCATTTATCGTTGTTTGCCTTAGACTCAAAGACTTGTCTCTCGGTCCTTGCCCTCAAAAATATACGGTCAAGAGGCGCTTCACGTATCGTGCAATGGCAATACAGGAGGTTAATCCGGGGGATTCGATACCGATCAGATTTATCAGCCCGGGATATCCCGTGTCGCTCTCATTCTTAATGACAAAATCGCGATAGTCTTCACCAGGTCCCTGGAGTTTCGGACGAATTCCGCACGTGTCCGGATGGAGGTATCCCGGTTTGATCCCGGGCAGGTAGTTTCTGATGGATTGATAAAAAGATTCCTTTCTCTCTTCATCTATGCCGTATTCGATTTCTTTTATGTACTGGCTATCAGGTCCGAACCTGACGCGGTTGCTGAGGTCCAGCGTGGCGTGGATACCGAGGCCTTCCGTATTTTCAGTGGGAACAGGATAAATTAAATGATTGAGTTTCGGGCAAGGTGAGGCAGAGAAATAACTTCCCTTGCAGTATCTCAGGCGGTATCCGAGCCGGTCTACATCGATGCCGACCATAGCGGCGACGCTGTCGGAATATAGGCCGGCACTGTTGATAATTACACGGGTGCGAAATCGGTATTCTCCTCCATTCGTTTCCACCTCGTATATGCCATTTTCGGCATGAATGGCTGTGACTTTAGAACGGAAAGCAATCACAGCGCCGGCACTTTTCGCGTTTACGTAGAAAGAACGCATCAGGCTATGACTATCTACAATCCCTGTGGATGGGGAATAGATGGCGGTTTTCGCATTGACTTCCGGTTCAAGTGTCAGGATCTGCTTTGGCCCCAACATGGTGAGATCGGATACGCCGTTTCCTTCGGCATGATTTTTTATGTTTTCCAGGCGTTCACATTCTTGGTCGTTAATGGCGACAATCAGCTTGCCTATGCGCTTATGGGGAATATTTCGATCCCTGCATAGATCATAAAGGAGTCGGTTTCCTTCCACACATAAAGAAGACTTGAGGAAGCCGTGGGGATAGTAAATACCGGCGTGTATTACCTCACTGTTGCGACTGCTCGTCTCCTGTCCGAAGCCATCGTTTTTTTCAATAAGCAGGACATGTTTATAATTTGCAGACAGCTCTTCTGTAATGGACAGGCCGACCACCCCGGCGCCAATGACAGTAATATTAAAGGAGTCCATCGGAGTCATCGTTATCAAAAATGGGTTAAAGCCGGTTTACCGATGGGAAAGATGTTGAAGCCGATATCGAAGCATCGCTTGTGGTCAATGATATTCCTTCCGTCAAAGATGGAGGCTGGCTTGGTCATGGTGTTGAAGATTTTCTGAAAGTCAAGGTCCCTGTACAAATCCCACTCGGTTAGTACAGCGATAGCGTGGCATCCTTCGGCTGCCTTATAGGGATCTTCTATGAAACTTACTTTACCTTCTACGCCCTCAAGATCCGCCTTTGCATTTTTAAGGGCTTTAGGATCGGTTATGACGATCTCAGCCTTTTCCTCAAGAAGCCGTTTCGTGATGTTAATAGCAGGACTCTCCCTTGTATCACTTGTATTGGCTTTGAACGCAAAGCCGAAAAGGCAGATCTTCTTGCCGGCGAGTGTGTTAAACATGGCGTTCAGCATATTCACTATGAAGCGCTCCTGCTGATAATGGTTGATTCTAACGACATTTTCCCAGTAGTCAGCAACTTCATGCAGGCCATAGTATTGGCATAGATATACTAAGTTGAGGATGTCCTTCTTAAAGCAGGAGCCGCCGAAGCCAATGCTGGCGCTGAGATAGTTGCTGCCGATGCGGCTGTCCATGCCGACGGCCCTCGATACCTCGGTTATGTCGGCGTCCGTTTTTTCACATAGGGCTGAGACCGCGTTGATCGATGATATTCGCTGCGCCAGAAAGGCGTTCGATACGATTTTGGAAAGCTCACTGCTCCAGATATTGGAAGTGATGATGTTTTCCCTTGGTACCCAGTTAGCATATATTTCCACCAGGGTTTCTCTGGCAGCATAGCCGCTTTCCGTCTCCCGGCATCCGATGAGGATACGGTCAGGATTATCGAGATCTTTAATAGCCGAACCCTCCGCCAGAAATTCTGGGTTGGAGAGTATATCGAAAGTAATAGAGTTTTTCGTATAATTAAGTATTTTTTCCATGGCCAGAGCGGTTTTAACCGGAAGGGTGCTCTTTTCAACGACTATCTTTGACGATTGCGAATGCTGCAGGATCTGCCTCGCCGTTTTCTCCCAGTACTGCAGGTCTGCTGCCATGCCTGCACCCGTCCCGAATGTCTTGGTCGGCGTATTCACACTGACAAAGATGATATCGTTGTTTCTGATGCCGCCCTCTATATCGGTACTGAAAAAGAGGTTCTTCCCGCGAGTTGTGCGAACGATGTCATCAAGCCCCGGTTCATAAATGGGGAGATTATCGGAATTCCATTCGGCAATGCGGGAGGGATTGATGTCAACGACAGTCACTCTGTACTGTGGACATTTGTATGCTATCATGGCCATCGTGGGACCGCCCACGTACCCTGCGCCGATACACAGGATGTTTTTCTTGAATTTCATAGAAGCCTCTATTCCTTAAATTACTTTGCGAAAATATTCAATTGTCCGTACAAGACCTTCCTCAAGCTTGACTCGCGGCTGCCAGCCCAGTACTTTTCTCGCCAGGGAAATATCGGGGTTGCGTTGCATTGGATCATCCTGGGGCAGGGGCCTGAAAACAATCTTCGAGCGGTTTCCCGTCATGCCTATGACAGTTTTCGCTAAGTCCAGAATTGTGAACTCGTCCGGATTCCCCAGGTTTACTGGTCCGAAAAAAGCGTCGTCACTTTCCATCAACCGCACTAGGCCGTCTATCATTTCATCGACATAGCAGAATGATCTGGTCTGGGAGCCATTGCCGTACACAGTGATATTTTCGCCTTTTATTGCCTGGACGACGAAGTTGCTTATTACACGCCCGTCTTTCAGTGCCATGCGCGGACCATAGGTATTGAATATTCTAGCAATTTTCACTTTAACATTATTCTGGCGGTGGTAATCCATCATAAGGCATTCAGCCGCCCTTTTACCCTCGTCATAGCAGCTTCTTGGTCCTATAGGGTTGACCCTTCCCCAGTAGTCTTCCTTCTGGGGATGCACGTCGGGGTCTCCGTATACCTCCGAAGTCGATGCCTGGAGAATTTTTGCATTGAGACGCTTTGCCATTCCGAGCGTATTGATGGCCCCCATCACATTTGTTTTAACTGTCTTGATAGCGTTGCACTGGTAATATACCGGCGAAGCAGGACAGGCAAGATTATAGATTTCATCTATCTCGAGGAAGATCGGATTGATGATGTCGTGTCTGATTAATTCAAATCTGGGGTTTGCAAGTAGATGGGCTATATTTTCCTTGCTCCCGGTAAAAAAATTATCGAGACACAGGACATCGTTGCCCTGCGCGATGAGCCTATCGCAGAGATGGGAGCCTAAAAATCCTGCTCCACCCGTAATCAGTATACGTTTCATTTCAGTTTATGATGTGGAATGTTTCCATATCTCCGTTGTCGTCGCTCGGAATGCCCTTACCAGGTTTTCATAGCAACACGCAGTTTTCGTTTTTGTGGTTTTTTTCTCTCAGGTTTGGTATTAAACGAAAAGCATTTCAATATGTCAACAAGAAAACACAAGAAAACATGCTATGGTCACTTAAAAATTTTATCGTGTCTGATCTAATCTTACTTACATATGGGCATTAATAGAAAAGGTGCGCTGTACATCGTCGCAACGCCCATTGGGAACCTTGAGGATATAACGCTCAGGGCTATAAGGGTTCTTAAGGGAGTACAGATGATAGCAGCCGAAGATACGAGAAGGACAAGGACACTATTGCGACTTTATCAGATTAACACCCCCATGACGAGTCTTCACGATCATATAGAGAGCAAGAAGAGCAACACGCTGATTTCTAAAATGAATGAGGGTATGGATGTGGCAATCGTATCTGACGCAGGAACACCGGGAATATCGGATCCAGGGTATGTTCTTGTCAGTAAGGCTATTGCTGAAGGGATAAAGATTATTCCGGTTCCCGGGGCATCAGCTGTCGTCACAGCCCTTTGCGTGTCCGGCCTACCCATGGATTCTTTCGCATTTTATGGATTCTTGCCCTCACGAGATGGAAAAAGAAGACAGTTCTTATCCGCTCTCAGGGACGAAACAGAGACAATGGTGTTCTATGAATCACCTAAGAGACTGACGAAGTCACTTCGCGATATCGGTGAAATCTTTGGTGACCGGAACGTGGTCATAGCGCGGGAAATGACCAAAGTGTTTGAAGAAATCATGCGGGGAACTGTAAGAGAAGTCCTCAACGGCATACAGGGAAGGGTTGTGAAAGGCGAAGTGACGATAGTCATAGGGGGGAAGGAAAATGCGCCGTTATCGTTTTCCGATGACGAAATCCTGGCGAAATTCAAAGAATTGATGAAAGGCTCCGTCGCTTCCCGGCGAGATATCATCGAAAAAGTTGCCAAGCAATTAGGGATCCCCAAGAAAAAGGTCTACCGGTTGGTGGTCGACCGGACTTGATGCTCACAAAACGGGCTACTATTCGCTTGAACACTTTCTGCAGGTGTGATAACTCACAAACATTCTGGCTATATAAGGCAGTACGATTTTTGTGAAGAAGCTGTGAGGGGAAGGTAAAGGCAGGCTTCGTAGAGTTGAAGCCATAAAGTTCGCATCTGCGAAGTTTACTGTTTTACAGCACATGGAATTTTTTTGAGGTTGTAACGGTTCGAATGCCTTATCTAGGATGTGAATCCATATGGATGCGATATCAAAAAATTTGGCTGGGATCTTACGGGAGGGTAGTGTGGAAAACATGCCAGGGGCGAGAACTGGAGATGTCCTCGTAGACGGACGTTTATTGAAACCTAATGACAGGATTTACGACCTCGTTGACGTAATAAATGACCAGGGCGGTACTGAAACCAAACAAGATAGAGAAATTATTGTCATTGACGGTCGAGTATATGAGAGGATACCGAGGCCAGTTGATGAAGCCCAAGATCTTGTGAACGCTACTGAAAAGGATTCAGGCGGATCTCGCCATGACGCGGCCCTGAATGATGAAATAATAAAGAGGATTAGCGAAATTGCTGAGAGGATTGCGAAAGAAATAGTCCCGCAGATTGCGGAGAGGGTTATTAGGGAAGAGATTGACAAGTTAAAAAGATGAAAAGGCCTTTTCTTATTGCATTACTATTTACGGCCTGGTTTTTCCTCCCAGCCTCCGGGGTATTTCCGCAGGATAATAATGATGATGTTTGGACTGTAGAAACAGACGGCACGGGACTTATAACAAATGACGACATTGCCGGAGCACGAAGAAATGCCATCAGTGATGCTTTACGCAATGCTGTAGAACAGGCCGTGGCAACCTTGATCCCCGGTAAGCCACCTGATAAAAAGTCTCAAGCGATCAGAGACCGGATATACGCAAGAAGTGAGCAATACATCCGGGATTACAAAATTAATAGCGAGAAACAAGTCGAAAAGCTCTATGCGGTTAACGTCAGGTCGGCAGTGTTCATGGATAGTATACGAGATGATCTTCAGACCCTTGGTCTCCTCACGGCCGAAAAGAATAGGGTTCTGGAAACAGAGGTAGTGCTTACGGTAAAAGGACTTGCAAGTTGTGCTGATTACGCAAGAGTCAAACAACTGCTAGGGACAAAGGTGAACGGCGTCAAGAATGTTTATCAGCGCGAGCTCACATGGGGCACAGCAAAGCTAAATCTACATCTTCGAGGCACCGTCCAGTCATTCTCGGATGAACTGACAAGATCAGGACATTTTTCCCCGATAATTCTCACGGATAAGAAATATTTTGAGGTTACGTTCTTGAGAGAGAAATGAGCGCGATCTGAACCTTAGTGAAGAAAGCTAGATCGCCTCCGGGACTCTATGGGTGAGGTTTAAATATTGGTGGGTAATTTTAGACGGATTTTTTTGACGATGCTCGCATTAATCATTATGCAGGGTTGCACGTGGAAACAAATGTGGAAAGAACCCTACACTGTGAATCCCGATTACAGCAACAAAGGCATAAGGCTTATTGCTATATTGCCTGTGAACATGAAGTCAGGTGATGCCAGGGTGGGCCAGATGCTGAGGGCAATGGTTCTCAATGAACTTTATTTCAAAGGCTATCCAAAAGTCCCTTTACAAATCATAGATGAAAAGCTCACCAAGATATATAAGGGCAATATTGATTTTAGAAGAGAAAATATTCCCCCCAAAGCCATGGGTGATTTGCTCGGTGTAGATGCTGTCCTGTATATTTATTTAGAAGAGTCCTACACCGACTTTTCATTTATCTATGCCCCTACGCACATATCCATATCTTTTGAACTGCGGAGCGCTAAGACGGGGGAAACGCTCTGGAGTTACCGCAACAGAACCATCAAAAGGAATTACAGTATTTTCCGGGAAGAGCTCGAGATGGAATCATGCGAGATCTTTGAACCAGCTATGCAGGAAGTAATAGATAAGGCGATGCATACTCTACCTGATGGTCCTGATTCTGCGGGATGACGAAGTTCCGGCATCTCCATTGACGTGGAGGAGGCCTAAGAAGTCCTGAATGGTTTTTCCCAGCTCTCCGGTTTCCGGACATGTAAGGCTGACTGTTAACGAGAAGACGCAGATGAAGAAGATAACAACATTTTTTTTGCATGTCGTTTCGCGATGAGCAGGTAGACTGGAACAAGGCGAGAGACCGGGACTTGGGATAAAACTAGAATGGATATAGTACGTTTCAAAGTGCAAACCGGACATAGTGGCCAATGAATGTTCCCAATCTCTTGACGCTGGTCAGGATCCTTCTTGTACCCATTACGGTGATCCTTCTCATGCAAGGGGCCTTTACGAAGGCCCTAATCGTGTTAATTGTTTCAGGAATTACAGATGCCCTTGATGGCTTTTTTGCCCGTATACTGAACCAGCAAACTGTACTCGGTTCATATCTGGACCCGCTTGCAGATAAGGCCCTCTTCGCGAGTTGCTTTGTGACTCTCTCTATAAAAGGAATGATCCCGGGATGGTTCACAGTTGTCGTAATCAGCAGGGATTTTATCATCCTTGTTGGCATTGCCATACTGTCAATCATGTCCATTCCGTATGAGATCCGCCCATCATTCATCGGCAAACTCACAACAGCCTTGCAGTTGTTCACTTTGGTCTTTTTCCTTGTCTCCCGCATCCTTCCTGGGTCGATCGATTACCTGTGGCTCATGATTTTGCAGTGGGTTACAGTAGCGTTCACGATAATTTCCGGTCTGAACTATATGTTCAGAGGCATCAGACTGAACAGTAACGCAGCTTAGTCGTGTTTAAAGTCATGCTTCAAAATGCGGAGATCGCAATATTCGCTTGACATAACGCAGTTTTACTGTTAGTAACTACACCCTCTTTTGAAGAGCCCTGATGTAGGCACGTAGCTCAGGGGGAGAGCGCCATCCTGACGCGGTGGATGTCCAGGGTTCAAATCCCTGCGTGCCTACCATTTTTTCAGTAAGAAATAAAAACAAGATATGACTATTTAAGTATTGGTGAGGGCATCAGCAGGGAGTATGCGGTGATGCCCTTTCTTATAGAAGCATGTTAACTGCGTTAGCCAAAATGATTGAAATATTTAGTACATCGGATATTGGTTTATGAATGAAATCAAGGTTGTGATGCCGGATGGTTCCATCCATCTGTGTCATCGAGGTGAAACAATTAAAGAGACTATTCTATCGTGGAAGAAGGAGATGCTTCCTTCAATAGTTGCGGCGAAGCTCGATAATATGCCTGTTGACTTGAGCCATCTAATTGAGAAGCCCGCCAAAATCTCCTTAATCAATATTGAATCGAAGGAAGGCCTGGAAATTCTGCGTCACAGTATATCCCATATCATGGCACAGGCGGTAAAGGACTTATTTGAGGGGGTGCAGATTACCATTGGCCCCTCTATCGAAGAAGGCTTTTATTATGACTTTGACTATAGAGAGAACTTTACTCCGGAAGACCTCACAAAAATTGAAAAGCGTATGCAGGAGATCGTAGCTGCTGATTATCCTTTCGTCCGCCGGGAAATATTGAAGCCTGAGGCCATATCGTTTTTTAGGGAAAGGGGTGAGATTTATAAAGTTGAACTTTTGAACGACCTACCCCAGGACGTAGTAACTGTCAGTTTATACAGCCAGGGCGGTTATGTAGATCTATGCCGAGGACCCCACATCCCATCTACGGGGATGATCAGGGCTTTTAAGTTGTTAAATGTGGCGGGGGCATACTGGCGAGGAGATGAGAGAAATAAGATGCTCCAGCGAATATACGGGACAGGCTTTGCAACGGAAGCGGCGCTTGCGGAATATTTGCATATTGTTGAGGAGGCGAAGAAAAGGGATCACCGAAAACTGGGAAAAGAATTGGACCTGTTCCAGATGAATGACGAAGCAGGTCCTGGTCTCATTATCTTTCACCCCAGGGGTGCAAGGCTCAGAAACATTATTGAAGACTGGGAGCGGAAGGAACACCTTAAAAGGGGGTATGAAATGGTCGTGGGCCCTCAGATACTGAAAGCCGATCTATGGAAAAGGTCCGGGCATTTCGACCACTACAGGGAAAATATGTATTTTACGGAGGTAGAAAATCAGGTCTATGGCATAAAACCGATGAACTGCCTTGCGCACATGCTGATATACAAATCGAAAATTCGCAGCTACCGCGACCTGCCGCTCAGGTATTTCGAGCTCGGCACTGTCCACCGGCATGAGAAAACAGGGGTTCTGCACGGCCTGATGAGGGCACGCCAGTTCACCCAGGATGATGCCCACATCCTCTGCACACCTGAGCAATTGAACGGTGAAATAACTGCTATCGCGGACTTCGTCAGTTATGCAATGAAAGTCTTTGGTTTTGACTACGATGTGGAACTTAGCACAAGGCCTGAAAAATCTATAGGCACCGATGAAGAATGGGAAATGGCAACGGCAGCTTTAGAGGGAGCTCTTAAGATAAACAATATTAGTTATGAGGTAAATGAAGGGGATGGTGCCTTTTATGGGCCCAAGATCGATTTCAAGTTAAAAGATGCCCTCAAGCGGAAATGGCAATGTGCGACTATTCAGTGCGATTTTACGCTTCCCGACCGATTTGATCTTACCTACGTCGGTGCGGATGGGGAAAGACATCGTCCGGTAATGCTGCACAGGGTGATTTTAGGTGCAATAGAGCGGTTCATGGGTGTGTTAATTGAACATTATGCCGGTGCCTTTCCAGTCTGGCTCTCACCGGTGCAGGCAGTTCTGCTGACCGTTACTGACAAGTATATCCCATATGGAGAAAGGGTTTACAAAGAGTTGTCCGATGAAGGGATCCGTGTGGAGCGCGATTTCAGAAATGAGAAGCTGGGGTATAAAATAAGAGAAGCGCAGATGCAGAAAATACCCTATATGCTGGTGATCGGTGACAGGGAGATGGAATCGAACCGAGTTTCACCCCGTGAGAGAAGCGGTAAAGATCTCGGCGCAATCGGCGTTAGTGAGTTCGTTGAATTGATAGAGGAGAAGTGTGCCAAGTACCAGTAGCTGTCATAGAGCAAGCCGGATTGCGGGGAGTCGGCTTCAAAACAATTGTAAAAGCCGAAAGTCCTGGACGCCGGCGTTCCTTGACGTTAGAACATATTAAGAATTATTTGAACTACTTTATTATTCAGGAGGTGTCGTATAGCTAAGGACTTAAACATAAATGAAGAGATTAAGGCATCTGAAGTCAGGTTGATTGATGAAGGGAAACAGCTTGGTATTATGCCTCTGGCGGAGGCGTTAGAGGTGGCTGCCAAAGCAGGACTGGATCTGGTTGAGGTAGCGCCCAACTCTTCGCCACCGGTTTGCCGGATTATGGATTATGGAAAATTCAGATACCAGCAAAGCAAGAAGCAACAGGTCGCAAGAAAAAGTCAGAGCATCATTCAGGTAAAAGAGATCAGGATAAGACCGAAGACAGATGAACACGACCTTCAAGTGAAGATTAAACATATTAAGAAATTTCTCAGCCAGAACGATAAGGTGAAGATAACCATGATGTTCAGGGGTCGTGAAATGGCTTATACGGATCTGGGCAGGAAAATTATGGAGGAAGTGCAAAGGGCTCTGGCAGGTGTAAGCGTTGTTGATCAGCAGCCAAAGCTGGAGGGTAGAAACATGGTCATGATGGTATCTCCCCAAAAATAGATTAACAAGGGCTGAATTACGAATCTGAAATCCTGGTCAATATTGAATTTCAGTGCGAAGAAAGATTTGAGATCTCGGCAGCTGCACTTTCAGATTGCTTAGAATTCAGAAATCGGAAGTTTGGGTTTTTTATACAAAAGGGGTGATTTAATGCCAAAGATAAAAACACACAGGGGCGCAGCTAAAAGGTTTAGTTTGACAGGAACCGGCAAGGTAAAGAGGCGTAAGGCATATGGCAGCCATATTCTTACAAAGAAAACGACAAAGAGAAAGAGAAGTTTGCGAAAGGCAGCTTTTCTTGACAAGAGGGATGCCCGGGGAATAAAGCTGTTGATCCCGTATATGTAAGCACGAATGGGAATACAGAGACAATAAATTATGTTAATTTGACATCGGGGTTTAATGATTTTTTATAAGAAACTGGGAGATAAGAGATGCCGAGAGTAAAAAGAAGTGTCACTGCAAAGAAAAAAAGACGAAAAATTCTAAAAATGGCGAAGGGTTATTTTGGTGCACGGAGCCGTTTGTTGAAAACGGCCACGGAAGCCGTTGAAAGGGCAATGAAGTACTCTTACAGGGACAGAAGAGTAAGGAAAAGGGATTTCAGAAAACTGTGGATTGCGAGGATCAATGCCGCTGCACGAATCAATGAAATATCATATAGCCGGCTGATATACGGCATGAAAAAAGCGGGTGTGGAAATTGATCGGAAGATTCTGGCCGAGCTTGCCGTTCATGATCCTCGAGGATTCTCCGAGATAGCCAGTATTGCAAAAGGTAAGCTGGCCGCATGCTGAAAGAACTTGAAGGGCTTCAGAGACTGGCGGAATCCGAGTTAAAGAGATCAGAAACTGAAGAGGAACTTCTCGCAGTAAAGACCAAGTATTTGGGCAGAAAGGGTATCCTGACCAAGCTTCTGCGAGGCTTGGGAAATATAGCGCCCGAAGAGAGGCCCCTGGTCGGGAATCGCTGCAATGAAATTAAAGCCATCCTGACTGCCGAGATTGAGAAGGCTCTCAAAACGAAAGCCGATCTCAAGAAGGAGGAAGGTCTCCTCGGTGACAGAATAGATGTAACACTCCCGGGCAGAAAAGTTCATTTTGGCAAGGAACATCCCATAACGTTGGTCTGTGAGGAGATTTGTGGCATTTTTGCGGGACTCGGGTTCTCAACCGTCCAAGGCCCGGAAATAGAGCTTGATTACTACAATTTTGAGGCTTTGAATATTCCTAAGGACCATCCTGCAAGGGATATGCAGGATACTTTCTACATAGAAGATAACGTTGTGCTGCGCACCCATACATCGCCTGTCCAAATAAGAGTCATGGAAAAGCAGCGGCCACCAGTCAGAATTCTTTCACCCGGAAGGGTGTATCGGCCTGATTCAGACATCTCCCATACCCCCATGTTTCACCAGATAGAAGGCCTTCTCGTTGATAAAGGCATCACTCTTGGGGATTTGAAAGGCGTTCTCACGTTGTTTCTAAAGCAGATGTTTGGTGAAGAAACGGCACTCAGGTTTCGTCCAAGTTTCTTCCCCTTTACCGAGCCTTCTGCTGAGGTCGATATTAGGTGTGTCATGTGTAAAGGTACTGGTTGTCGGGTATGTTCCCAGAGCGGCTGGCTTGAAATACTCGGCTCCGGCATGGTTGATCCGGAGGTCTTTAAAAATGTTAATTATGACCCGGAAGAATTCTCCGGCTTTGCTTTTGGTTTGGGTCTCGAACGAATTGCAATGTTGAAGTATGGGATATCGGATATCCGGTTGTTCTTTGAGAATGATTGGAGATTCTTAGAGCAATTCTGATATCCATGGTCGAAATAACGGAACGTAAGATATGCACATTTTCTTGAAGCATTTATTAAATACGTCTAGCTGGGTCAAATGGTGACGGCGAACAAGAAAATCTAAGTAAGCAAATGCTCAAAACTTACTCACACAATCAGAATTTAGGTTTCCAAATTTGTTTAGAGCCTCCACGTTCGCAGTTTTAATCAATATGTGTGCAGCATGAATTTTAAACATTCCCGGCCAAGATTCAAGACCTAGGATTTACATTTATGCTAGTAAGTCTCAGATGGCTAAAAGATTATGTAGATATAGGAATTCCTCTTGGAGAACTTGTAGATCGTTTGACCATGGCGGGTCTTGAAGTCGAAGAGATAAAAGATGCCGGTCCTGCGTTTACCAACGTAATTGTTGCAAAAATCCTTTCCTTAAAAGCCCATCCTGAAACAGATAAATATTACTTCTGTGAAGTGTCTGGAGGCGAAGGTACTTATCCGGTGGTCTGTGGTGCACGTAACATCAAGCCTGGTGATGTGGTCCCACTGGCGAAAGTAGGTGCAACATTGCCTGGTGGCTATACAATCAAGAGCTCTAAAATCAGAGGCACCGTATCAGAGGGGATGCTCTGTTCCGAGCATGAACTGGGCATAGGTGACGACGCATCGGGGATTATGATTCTTCCTGACGACCTCGCTATAGGGATTGACCTTGCAGAAGCGCTCGATCTCAAGGATATGATCATCGATATAGGGATTACTCCCAACAGGTCTGACTGTTTGAGCACCGTAGGAATTGCCCGTGAAATCGCTGCTATCACCGGGGCCACACTTAAATACCCCGATACTTCCGTTGCAGAAAGCGAGGAGGATATAAGAAGCATCACGTCGGTGGATATACTTGATCCTGATCTGTGCCCACGTTATAGCGCTAGAATTATAAAGGACGTTACTATAAAACCTTCCCCTCTCTGGATGCGCCGGAGGCTTGAGGCAGTGGGATTGCGTGCAATCAATAATATAGTTGATGTTACTAACTATGTTATGATGGAACTGGGTCAACCGCTTCACGCATTTGATTTTCGGTTTCTTGAAGAAGGGCGCATCGTGGTCAGAAGATCCCGAGGGGGGGAGAAATTCACCTCTCTGGATGACAAGGAACGCCTTTTGGAAATGGACACGCTCCTTATTTGTGATGGCAAGAAACCCGTGGCTATTGGCGGCATAATGGGTGGGGTGAACTCCGAAGTCAAAGAAGATACTAAGACTGTACTTCTGGAAAGCGCCTATTTTATCCCCTCCTCCATTCGAAAATCGGTTAAGTCGCTCGGAATGAGTACGGATGCCTCATTCAGATTCGCTCGCGGCATAGATCCCGAGGGTGTGATCAGGGCTTCAAACAGAGCGGCTCAACTAATGGCTGAAGTTTCCGGTGGTCGGGTTTGCAGAGGTTACATTGACCGATATCCCCAAAAAGTGGTAACCGCCAGCAATATAGGACTCCGCATAGGAAGGGTTAATGAAATACTGGGTACGGATATCAATGCCACTGAAATCATTAAGGCACTGGAAAGTTTAGAGATGACCGTCCGCCCCGAGAAAAACGGCGTTTACCTGGTAAGTCCACCAACATACAGGGTAGATATTACAAGGGAGATAGACCTTATCGAAGAAATAGCCAGACTTTATGGATATGACCGTGTTCCTGCCACGTTGCCCCCTGTGTCTGTCATGGCCGTTAGAAAGGATCGCCAGCAAGTCGTCGTTGACAGAATTCGGGAGCTAATGAGGGGATCTGGTTACTCTGAGATAATTACGTTCAGTTTTGTTTCCCCTGATTCGGCGCGCTGTCTTGGAATAAGGGAAGATGATGATCGCTGCAAAATGGTAAAAGTAAGGAATCCTCTGACCGAAGATCAATCGGTGATGCGGACGACGCTAGTCTTTAGCCTTTTGGATACAATGAAAAAGAATGTGCATAACGGCTGTCTTGATCTCAAGTTGTTTGAGATCGGAAGGGTTTTTTTCCAACAAAAGGAAGGCAAACTTCCCATCGAGAAAAACAGGATGGGCTGTCTCATCACGGGCAGGTATTACGATGACCTATGGTCCACAAAGAGCAGTGCCGAATTCTATGACTTGAAAGGGTGTATAGAAAACGTTTTTGACGGTCTCAAGATAACAGGTCTGGAATTCAGGTCTAGTTTCCGGGACACCTTCCTCCATCCTGGTAAGTCATGTGGGGTATATGCGAGAGACTTGTTTGTCGGATTCATGGGGGAAGTACATTCGGATACTCTTCTCAGGATGGATTTAAAAAATAGAGCTTATGTGGCTGAAATAGATATGGATATTATCTCAAATATGTTTTCGGGCGAAGTATTCTATAAAGACCTGCCAAGATTTCCATCAGTCGTAAGAGATGTGGCATTCGTGATCAGCCAAGAGATGGAAGCGGACAAAATCCTTAACCTTGTCACTGAAATAGATAAAGAATTACTTGAAAAAGTGAGCGTTTTTGATGTATATAGCGGCAAAAATATTCCACAGGGAAAGAAAAGTCTCGGTATAAGGTTTGTGTATCGAGCTCCGGACAGGACTTTAACGGATGATGAAGTAAATCAATTGCATGGAAAAATCGTAAAAGAAATTGTTGCCTTGACTGGGGCAAGGATAAGGGGAGAAGAAAATTAGGTGTCTGCAAGACGGGGGGAGGTAAGAAATGACAAAGATTGATATTATTCAGGATGTGTATGAAAAACTCGGGTTTTCCAAGAAGGATGCAGCTAAAATTGTCGAGTCGGTTTTTGAGCTAATGAAAGACAGCCTTGCTCGCGGTGAGAAGATAAAGATTTCAGGGTTCGGCAACTTTTCTGTAAAGGACAAGAAGTCTCGGAGGGGAAGGAATCCGCAGACGGGAAGTGAAATAGAAATATCTGCGAGGAAGGTGCTAACCTTTAAGTCAAGTCAAGTATTGCGTAAGGCGTTGAATAGCTAACGGAACAGGCGAAAAAACCTGACCACGAAATCCGGGCGATTCACTAAAAAGTCAAGACTCCGTATTAAACAGGCCATGCGTGAAAAAAGTGGATTACCAAATCCCGCCGGGAAGCGAGGGATGACGCGATTGCAGACGCGCACCGACGAGCTTGAGGGGGTGCTGCGTCGGGCCTTTAAAACTTTTACAAAGCCGTACTTTACGAATCCATAATACAATTTATGTAAGCGCCCGTTTGCTGCCTCCGTGTCGGTTATTCAGAGGGGCCTTTACAAGATTTCAAGAAATGGTTTTTTTTCGTCTTTTTTGATTGAGGCGTCAGGATTGAGGATTTCTGAATGAATGCGTCAATTCCAGACAAGGAATATTTCCGCATTGGAGAGGTCAGTAAAATCCTCGATGTAGATACGTATGTCATCAGGTTCTGGGAATCCGAATTCAAATCGATAAAACCAATTCGTACTAAAACTTATCAACGTCTATATAGGAGGAAAGATTTAGAGGAATTGCTGATTATCAAGGATCTGCTGTATGCAGACAAGTTTACGATCAGCGGCGCCAAGAAACAATTGCTCAAAATGAAAGGGGGCGAATCCCAGCCGGGTCGGGATACCTTCCAAGAAAAGTTTATTGAAATTAAAAAAGGATTATTGCAGATAAGAAAAATGCTAAGCTAGAAAGAAAAGGGACAGGCATTCTTTCTATGAAAAAAAGTACCTGCCCCACCGTCCTTAATGTTTGGTCGATCTCTTGGATGCCTTGAGCGGGTTGATTTTCTGCGTGACCTCTTTGATTTCCCTCTTTATGTGCGATGCAGTCGGACAGTTTCCAGCAAGCCATTTGCTGGAAGGTTCAGGATAGACCTTGCAGTACTGACCGGTCGGGCAATCTATGATTTTGATGCAACCTTCACACTTATCTGTTACTGTGTAACAATTGCCTCCATTAAAGCTACAACCTTTCTTGGACATGAAGGCACACTCTGCTCCGATCTTGATGGTTTGACAGACCATTGGAATCACCCCCTTTATTGTTTATTTTATAAATGTCCTGGATGACAGGATATATACAAAATCTTCTATAGATAATGCACAATGTCTTAAATGTCAAGAAAAAAGTTTACCTAAAAATTAAACACCAAATTATGTAATGACAACAACGTCAATGTCATGTTGAATGAATTGACTTAGGTCTGCAATCATGCTAGGCAAACACGTCCGATGAAAGGGAGTCTAGGAGCACTGGAAAATCATCGGGCTGTTGAGGCTAGCTGAGCCCGTTATGGTAGTGATAAAAACATTTGAGATAAAAAATAAGCTTGGTCTTCATGCAAGGGTTGCGGCGAAACTCATTAATGTGTCTACGCACTTCAAGGCTAAGATATATTTTGAAAGGGACGGCAAAGTTGCAAACGGAAAAAGTCTCCTCAGTATTTTGACATTGGCCTGTCCCTTGGGAAGTCGACTGACGATAAGAGCGGAGGGGACAGACGCGCGCGCAGCTGTGGAGAACCTCGGCAAATTGATAGAGGATAAATTTGGAGAAGATTGATGGGTGATGACGCGGGGAAAAGATCATTTGTTCTCAAGGGCATTGGTGTCTCGCCAGGCATAGTGATCGGCAAGGCCCACCTTTTTGATCGTTTCGATGCTCACGTTTCCTTCTACAGGTTGAAGGGCAGTGATCTTGTACATGGGGAAACTAAAAGGCTTAAGGCGGCTTTAAAAGAGTCGGAGAAACAGCTCTTGGAAATAAAAAATAGGCTCCGTGAACTTGCTGGAAAGGAGCCCTTATATATTATCGATGTTCACTTGCTGATACTCAGAGACAAGATGTTCGTCAACCATACCGTTCAGTATATCAAGGACTTGTGCATCAATGCTGAATGGGCCATCAAGATGACCATCGACAGGTATCGAGATATTTTTGAAAAAGTGGACGATGAATATCTTAAAGGGCGGATCAATGACATTCGATATGTAGGGCAGATGATTACGAGAAATCTCAGTGGAGGCAAGAAAGATGTTGTTTCGGATATTGCCGGGAAGGGGATAATCATCGCAGCAGACCTGTCACCTGCTGATACTGCTCAGATGATGATGAATAAAGTCCAGGGATTCGCAACAGATATGGGAGGAAAAACCTCTCATACGGCGATTGTAGCCAGGGCTGTAGAGATTCCCGCTGTCGTTGGTTTAGAGTATATCACTAAGACGGTACGAACCAATGACGATATTATAATCGACGGCTCAGCAGGGCTTGTTGTCGTGAATCCTGATCCCGAAATGATTAAACTATATGACGATAAACGAAGGCATTTCGAGATAGCCCAAGAAAATTTTCTGAAATATTCAAAGCTGCCAGCCGTAACGAAAGATAATTATACAGTGGATATAGGAGGGAATATCGAGTTTATCGAGGAAATTCCGGCTGCCATATCCCATGGTGCTGAAGGCATCGGTCTTTACCGAACGGAGTTCATCTATATAAACAAAGAGCAGTTGCCAACGGAGGAAGAGCATTATTTAAACTACAAAAGCATCGTAGGCATAGAGGGTTTGAAATGGGCAACCATTAGAACATTTGATCTCGGCGGTGATAAGTTTTACTCCAATCCGAAGTTGGCCAAGGAGATGAATCCTCAAATGGGGCTGCGAGCGATCCGCTTTTGTTTGAAGGAAGTGGATATGTTTAAGGTACAGCTACGGGCAATTGCTCGTGCCAGTGCTTTTGGAAAGACGAGGATCATGTTTCCCATGATTTCGGGCATTGAGGAAATACGAGAAGCCAAGAGGATATTTTTTGAAGTTAAGAATGATCTTATCACCCAAGGCATACCAGTAGGTGACGACATTGAAATTGGAGTCATGATAGAGGTTCCATCTGCCGTGATTATTGCTGACGAACTGGCGAAAGAAGTAGATTTTTTCAGCATAGGTACAAACGATCTCATTCAATATGCCCTGGCTATTGACAGGATAAACGAGAGAGTGACCTATCTCTATGAGCCTCTCCATCCCGCCGTGTTAAGGCTGATCAAGCAAGTTATTGACGTCGGTCACAAGGCGGGTATTCGTGTTGCCATGTGCGGGGAGATGGCCGGTGAACCAGCATATATCATGATACTGTTAGGACTTGAGATCGATGAACTAAGTATGACTCCTCTGGCAATACCTAGGGTGAAAAGGGTTATACAGAAATCGACTCTGGAGGAATCTAAAAAGCTGCTGGATAAAGTCATGACTTTTTCATCGGCTGCTGTGATTCGAGAATACGTCAATAGTTATATGCTTGAACGTTTCCCGGAGGAGCTTCAGGTAAACGGCACCTCAGATTAGGTAGTGCAAAATTGTTTTTGACGGCTTCTCAGCATATTGACTAAATTATGTTCAAGTGTCCAGCCATATTTAGACAACTTGCCGCCGGGAGTATCTTTTCCCTGAGAGATCATCATGTCCTTTCTGTCGAAAATTAAAGCGTGGATGGCAGATGAAGGAGAGTTTTATGCAGAACACCTTTACCGGGAGGTCAATTTCCCTCTTTTCTGGCTTATAAAGAAGGTGTTATCCAAAGTAGAACTCGCTGATGAATATGTCGAAGCGTTAAAATGCCTGTCTAGAAAAGGCGTAGTCGTCTATGCAATAAAGAATAAAAGTCAGCTCAACAGTCTCATTATAAGAGAGCTTTCTGAAAGAAAGGGTATACCCAGGCCAGTTTATTGCCACGGATTTAATATGGTATTCTGGCAGCCATTCCCTGCTGCTGCCAAGGTTATGTTCTCAAGTATATCTCATTATGTCTTAAAGAAGTCCGTTCACAACTCCCGCAAGAAAGACTATCTGACGCGCATTATTGCTGAAGGGAAAAGCGCGATTATTCATCTCGGGGGTTCAGAGTTTTTTGAAAGCCCTGTCACTCGGGACGGGATTACACAATTGATAGACGCACAACATAGCTTAAGTGTTCCCATCTTTATTGTCCCGGTCATGACCGCGTACGGTCGAAGAAGGGACAAGGAGAAAGAAAGCTTTATTAATATATTGTTCGGCCAGACTGAAGAGACAGGCGCGCTACGCCAACTTGTCACTTTTCTCAGGTACTCGAATAAAGCTACTGTCATATCTGGGGAGTCTATTGACCTCCGCGACTTTATCAGCAAGAACGAGGGTATGAAGCCTGAAGTATTGTACCATGACCTGAGAAGGGAACTGATCGAACGGATTGATGAAGAAAAGATGAGTATTGTTGGTCCCGTTCTGAAGTCGCGGAATGAGATCATCAGTATGGTCCTTAATGATAGCAATCTTAATCAGTTCATAGAAGATATGGCTGCGCGAGGGACAAAAAGCCGTGATGCTCTAGTTAAGGAAGCGGGGAAATATATCCGCGAGATTGCTGCTGACTATAATGATATGTTCATCGAGATCTGGGATAAATTTCTGACTTGGTTGTGGAACAACATCTATGATGGTGTAGTAGTAGATAAGCAGGGACTGGCTAAAATAAGAAACATATCAAAAAGAATGCCCTTTGTTATTATTCCGTGTCATAGAAGCCATATTGATTATCTTCTCCTTTCCTATGTTTTTTACAAGCATAATATACAGTTGCCTTTCGTTGCTGCCGGTACCAATTTGTCGTTCTGGCCTTTGGGATACATCTTTCGAAAATCTGGGGCTTTCTTTATCCGGCGTACCTTTAAAGGAAATAAACTTTACGGCGAAGTTTTTGCCAAGTATCTGGAAGTCATTTTAAGAGAGGGTCTTCCACTAGAATTTTTCATTGAAGGGGGGCGGAGCCGCAGCGGCAAGATGGTTATGCCCAAGTTCGGACTCCTTTCGATGCTTATCCAAGCTTACAGGAAGAAGGCTGGCGACGATCTGGCAATGATACCGGTTTACATCGGTTACGACCGCGTCATCGAGGAAGAATCGTATCTAAAGGAGCTCGGCGGCGTTCCCAAAGAGAGAGAAAGGCCGTCTGATGTCATCAAGAGCCGCAAATTTCTCAGGAAACGTTACGGTCGTGTCTACATAAATATCGGCGAACCCACCTTTCTAAAATCATATCTCGCTTCACAGGAAAAATCATTTGACAATATGAGCATAGAAGAAAGGCAGAGCCTGTACAGAAAGATCAGCTATGAAATTACATTGGAAATCAATCGGGTGTGCGTTGTGACCCCTTTTTCTCTCGTTGCATCCGTTTTGCTATGCCATGACAGAAGGGGCATATCCCATGATGATCTGATGACTGTGCTGAATTCATTCTATGATTATCTCAGCTACAGAAAAGTAAATTTTGCTGCAACCCTGGTCCATAAAGAAAAGGCCTTTGTTGATGCCCTCAACCTGTTTGATGAATCAGGAGTTATATCGAAGATGGGGAGGGACGAAGAAGAACCGGATGAAATGGAAGAAACAGTCTACTCCCTGGATGATGACAATCGTTTGAACTTGGAGTATTACAAAAATAATATTCTTCACTTTTTTGTCTCCATCAGCTTTGTAGCCGCGTCGTTGTTCTCAAGCCACGAGGACATGATATCTATTAACCGGATCGTAAAAGATTTCCAATTTCTCAAGAGGCTGTTCTGGCAGGAATTCATTTTTGATGACGGAAGGGACGATTTGGATGAGGTGAATGACGTTCTCGCTTATTTGAATAGCAGGGGCATGATTACTGTGTTGGAACATGTCGGGCAGGCTCTGGTTGAAGTCAAAGGCAGGGGGAAGACATATCTTATGCCTTTTGCCGGTTTGATAAGCAACTATATGGAGTCATACTGGGTTGTGATAAGGGGTTGCATGTATCTCAGGAAGGGTGCCTTGCCGGAAAAAGACTGGATGAGAAAAATTCAGCAGCTGGGTGCCAAGATGTACAAGAAGGGTGAGATAAGGAGAGCCGAAGCCATGTCGCAGTTGAATTATCAAAGTGCCGTGGAATTCCTCCAGGGAGACGATATCGTATATGTTTCTGAAGCCAGCGAGAGGCGAGACAGGAAGGAAACGAAGGTATTTACGCTGACCGGGAACAAGGCCGAGTTGGATTCTATAAGACGTCGCCTCTTTGAATTCTTATGATGATGGAATTGGGTAAGAATCAATTCATCGCTTCTTAAAGCATCAAGGCCGGGCTGTCTCATATAAAATATTTTCAAAGTCTTGTGATGCGATCTCTTCCCATATGGCTCCTCTTTTGGCAGTTTTTGTTTGACATGCCCTGCCGTTCATGCTAAGGAGCGCCACGCAAATGGATAAGGATACGAAGAAGACGGCCATTCAGATGGCATATGCAAGCAGTATCGGCATTGCCATGGTTGTGCTGATCTTCGGCGGTCTCTATCTTGGCATTTATCTGGACAGGAAATTTGAAACCGGCTACATCTTTACAATTCTCCTTCTGCTGGTGGGCATTATAGCCGGATTCAGAAATGTATATTCGTTGATAAAGAAAATACAGGATGAAAAGCCGTTAATTAAGTATCTGAAAAGTGAACCGCACAGAAAAAGACCCCCTGCAAAAGAGGCTTGAGCTCACAAACTGGATCATCCTGGGAATATTGGCTTTGATCAGTTTTTTCTTCACGTCTCGCAACTTCGCCTTGGGCATGTTGTTAGGTGGATTTATAAGCATTGTAAATTTTCACTGGCTTGTTTGGGATCTGCGAAAGGCATTCAGGAGTCTCTCGGAAAAGTCAAATTCTGTCGTGATGTTTAAATATTACATCAGGTTTGGCGTTACGGCAATTGCCCTCTATTTTATTATTACCGGAGGTATCGTTGACATAATAGGCTTGCTGATCGGGCTTTCGACAGTAGTCATTGCCATAGTCGTTACCACAATTGCGCTCTATTCAAAAAAAAATTGTATTGAGGAGGCTAGATAAAGAATGCATTCTCTTTCATTTCTTGAAAACCATTATATCCCTGCTCATATAATGTATACATGGTTCGTCATGGTCCTGCTTGCCCTTTGTTCTTTTCTGGCGACACGCCGGTTGAACATCTACCCCACCAGATTTCAAAACGTGATGGAGGTTGTCGTCAGCGGTTTAGACGCTTTAATAAGTGATACGATGGGTCATGAAGGAAGAAAATTCTTTCCCCTCATTGCTACTATAGGACTTTTTATTCTTACATCCAACCTCTTGGGGCTTGTACCCGGCTTTGAAGCTCCCACGGCCAATCTGAACACGAATCTCTCCATGGCGCTTGTGGTTTTTTGCTTGACCCACATCATGGGGGTGAAGGTGCATGGGTATAAATACGTCAAGCAATTTATGGGCCCAGTATTGTGGTTGGCGCCTCTCATGGTTCTCATCGAACTGGTCAGTCATCTGGTTCGACCCGTCTCGCTCACGGTGCGATTGTTCGGAAATATAGAGGGTGGGCACATCGTTGTTGCCGTTTTATTCCTGCTAGCGCCTTTCCTTGTACCCATACCGATTCTTTTCCTCAAAATTTTCATTGCCGCAATCCAGACTCTCGTCTTCATGCTACTGTCTATGATGTACATTGCCGGAGCTATGGAGGAAGCACACTAGAGCGTGTCGATCCACCATACAGTAACTAAGGGAGGGGTCAGGACTTGAGCTGTCTTGATCCCTTTTCTACTTCGGCGCCCTGCCGGCCAAAGCGGTATCAGTATAAAAACAGATAAGCCATAGGATGGTTTTGCAAACGCAGAGATCATTGCGAATGTGAGCATTAATACTGGCTCACGTTGTTTTAGTCTCGCATCTGGTTTTCTTTGCGACACCCAATGATGAATGATGCAAGGATGAACTTATGATTAACCTTGCATTTTTTTCTGGCCCGCGTTACGGAATTTGGGGAAGGGCAGATTGATTTTTTAAAGGGGGTAGCGATGGTTAAAAGAAAGACTCCTAAATTCGGCAGGGTTGTTTCGATACTCTTCCTCATGGCCACGTTTATCTGCGCTGGCTATTCCTTATCATACGCAGAAAAGAACTTTTTGTGGCGCGTTCAATCAAAGGGAGGCACGGCATATCTGCTTGGCTCTATCCATATCTTGAAAAAGGATGCCTATCCTCTCAGCAGAGTAATAGAAGGCGCTTTTGAGAAATCGAATGTCCTGGCAGTTGAGGCAGACGTCAGTGACATAAGCCGGCTGGATCTCCAAAAATTGGTGGAGAGTGCCTTCTATCCGGCCGGTGACGGCCTTGATAAACATGTCTCCGGGGAAACCTTCAACCTGATCAAGGAAGAAACAGGGAGGGTCGGTTTGCCGATGGAGTTGGTGAATAAGCAAAAGCCGTGGTTTTTGGCATTGACGCTGGAATCGGTAGAACTCTTAAAATCCGGATATGATCCTAATTACGGTATAGACAAATATTTTCTTTCCAAGGCTGAAGGGACGAAAAGGATATCAGAACTTGAGAGCGTGGGCTATCAGATCGATCTTCTTGCAGGCTTAAACGATGAGGAACAGGAATTGTTCCTTCTATATACATTGAGCGAATTAAAAATACTTGGGCAGGAAGTCGATGAACTTGTAGATGCTTGGAAATCCGGAGCCGTAGATAAGGTGGAGTCGCTAATGGCAAAAAGCATGGCCGAAGACGAAAGATTTAATACTATTTATGACAAGCTGATATATAAGAGAAACAGGAATATGGCAGAAAAAATCGATGGCTACCTGAAGACAAAGGACACGTATTTCGTTGTTGTCGGGGCGGCCCACCTCGTAGGCGATAAAGGGATCGTTCAGTTATTGAGGGATAAGGGCTATTCGATAGAACAATTGTGATAAATGCCATAATTTTACTGAGCGATCTTGAAACCACCGGCGAGCAGGAGTGTAACCCCTTTTCTCACCATCATAACGGCAATTGCAGCAAGCAGGAGTGCGGCGAGCTTGGATACCGTTCTGGCGCCAGACTTTCCTAAAAAACGTATGATCGGCGCATAGAGCCAGAATGTGACGCCGGTTAGCAGTATGTTCACGATCAGGGCAGCTACCGTAGCCAATGGTCCATACTGATGAACTAGGATTAATATCGTGGTCAGGACTGCAGGGCCAACGATCAAGGGTACCCCCAAGGGCACTGCGCCTAGACTTTCGGGATCTATCTGGCTCCATCTCCTTTCAATAGAAATTAAATCGTCCAGGGAAATGATAAAGAGAAGGGTTCCGCCTGCAATCATAAAATCTGAGACGGTAATACCTAAGAGATCCAGGATTACTTTTCCCACGGCCAAAAAAACCACGGCCACAATTGTTGCTGTAACAACTGATTGCACAATAATCCGATTTATTTTTGGCCGGTCCAGCCCTTCGGTAAAGCTCATGAACATGGGCAGGACGCCGATGACATTCATCGCCATGAATATGGGGAAAAAGCAGAACCAGAACTTGTTCATACGATTGCGGTCTCACAGTGTCGGTAGGGCATAATATTAATTACATTATAAAGAATAGTATGGAATACGACAATAAAATTATGAATTATAAAATTATGAAGGATGCTTATCTTGTACATAAGCCAAAGTAAAGCTGTTTAAAATGCGGCTGCAAATTTACCTGTGCCGGTTCAGAAAACAACGTACGTTTTCGCCCATAATAAGGATATAGATTATTGTGAGATGTCTCGGCGAGGTGTGCCGAAAGCGTTTTGCTTTCTGTTGTGAAAGTTACATGAAGTTCAGCGGATCCACATCCACCTTGATATCCAAAGCAAATGCGGAAGCTTTTGAGAGGATATCTTTGGCCATATTATGCACTGCACGGGCATCCTTGCTCTTCAGGAGCAGTTGCCATCGGTGTCTTCCCTTGATTCTGGCGATGGGGGACTCTGCCGGGCCGATGACTTCCACCTTGTCTTTCAACTTGTTTGTCGACAATGGGTCATGAATGAACTGTTTCAGTCTCTTAAGTCCTTCGAGGCCCTTGTCTTTTGACAGGCTGGACAGTTGAATGTTCACGATGCGGCTGAAAGGGGGATAGGACAATACGCTCCGCAGTGCCAGCTCGTCATCATAAAACCCCACGTAATCATGATCTTTCGCTCTGGTTATGGCATAATGCCCGGGATTGAGTGTCTGGATAATGACTTTGCCGGGAGATGCGCCTCTGCCTCCTCTGCCGGAGACCTGGGTCAGGAGCTGGAAGGTCCTTTCCGCCGTCCGAAAATCGGGTAAATTGAGGGAAGTATCGGCTGAAATAACGCCAACCAGCGTAACATAAGGAAAGTCGTGTCCTTTGGTGATCATTTGAGTTCCGACAAGGATATCAATATCGCGCCTGTCGAGGGCCCTTAAAATCTTTTCATGGGCCCCTTTTTTTGATGTTGTATCGCTGTCCATTCTGTTGATTCTGGCATGCGGGAAGAGCCTATTTACTTCCTCTTCCACTCTTTCAGTTCCCATACCATAGCTGTGTATATGTCTTCCGTGGCATGCGGGACAGGACGGGGAGGGCTTCACAGTATAATCGCAATAGTGACACTTCAGATTGCCCATACTCGCATGGTACGCCATGGATACGGCGCAATTCAGGCATTTAAACACATGCCCGCAGTCAAAACAGAATGTGAAGGTGGAAGAACCGCGCCTGTTCAAGAACAGGAGGGTCTGCTGATTCTTTTCCAGTGTCTCGGCGATTGCCTCTTTCAATGCGCGGGAGAGAACAGCTGGCGAAGTCTGTCCGCTGCCTTTCGGTTCCCGCTTCATATCGATGATCTCAACCTTCGGCAGGGGTCTGTCTTCCACACGACTGGGCAGGACGAGGCACTTATATTTTCCGCGTGTCATATTGAAATATGTCTGAACGGCGGGTGTAGCTGAACCCGTGATGACCGTAGCTTGGTTGAGGCTGGCCTTCACGATTGCGAGATCGCGGGCGTTGTATCTCAACCGGTCATCCTGTTTGTAAGAGGTGTCATGTTCCTCATCCACGATGATCAACTTAAGACGCCTCACGGGCGCGAAGACGGCCGAGCGGGCTCCGATGACGATATTGATATCACCCCTTTGTATCTGTCTCCATTGATCGTACCTGGCGGCTCTTGAGATGCCGCTGTGAAGCACAGCTATTTTGTGCTCGGCAAATCTTTTCTTAAAGCGGGTGAGCAACTGCGGTGTCAGGGCAATTTCCGGGATAAGGAAAATTACGCCACCCTTCATTCTGAGAGCTTCTGCAATGGTATTGAGGTACACTTCCGTCTTGCCACTCCCGGTGACGCCATGGAGCAGGAGAGGAGAGAAAGTGTTGTTTTTCAGGCATTTCACAATCTCGCAATAGGCATGTTCCTGATCCTCGTTCGGTGTAATGACAACGTCGCTGCCGCCGATATCATGTTCCTGATCAGGCATACGGGAAACTTCTTCTTCACTTATACGGATAATTCCCATTTGCTCCATGCTTCTTAGCAAAGATAAAACATTCTTGAATTCCTTGCGTAGGACAGACATGGAGCAGGAGCCATGTGAACGGAGCAATTCAGTGAGCAACGTCTGTTTTCGTGTCAGTTTCGGAAGGGCTGCATCGTCGCGATCGAGATTGACGATCTTCTCTTTCTTAGGCGTAATTTCGGGGTCGCCGGTTCTTTCTTCTATGGCGACAGCCCCGGCAGCGGCGAGGGCGTTGATGTCTCTGTAAAGATCCTTTCCTCGGAGTAATCTTTTTAGTCGATCGAAAGGCAGGCCTCCCGGGAAACGATTGAGGGTGTCTATTATGAGCCGCTGTGCCGAAGGCAACCGCGAGTCATTTCTATCCTGCGCCTCTTTAGCTATGGAGATCCACCGGATGTTTTTTGGGTCGATTCCTCCCGGCAGGATCTCGGCGAGTGCCTTGCCAAGAGGATAGATATAGTATTGTGAAATCCAGCGGTAAAATTTCAGATCTTCCTCGTTGAAGAGAGGCTCTGGGTCCAATACTTCTCTGATTTCTTTTATGTCATCGCAAGGTCTCAGGTCAGATACTTCAACAATATAACCGGTGAGACTTCTCTTGCCAAAAGGGACAAAAACTCGTTTTCCAATGGCGATTTTTTTCTGCAGGGCCTCGGGAACGGAATATGTGAATGTCTTCTCCGTCGGGATATTAACGGCAACCGTTACAAACATCGTACTCGTTACCTGTTTGGGCAAGGCGGGGGAATCTTATCAGTGTGTTCTAAGGCGTGTTACATCTTTTTTGTAATTTGAGTTATTTTCTTAAAGACTATAATTCTCTGGGAAAGCAATCAGAATATTTACTCCCCTTTCAGTCTTTCTATCTTTTCCTGTCTTGTCTTGCAATCGATGCAGAGTGTCGTTACAGGTCTTGCCATCAGCCTTTTATCGGAGATGGGGCCGCCACAAACCTCACATATACCGAAGATGCCATCGTCGATACGTTTTATCGCCTCTTGAATCTTGGCGAGCAGCTTTCTCTCTCTATCCCTGATTCGAAGTTCGAAATTTCTGTCCGATTCGAGAGTTGCCCTGTCGTTGGGATCTGGAAAATTTTCCTTTCCTGTCGTCATATCGGAAACTGTTTTCTCCGCTTCATCGAGGAGCTCATTCATCTTTTGAGTCAGCAGGTATCTATAAAATTGACGCTTCTCAGGTTTCATGGTTTGTAATTTTTCTGGTTTCGCGGTCATCTCGGTCACTCCGTAGAACACATGACATGAAGTCTTTATTTGAACTGTTTCTAATACATAAAGAATAGCTTCTTGTAAAGGAAAATTATCATGGACAGCACAAAATAATTTATAGTTCAAATTACAACGACTTACGCCTTTGCTCGTGGTTTGCAATAAGCCTTCTTCATTTTCTCAATGATGTTTGTTGTTGACGATCCCTTAATTTCAGGAACGATAACTACTTTGCCACCCCACTCTTTCACAGACTTGCGTCCCACCACGTCTTTCTCTTTCCAGTCGCCCCCTTTCACAAGCACGTGGGGCCTGAGATATTTAATCAATTCAAGGGGCGTTAGTTCATGGAAGATCGTAACATAGTCGACCGATTCGAGGGACGCGACAACATCTGCCCGCTCGTTTTCCGGCACCAGCGGTCGTTTATCTCCCTTCAAGGCTCTGACGGATTCATCACTGTTGAGGCCCAGGACAAGGATATCGCCGTGCTTTTTCGCCTCTATCAGATATCGGGTGTGTCCAACGTGAAGGATATCAAAACAGCCGTTTGTGAAGACAATTTTCTTGCCTTTGTCACGAAGCGTGTCAATTTTCTTCTTCAGTTTTTCACGGGAGTAAATCTTTTTCATTTATTCTCTCTCCAGCTGTTATTTTCAAAGTTCTATTGTCAATAAAAAAATTCCTCCGGCACTCCTGTGTAAGAATAGGCCGACACCTGTAAAAACCTTTACAGAGAAGTACTGGGGGGTTTCCACGGTCTATTTCATTTATGGATACTTTTGGGAGTTTACAATAGGGACGGCTGTAATAACAAGAAAAGAATTATTTAAAGGTCTTTTTGCACTAAGCCGCTCTGGGCGGTGTCAAAACCGCCGCTCGATCGCCATATTTTTTCGGGGCACCTGTCCACATTCTTTCACCGTACTCCCACTTATACCATCAGCCACCAGGATGATTTTGAAACCAGACAATCACCGCACAAGTGGCTGCATCCATTAGCTGCAGCGAATGGAATGCCACAGCAGGCAAAGCGGCGATCTTATGAAATGCATCTTTGAAAAACAGGTGACGCAGAAGGGAGGATCCTCATCATGCTGCAGGACGATATCGCGTGTTAAACATCCGGCTGGGAATATTTATCTGCAAGACCTGCGAGGACAGCTTTCAATATTAGATCCCTTTATCGAGGACTATCATTTCTGCAACGTCATCTCCAACGTCCATGCGTGGTGCATCGGGCCACAGTCTCTCAATATCGTAGAACTCTCTGATAGGTTCATAGAAGACATGAATGATTACATCTTCATAGTCCATAAGAACCCATTTCCCGAGGCTTTCGCCCTCTATGCCAAGAGGTACAATGCCATATTCCTTCAGATTTTCGTGTATTGATGCAGCTATGGCCTGGACCTGTCGGTCAGATGTGCCGCTGCAAATGATAAAGTAGTCTGCAAAGGAGGACAGCTCTTTGAGATTTAATATGGTTAAATTTTTAGCTTTTCTTTTAAGAGAAGCATTAATGCACAGGAGTAAACGCTCTTTTCCGTCTATGCCTTCTTTTACCAATAACACCTCCTAAAAGTAGATTTGACCTCTTGGAAGATTCTCAACACTTTATGTTATTTTACAATCCTCTGCCTGTTTTTGGCAACAAGAATTTGATGCAGGAATTTGATGCCTGCCAACGAAGGATTCCTGCCGAGAATGCGGTTGTTAAATAATATCCCCTATGATAAATGGAGCATCAAACAAAATCTTTCTTGACTGCTATGAAATTTAATATGCGTGATACATTGAGGTCGGTTCAGGTTCATGTGCCATTCCACCGTCTCCGTAATGAGTTCCTCCCGTTGGTCGTAAGAGAAGGAATAAATCCCGAGATCGGTTTCAATCATTTCACGCTTGACCATTTCGAGAAAGATGACTTTGTGAAGGTTGCTAATCATCTCTTAGAGGCGGAATTGACTGTCAGTTTCCACGCGCCTTTCATGGATTTGAGGCCCGGAGCCATAGACCCGGAAATTCGTAAGGTTACTGCAGGGCGCCTGCAGCGGGTGTTTGATCTTGTGCCTTATTTTCGACCCATCTCCGTGGTATGCCATGCCTCGTTCGACAAGAGGTACTATGTGTCAAACGAGCAGGAGTGGCTTTCAAACAGCATTGAGACGTGGGGGCATTTCTTGCAACAAGCGGTTGACATGGGTACCATGATTGCCATTGAAAACGTCTATGAAACAGACTGCCATTATTTGCGCCTGCTCCTTAACGCATTGGTTTCGCCACATATTTGTTTTTGCTTCGACACGGGCCATTTTAATGTTTACTCTACTGCTTCCCTGGAAGAATGGGTGAATGGCTTGGCGCCACGCATCGGCCAGGTACACATCCATGACAATAACGGGCTCGCTGATGAACATCTTCCGACCGGCGAGGGAAACTTCCCTTTCAAGGCGTTTTTTGAGATGATCCATCAAAAGAAGCTGAATCCCATTATAACTCTGGAGCCTCATTCAGAAAATAATCTCTGGCGTACATTGGAGAATATCGAAGCACTGAACCTGTTTGGGAAATAGTCAAATTGACGACCGCAAGGTGGCATGGAGGCATCGTTTGCTTAGATACATTGCCAAAAGATTGATATCCATGGTGCCCCTTTTGATCGGCATAACGATCGTCTGCTTCTTAGTCATGCATCTGGCTCCCGGCTCACCCACCGATATGGAAACGCAGATGAACCCCAGGGCATCCGCCGACTACAGGGAGCGTCTAAATGCAATGTACAATCTTGATAAACCCCTCTATCAGCAGTATCTTCTGTGGGTCGGCAGGATTGCCGTGCTCGATCTGGGCAGGTCGTTCTCGCCGGACCGCAGGCCGGTTGCGAGGAAGATCATAGAACGCCTCCCCATTACCATTCTCATCAATGTGCTTTCCATGGCCCTGATTTTTGTCATCGCTATTCCCATCGGAGTTCTTTCTGCCGTATACAAGGATTCCCTCTTTGATAAAATAACAGGTGTCTTTGTTTTCATAGGATTCGCCATGCCCACCTTCTGGCTGGCCCTGCTCCTGATGATCTTATTTGGCATTGACCTGGGCTGGTTGCCCATATCAGGGATCCGGTCGTTGAATTACGATTATCTTCCCCCGGGTATGGTCTTACTGGATGTGGTGAAACATCTTATCCTTCCTGTTACGCTTTCAGCGTTTGGTGGGCTGGCAGGCCTCTCACGGTATATGAGGTCCAATATGCTGGAGGTGATCAGGCAGGATTACATCATGACGGCCAGGGCAAAAGGCCTAAGTGAGCGTACGGTCATCTATAAGCATGCCTTGAGGAATGCCCTACTTCCAGTCATAACCATCCTGGGATTGTCTGTGCCCGGTCTTATCGGGGGTAGCGTCATTTTCGAGAGCATCTTCGCCATACCTGGAATGGGGCAGCTTTTTTACATGTCTGTCATGGCCAGAGATTACCCCGTAGTGATGGGAATTCTTTTAATTGGGGCTGTATTGACACTGCTGGGGAACCTACTTGCCGATGTTTCCTATGCCCTGGCGGATCCACGGATCAGGGTTTCGTAGGTGTGTAGCATGGGAACTGATTTCTGGAAGAGATTTTCGAGAAACAAGATTGCCCTTGGTGGTAGCTGTGTTGTCATCATGCTCTTCATATTATCTGTCTTCGCTCCCTGGATTGCGCCTTACGATCCTCAAGAGGTTAATCTTAAGCTGGTGCTTTCGCCGCCGTCTGCGAGCCATCTCTGCGGGACAGACCAGCTCGGCAGAGATGTTTTTTCGCGGATGGTCTGGGGCTCGAGGATATCATTGAAGGTGGGGTTTGTTGCAACAGGGATCGCCATGCTCATCGGTGCCGTCCTGGGTGCTGTGGCAGGCTATTACGGAAGGTGGACAGATGCCGTGATCATGAGGTTTGTGGATATAATGCTCTGCTTCCCGACTTTTTTTCTCATCCTTGCTGTGATTGCACTGCTTGAACCTTCTATCTGGAACATAATGATCATTATCGGCCTGACAGGCTGGATGGGAATAACGCGGCTCGTAAGGGCGGATTTCACATCTCTGAAAGAGAGGGATTTTGTGCTCGCTGCCAGGGCAATTGGTGCCAGCGATTTCAGGATCATTTTTGTCCACATTCTACCCAATGCCATGGCATCCGTCTTGGTCGCTGCGACACTGGGCGTCGCCGGGGCCATACTCACGGAGTCGGCCCTTAGTTTCTTGGGTATTGGTGTACAACCGCCAACGCCTAGCTGGGGGAACATACTGACCGCCGGCAAAGACAATATTGATATCGCTTGGTGGCTCTCCCTGTATCCGGGTTTGGCGATCCTGATTACTGTCCTAGGCTACAATTTGCTGGGGGAGGGTATACGCGATTCTCTTGACCCGAGACTCAAGTGAGGTCTTTCTTTCCCCCCTGAATCGTATCTTCACGTTTTCAAGGTAGCGTATCTTTTTTAAATATACAGTGTTGATTATTTGCCTGGTCTCATCAAATAGACATAGCCGACGCTGTCGGCGACAGACGCAACATCCAATGTATCTATTGCCTTCGCCGGGGCCTGATAATGGCAGAGTTACAAATCTTGTTTTCCATGCTTTTAAACTGTCGCCATGCCTCATGTCTTTCTCAAAGAAGTCCGGTCATCATTCCCAGGCTGACAACCGCCAGCATGATTCCGACTATCAGTTGGACCGTCTTCAGGGTAACCTTTTTCAGCATCCGGCTCCCGATAAAAGCGCCCAGAAATGCAGACAGAATGGCTGCTATAAGAAGACTACCCATGGCGGTACTGATACCTTTGACCTGTGTTAGATGGAAGCTGATGCCATAGACAAATAATCGTGTGACGTCGATGATTACCGATGCCACTGTCCCCGTGCCGACGAATGCCTCCGGATCCATGCCTGTCTTTACCAGGAAGGCGCTTCGGAATGCGCCCTGGTGACCTGATAGGCCCCCGAAGAAGCCTGAAACTATGCCTCCTATGGGGAGATACCTGCGATCAAAGGAGAGCTCCTGAAAACTCGGCAGAAATTCCACCAAGGAAAAAACGAGAATGGCAACCCCGATTGCCAGCTTCAGCGTGGATATTTCATGCGTCTTGTCACCGATGGCGTATGATGCAATGGGATGCATTCCTGCGAAAAGCGTCAGAGTGGCAGCGCCTGCCACGGCGGCTAAAGCGCCAGGCAGAGCAAACTTGAACACGGCCTCCCAGTCGGCCTTCTTTCCCACCAGAAATGCCGTGAATATATTGTTAGCTAGGTGAACTACAGCGGTTGCTGCTATTGCAACTTGGACGGGGAAAAAGAGTGCGAAAGCGGGCATCAATACTGTGCCCAGGCCAAACCCTGAAAAAAGTGTTGTGGCGGATACGACTAACGCGACCGAGCAGACTACGACATATTCCATCTAGGTAATTTCTTTCTAAGGTTGAAGAAACACTCTCGCGGCGATTCAATCGCATGCAGGTTCAGATGCCCTCACTTGACCAGGCGAAGATGAGTGGGCAGAAGACATCTTGGCGCGGTAAGGTCGTGAGTCATGCCGGAGAACTTGATACTTCAGTCGGCCTGATTAATGGCAGATAGCTGCCAGGTGTTGTTTCCTATAGGCCTCGTGAACGTCCAGTATTCTTCGAATTTCACCGGCTCCGTCTTGCTGCCGGATAGCAGTTCTCCGCTTTCACTTACCGTATAGTCGAGGAGGCTGGCAAGGAATCTGACCGTTATAAAGTCCATTCCACGTTCCTGCCATGCCTCCGTGATCTGCACAGACCTAACAGCAATGTTATCGAGCTTGTTGATCTTTTTATCCGCCTTCAACTTGTTTGCATCCCCCTGCAGGATCTCGAACATCTCGTCCGTCAGAATATTCTTGACAACCGCCATGTCCCGGTTGATCCATGCGCCCTGAATCTTGAAGAAATTGTCCATGCATAGATCTCCACACTTTGCTTCATCGAAAGAAGGGTCCATCTGCTGGATGTGGCGGAGTCCTGTCTGTACGTGTTCTTCCGCATACGCCGGATCGGGGGAAGCGTCAGCAAATCCCGTCTGCTGTCCTGTTGATGTGGAAGGCCCTGTCTGGTAATAGTAACCAGCTGCCGATTCCGCCGCCTTCCGCCTCCTCATAAACATGAAAAGGATGTAAAGCAAACCGCCGATAAAGATGATATCCAAAAGGCCGATGCCGCTTCCGCCAAAACCGTCCATTCCCATGCCGTGGCTCAACCCGCCGAAAAGCAGGCTGCCCAGAAAACCGCCTGCCATGCCCATGGCGATACTTCTCCAAATGCTGGGCTGTTGGAGCGGCATTTGAGGGCCCATCGGTTGAGATGGAGCTGTTGACGGACTGGTCTGCGACGGTGCCGAATAGGGTTGACTGGGAGAGCTGAATGACCGGGACCCGCGGCTTCCAGATGACATGCCGCCTCCCGCCCTGGCAAATGCATCCAGTTCCATTATCCCGATCAAAAAAAAGAAAAATATGAAAAGGGACACTCCCGCTTTTAAATTCTGTCCAGACATATCTATTTCCCCTGAAATTTAGTTGCCTCAATCTATATTATGGAATTTGAAAATGTAAGCACTTTGAGCCGTGATTTTAGAAGACATGTTACTATGTTGTCAACCTCTGGTTCTCCTTTTCTTTTGTTTTTTTCAGGCGGATGTTATATTAGAGGCGTCGGAAGTATTGGTGGGGATGCCCTCGGGAGAGGCAATCTGTTGCAAATGAAAAATTTATGCATATAGTAAAAAACAGGCGACGATCATGGGTATTGAAGACCTAAGTGAAAAAATAGCTGCGGCAGCGGATCTGGTAGTGCGTGCCGGCAATGTGGTCGTGTTTACAGGGGCGGGGGTCAGCACGGAATCGGGCATTCCCGATTTTCGTAGCCCCGGAGGGATATGGACGAGATTCGATCCGGAGGATTTCACCATTCAAAAATTCCTCTCAAGCCCCGAGACGAGGAAGAAACAATGGCAGATTCTTCTAGAAGGCGGCTTGTTTGCCAATGCGGAACCAAATAGGGCTCACCGTGCCATTGCCCAGTTGGAGGAGATCGGCAAATTGAACTGTGTAATTACGCAGAACATTGACAACCTACATCAGAAGGCGGGTAACTCTCCAGAGAAGATCTATGAGCTGCACGGCAATATGAGGTGGTTAAAATGCATGGGCTGTGATAAGCGCTACCTCATCGGAGATGTATTAGAGAGATTCCGTTCAAAGCTGGAAGTACCAGGCTGCGAGCGCTGCCAGGGGATTTTGAAGCCCGATGTAGTTTTCTTCGGAGAAATGCTGCCTGAGAGGACCCTGAAAGAGGCTACCTCTCACGCATCGAGATGTGAACTAATGATTGTCATCGGCTCCTCTCTTGTTGTATACCCCGCGGCCTACATGCCCGTGTATGCCAAAGAGGCGGGCGCCGGACTGGTGATCATCAATAACACGCCCACGTCCTTTGATGAGATTGCAGATGTTGTGATCCAGCATTCTGCCGGTCTGGTGATGGAAAAGGTAATGGAAAAGGTAATGGATAAGGTAATGGATAAGGTCAGAAGGAGACTGTAGGTCGCTGCATGCCGAAAATTGTCCCTATAGAGACGAAAAGGTTGAAGCTGGTGCCCCTGGACATGGAGAGCATCGGTCCCGACGACCATCAGAAGATAGAGCAGAAACTGGGCCTGCAGCTTGCCAGCATGATCCTGGGCGAGCAGATCGACAGGGAAATAAAAGCGGCAATGAGGACGTCTCTCGAAGATGTAATAAGAAGCAAGAAACAGGACCAATGGTATGCCGATTGGCAAAGCGTGCTGATCATATTGAGGGAGGAAAACGTAATCATAGGAGGATTCTGTTTCCAGCGGCATCCTGATGAAGACGGCACGGTTCAAATAGGCTATACCATAAGACCGGAGTATCAGAGACGTGGATACATGACGGAAGCACTTAAGGCGGGCATCGAGTGGATATTTCAGCGCCGGGACATATCCGCGGTCCTTGCGGAGACGACGAAGTCTAATGTGCCGTCGCACAAGGTGCTCCAGAATGTGGGAATGACTGTCTATGAAGAAACTCATAATGGTCTCTGGTGGCGGCTTAAGAAATGTGCCTGATTGTTTTATCCTACAAAGCACATGATAGATATCCTCTCATCATCGCAGCTAACAGGGATGAGTTTTACGAGAGACCTTCAGCGCCCGTGTCCCTGTGGGAAGATGCCGTGGGCGTGATCGGAGGAAGAGACCTGCAAAGGAACGGGACGTGGCTTGGCGTCAAGAAAACAGGGAGCATTGCCATGCTGACGAACTACCGTGAACGGCCCCCCTTTGGGCGCAACGCCCCTTCTCGGGGATGGCTGGTGAGGGGTTTTCTTGTCGGTGATGAGGAACCGGAATCGTATATAGAAAAAATCGAAGCAGAGAAGGATAGATATAATGGTTTCAGCTTGATCCTTGGAAACATGAAGCGGCTCTTCTATTTCTCCAACCGTGGTGAAAGGTGTGAGTTAGCCCCGGGGCTTTATGGTTTGAGTAACAGGGTCCTGGATACACCCTGGCCCAAAACCGAAAGGGCGAAAAACGCTATGGGGTCTTTGCTCGCGAGGGAAGATGGTCCTCAGCCGGCAGAGATTTTCGAAATACTCAGGGACCAGTCCAAACCGGACGACAGTGAGCTACCGGACACGGGAGTCGGGCTTGAGTGGGAAAGGATTCTTTCTTCCATATTTATTACAAGCCGTGTGTATGGCACCCGCTCCTCTTCGGTTATCATGATTGACAGAAAAAACCATGTCACGTTTATTGAAAGGGTCTTTGATAACCACCCTGAGCCATGGATTGTGGCAAAATTTGACTTTCGTCTTCAAGACAATTGAGTTGAGCGAAAATGCAAGAGGTGTAAAGGGCAAGATGCCAAGACGTGAATATCCGGACCGTCCCATTTGCGGTGTAGGAGCGGTGGTGATAAAAGATGGAAAGGTGCTCCTCGTGAAAAGGGGTGTCGATCCCAATAAAGGCGCTTGGGCGATTCCGGGTGGTTCGCTGAAATTGGGCGAGACCTTACAACAGGGCGCGGAAAGGGAGATACTGGAAGAAACAGGCATTACCATCAAGGCGGGAGCCCCTGTCTACTCGTTTGATTTTTTTGAAGAGGATAGTGAAGGGCGGATTCGCTTTCACTATGTGGTTGTTGACGTGATGGCTGAGTATGTATGCGGCGAGGCGAAGGGCGCCGACGATGCACTCGAAGCGAAGTGGGTTTCATCGGTAGAACTCAGAAGCATGCGCGTCTCAAGAAATACATTGAAGATTCTGGATTTCTTGAAGAGTCACTTTGTCGAGGAGGTGTAGATATGAAGGTCATTTATCATAAGGATTTCAATCAAATATACTGTTCCGATCCCGCAGCTGCGCCGGGCCGCATCGAGGCAATCGTCAAGGCGATCAAAGACAAGGTGACTTTTATCGACGCGGTTCCTGCCATGAAAGAGGACATTGCCGCCTGCCATACGCCATCTCACATGGATAGGGTGGCGAGAGAAGGCATCTATGATATTGCTGCACTGGCAGCGGGGGGTGCCATACAAGCTGCCGAGACCGGTCTTGCGGAGCCGTGTTTTGCAGTGATCAGGCCGCCTGGGCATCATGCCTCTGCCAATAGTGCCTGGGGGTTCTGCTATTTTAATAACATGGCCATTGCCCTCGAAAAGCTAAAGCGGGAAAACCGTATTAAGAAGGCCTTCGTGTTGGATATTGATCTTCACTTTGGCGACGGGACGATGAATATATTAGAAGGGAAGGGTTATGTGTCGCTTTATAATCCTTCGGGATCAGACCGGAACGAATATCTGACAGGTGTAAAGAGCCGCCTGTCTGAAGAGAAGGTCGATATCATAGGAGTATCCGCTGGCTTTGACAATCATGAGCAGGACTGGGGTGGGCTACTTTCCACGTCTGATTACACTGAAATCGGGAGGATGGTCAGAGAGGCCAGCAGGAAAAATGGCGGCGGCTGTTTTGCCATCCTCGAAGGCGGGTATAATCACGCCGTTCTTGGACAGAATGTGATGGCCTTTATCGAGGGAATGGAGGGGAAGTAAAAAATGAAGCGGGATGGTTCGAAAACCATCCCTCCTCTTTTTAATGTTTTAGTGATCACTTCATGAGACTGTCCTACAGCTTGCGCTCACTTGCCTATGCAGAAGATAGAGAATATCTTTTCCAGCACCTCATCAGTAACCGTTTCTCCAGCGATTTCACCCAGCTTTTCAAGGGCCTGGCGGATATCAAAGGCAGGGAATTCAGGGGAAAGTCCCTGGAGTATGCTATCCCTGGCTTTTGAAAGCATGTCCCTGGTTTTTTCGATGGCCACTTTCTGGCGGATGTTGGATACGATGTTCAGGGTATTGCGGCAATCTGTACCGCTTAAGGCTAAGCCATGGATGGCGTCTTTCAGCGCTGGCATGCCATCGCCGTGTTTTGCTGATATCCATATGGGGGGCATGGCATCTGGATTGAGACTTGCTAACTCTTTCTCGTCAATGACGTGAGGAAGATCGGCTTTGTTAATCAACAAGAGGAACTTTTTCGTCTTGCAGCTCTTGATGATCTCGGCGTCCTGTTTAGTCAAGCTCTCGCTGCCGTCGACTACGACCAGCACCATGTCCGCCAGTGAAAGCTTTTCCCACACCAGGTTAACGCCTTCTTCTTCTATGACATTCTGCGGTTCTCTTATTCCTGCTGTATCCATGAGTCTTACAGGCACACCTTTTATGGGAACTATCTCCTCGATAAAATCCCTTGTTGTTCCCGGTATGTCTGTCACAATGGCCCTTTTTTCGCCGAGAAGCCTGTTTAAGAGACTTGATTTTCCCACATTAGGCCTGCCCATAATTACAGCATTAATACCATCCCTGTATATCTTTCCCTCATTGTACGTTAAGGCCAGTTCAGTGAGCTCGCCGACGATGGCCTCGATGTCTCTTGCAGCCGTTGGCAGATTGCCGATCTCTACGTCATCGTCCGAGAAATCGATGGACGTTTCGAGGATAGCAAGAATATCAATAATCGCACGGCGTATAGTTTCAATTTTGACAGGCAAGTTGCCTTTTAGATGGGATACAGCTAAGTCAAGAGCCTTGTCGCTCTTTGCCGTGATGATTTCAGCAACTGCCTCCGCCTGAGCAAGATTGATTCGGTTGTTCAGGAAGGCACGTTTCGTGAATTCTCCCGGTTCTGCAAGGCGTGCACCTGCTTCAATTACTAAAGAAAGGACGGACTGCAGTATAAAGGCGCTGCCATGACAGTTGATTTCCAGTATGTCCTCACCCGTATAAGAATGAGGTTTCATCATGAATGAAATGAGAACTTCGTCAATAACTCTGCCAGTGTCAGGTGAAACGATGTCTCCGTGATAGAGCCGATGACTGCTGAAATTGTCAGTTTTGTTTGACGGTCTAAAAATGAGGGAAGCTATATCCCTGCATCTGGAGCCACTGACCCGTATTATGCCGATAGATCCCGTGCCGGCAGGAGTGGCTATGGCCGCTATGGTGTCTTCCAATTTTGATAACCTCGTAAAGAACCAAATATCGGGTGAAGAAGAGGACTCAACAAAAACGGAAATTACAAGGCACGTTTTCTGACAGGTTCAGAACAATACTCGCCTAAAGCGAGAGATGTGCAAGGGTTCAGTACATGTGTCTCGAACTTGAGAAGGAAGGATGAAGAAGTAGAGTTACCCTATCGTTTATTTGGAGTACCGGCAAATCTAACCTTTCTTGGCCGGCATGATAACAATCTTTCTGAAATCACCCTCACCTCGACTCTTTGTAGTTAATGACTCGTCATTCTGCAGGGCGAGATGGATGACGCGGCGGTCATGGGCGTTCATGTGTCCGACAGACAAAGCCTTCTTCGATTTTTTTACTTTCTCGGCCAACTTTCCGGCCAGGGTAATGAGTGACTCCTCACGTTTCTTTCTGTAAGATTCCGTGTCCACCACGATCATCTTGCGATTGTTTGTACACTTACTTACGGCCTTGTTCACAATGTACTGTAGCGCATCCAGGTTCTGCCCTCTCTTACCTATAAGCAAGCCACTACCGTCGCCTTTTATATTCAGCAGAATCGTATCAGCAGTTTCCTCAACAGTTACAACGCAATCGAGATTCATTCTCAGCAAGATACCTTCAAGAATTTTTTTCGCTCTCACTGCGGGGAGCTCTATAGAATCATCGGGACCCCCCGGTTCCGTCACACCCGAAATGGCAGATGATTTCTCTTGAGCGCCTTTTTGTGATTGCGTAGCCGGTGTCTCCATGGCCACATCGATGGACATGATGCTTGCTTTTATTTTTGCCTTTTTTGAACCGAGGCCGAGGAATCCTGTAGCGCCATCTGAAATGATTTCGATGTTAAGTTTTTCTCTCGGGACGTTAAATTCGCTGCATGCCTTTTCAATGGCCTCATCTATGGTTTTGCCTTCGATTTCTCTAAAATCCATTTTGACTACCTCAACTCACTATCTTCGCTTATTAATGTAGTACTGCTGTCCGATACTCAGGATGTTTTGAAAGAGCCAGTAGATAACGAGACCTGATGGAAAGCTGACGAACAGGAATGTAAAGACGACTGGCATCAACATCATAATCTTTTGCTGCATAGGGTCTCCCATGGAAGGAGTCATCTTTTGCTGAATGAGCATTGTCGCACCCATGATAATCGGCGTAATGTAGTAAGGGTCCTTTGCCGACAGATCCTGTATCCACCAGTAGAAAGGAGCATGGCGGAGTTCAATAGAGTACATCAGGGCCCTATAGAGCCCAAAGAAGACAGGTATCTGAATGATCATGGGAAGACATCCCCCCAGCGGGTTTACCTTGTGTGTCTTGTACAAGGCCATCGTTTCCTGACTTAATTTTGCTTTGTCGTTTTTGTATTTCTCTCGAAGGTCGGCTATCTTCGGCTGCAGTTTCTGCATCTCCTTCATGGATTTGTAGCTCTTATTGCCCAGTGGCCAGAAGATTATCTTTATCAGTATGGTCAGGATGATGATGGCTATGCCGTAGTTGTGAACATAGCTGGCGATAAATTTGATGAAGATCAAGAGAGGCATGGCGAGCCACTTCATCCACGAACCGAAATCAATAGCATTCTCGAGGCCGACCCCCTGTGCCTTGAGGATGTCATTCTCTTTAGGTCCTAAATATAATGAATAGCCAAATGATACCACCTGTCCAGGAGGAATAATATTGGGAGTACTCTTCAGGCTTACGGAAACCATGTTTCGGTGATCGACGGAAAGAGCAAGACTGCTTAGTGTTGGGTTTTGAGGCACCATGGCGGCAATGAAATATTTGCTTTCAAATCCCGCCCAGGTAATATCAGGGCCGATCACTTTGCCTGATTCAATTTTTTTGACTTCGTAACGGTCTACGCTATTAGCAATGTAAGAAATGGGTCCATCATGCCCGTAACTGTCCGATCGTGATTTTGGATCCACATATTGATTCCAGGAGAGAAAGGCACTTTCACTAAGAGCTACTTTAGATAGGTTATATATTCTCACCTCTAAATCAAAAGCATACTTGTCAGGATAGAATGTGAATATCTTTTCTTCTCTCATTTCACCGGCATAAGTCTGTGTTAGGACGAGTTTGCTGCTCTCAGGATTTTGCGTCATATCGATCGATGACCTGTCCGATGTAAATATGCTTTCAGGTTTAATGTCGAAACTTGATTCGGGGAAAGTGACTGTGAGAGGTCTCGGCATGTCGTCTATAACTTGGACGAGTTCAACAAGTTCTGAGTTCTTGTCGAGAGAACTGCGGTAATTCTTCAGTTCAAAAGATTTCAGGCTGCCGCCTTGAGTAGTGAAGACGGCTTTATAGAGAGAAGTTTCCACGGGGATATCCTTCGCCGTTCCCATTGCCGGTTCAGGCAGGACCGTTTTGGCCTTAACCGGCGATACTTGTTCCGGCGCAGCTGTTTTAATGGCTGGTTTTTCTTTAACTGCAGTTTCCTGCCGCGCCGATTCCTGCTGTTGCTGGGGTGGTTTTTTTACAAAAAATGCCTGCCATACAAGAATAACCGCCACTGACAGCATTATGGCAAGAAACGCCTTCTTGTCCATTCAATACCTCCGTAATTTAGCGTTTTATTTAACTGGGTCGTAACCGCCTGGGTGAAGAGGGTGGCACCGAAACAGCCGCGTCAGACCGATAAACGACCCTCTAACTGGGCCGTATCGCCGGATTGCATCTACGGCGTATTCGGAACAAGATGGATAAAAACGGCAACATGGAGTAAAAAGAGGAGATATGCATATCTGGTATAACCGGACAGATACAATAAGAATTTTTCCCAGAATCTGCGAAAACGTTATCTTACACATCTTTTTTGATTAAGTGGCTTCCCAACTCTGTGCATACATCTTGATATGCTAATTTTGTTATATTTCTTTTTGCAATGATCACGACGTCTTGTGGAGTAGAAAGCCTCGAACTGTTTAATCTAAAGAACTCCCTTACGAGACGTTTAATCCTGTTTCTCTCTACAGCGCTCCCCACCTTTTTACTGACCGTTATTCCCAGTCTGCTAATGCCCATTTCATTTTTGCATACGACGATGGTGAAATGTTCCGAATGGCTGCGCACCCCCTGCTGATAGACGGTCAAATAATCTCTCTTTTTGCTAATTCTAACTTGCTTGCCAAAGAATTGCTTTTCCATGGACCGCTTTTTCGAACGTTAAACGGTCAACCTCTTCCTGCCCTTAGCCCGCCTGCGACTCAGGACCAATCTCCCTCCCCGGGTAGACATTCTGATAAGAAAGCCGTGGGTTCTTTTTCTTTTCGTGTTGCTGAAATTTGTCAGGTTCTTTTTCATCGCATTGGCCCCATTGAATAATAGTAGGGGAGTTGATTAACCATAACTGGACTTGTTTGTCAAGGCTAAATTGGACATGGTGCCTGATTGATAACTGTTGATATAGCGCTTTAATGTTACTATAATACAAAAATGAGGCGGATCATGAAAAAAGACGACGAACCAAAATATCAGCGTCCAACTGGATCGTTTAAGTTCTTTATATATTTGGAAGTGGCATGACGCTCGGAACGGAAAACTCGCTTTTTTGGTGCGGAAATGACAAAAGATTGCCGCATCAGATCACCCTTCAAGGATGCACAATTTGCGTAGGAAGAAAGTGTTCTCGCCCGGTCATCGGCTGTTTCTGAGGAAGCCTGCTTGCCTCAATTGAGGGACCTCCTCACCTTCGTAGATTCGTCTTTATCCATCATAAGATTCTGTTGGTAGTATATGTGGCACAAGAATCACTTCTGCAATGTCATGCCATGCACGATCATTTTCCCACATCTGATTTCGTGATAAGAGATGGATTAAAGTCCTCATTTCTCTCTTGCAGGAACGGAAGCAGTCTGTCTATTATGATCATCTAAATTTTTAAAGGATGCGTCGGGAAAGGGTGTTTTGATGAATCAGTTCCGTATCGTCACCGAATTTGAACCGAAAGGCGACCAGATAAAAGCCATCTCGGAGCTTGCGGATGGTATTGAAAAAGGGGATCTCCATCAGGTGCTCCTCGGCGTTACGGGTTCGGGCAAAACATTTACCATCGCTAACGTCATTAATGCGGTTCAGAGGCCGGCCCTGGTTATTGTGCATAATAAAACGCTGGCGGCCCAACTGTACAGTGAATTTAAGCTGCTGTTCCCTAATAATGCCGTTGAATACTTTGTGAGCTACTACGACTATTATCAGCCTGAAGCCTATATACCGAGCACCGATACCTATATCGAAAAAGATACGTCAATTAATGAGGAAATCGATAAGCTGAGGCATTCCGCGACTCATTCCCTTTTAGAACGTAATGATGTCATCATTGTTGCCAGCGTTTCCTGTATTTACGGCCTCGGATCCCCTGAAGCATATCACGGCATGCTGCTCTTCTTGGAGGAAGGCTCGGAATTTCCCCGGGATGACATACTGAGAAGGCTGGTAGAGATGCAGTACGAGCGCAATGACATCGATTTTCACCGGGGAACATTCCGGGTACGCGGGGATGTAGTGGAAATATTTCCGCCCTACGAAGAAGAGACGGCGATCAGAGTCGAATTTTTTGGGGATGTCATCGAGTCCGTTTCTGTCGTAGACCCGCTTCGAGGAAGAAAACTGAATTCCGTGCACAAGATGTCGATCTATCCCGGGAGTCACTACGTGACGACGAGGGATAATATTAAGAGGGCCATATCCGCCATCAAGCAAGAGCTCGAGGAGCGACTCGGGGAACTCCGCGCGCAAAACAAACTTCTTGAGACACAGAGGCTTGAACAGCGCACAAAGTTCGATATAGAAATGATGGAGGAGATGGGCTACTGCCAGGGCATCGAGAATTACTCCCGTCATCTCACGGGCAGAAAATCGGGGCAACCGCCGCCCACCCTCATGGAATACCTGCCGGAAAATGCGCTTGTCATTGTTGATGAGAGCCATGCCACTCTCCCTCAAATCATCGGGATGTACAGAGGGGATAGAGCGCGCAAGGAGACACTGGTCAATTACGGCTTCCGCCTTCCATCCGCCTTGGATAACCGTCCATTGATGTTTGCAGAATACGAGGGCTTCAGGAATCAAAGGATATATGTGTCGGCGACACCTGCTTTGTACGAACTGAAAAAGGCCAGGGGCCGTGTTGTCGAGCAAATCATAAGGCCCACAGGACTTGCGGATCCGGAAATAATCGTAAAGCCCGTGAGCCACCAAGTGGATGACCTTCTCTCCGAAATCCGTGGAAGGGTAGGAAAGGGCGAGCGCGTCTTGGTGACCACCCTTACCAAAAGGATGGCAGAAAATCTTGCGGCATACTACGAGACCCTGGGAGTCAGGGTGAAGTATCTTCATTCCGATATTCACACCCTCGAGCGGGTAAGGATCATCCGGGATCTACGTTTAGGGGAATTTGATGTCTTGGTAGGGGTGAACCTCCTGCGGGAAGGACTTGATATACCAGAGGTATCCCTGGTCGCTATTCTGGATGCCGACAAAGAGGGTTTTCTTCGCTCCGAACGGTCCCTGATCCAGACGAGTGGAAGGGCGGCGAGAAATCTGTCGGGACAGGTGATAATGTATGCCGACAACATGACTGGATCGATTAAGGCCTGTCTTAAAGAAACTAAAAGGCGGAGGAAAATCCAGATGCGCTACAACGAAGAACACAACATCACGCCCGAGTCGATCAAAAAGGGCATCAATGATATACTTGCTTCCGTCTACGAAGCGGATTATATTACCGTCCCTGTTACCTTGAAGGAGAGGGATATTATTGCTACAGAAGAAGAACTGCCCGAAATGATCAGGAAGTTGAAAGATGATATGAAAGAAGCCGCGAGAAATCTTGAGTTTGAGAAGGCCGCGGAGCTCCGGGATAAGATTAAAGAACTCTCAAGCATATTATTGGAAATGGGGGAAGAAATTTGATCTTGCTCATATGAAAAAGCACATCTCCACAATAACGTTGCTGGTCTTAATTGCGCTCCTCGCGCTTTCAGACATCTCCAATGCTGAGACTCTGTCGGATCAGGTATGCAACCGTATTGGCAATAGAGTCAAGATGGTAGGACCGTCATCAGAAGTCGCACGTCCTTACGGGTTGCAGTCGGTTTCGCCATTACTCTTACAATTCTATGAGGGGCGTGGGTTTCAGCCCGTCTGGAGCGATGATTATGGCCCCTCTCCGGATGTGGAGGATTTTCTTGAGTCGATCCGCTCTGCCCTCAGTGAGGGATTGAATCCGCAAGATTACCAACTCAATGAAATCGAAGGCGCACTCTCCGATTTACTTGCAAGTGAAATTGAATCAGGAACGTATGATCCGACAAAACTTGCCGGTCTTGATCTAATGGTGACACAAGCGTTTTTCCTCTATGCGTCTCATCTTGTTAATGGACGTGTGGATCACAGAAATATTTATCCTGATTGGGTTGTCAACCAAGAATCCGTGGACCCGAAGGCAATCCTCGATGAAGCCATAGATTCCGGCGATTTGCGAAAAACACTTGGAGACTTGACGCCACATTTTCCAAAATACGTCAAGTTGAGGGAAAATTTGATAAAATACCAAGCTATTGCCGAAAAGGGGGGGTGGCCACATGTCCCCGGCGGGTCCACACTGCTAAAGGGATCGCGCGGTAACAGGGTGGCTTTACTGAGGCGGAGGCTTATTGCCTCAGGGGACCTCGCTCCAATGGAACCGGAAAACACAGTGATCTTTGATCGCTATGTGGAAATGGCCGTCCGAAAGTTTCAAAAAAGACACGGCTTGAAAGATGACGGGAGAGTCGGCAAATCAACACTGAAAGAAATGAACGTTCCCTTGGAAACGCGGATACGACAGATAGCCCTGAACATGGATCGCCTTCGCTGGCTTTCTCGCGATATGGGACTGGATTATATTTTCGTAAATGTAGCTGATTTTTCTTTGGAGGTCGTGGAAGATGAGCAGCCTGTGATGTCAATGCGCATCATAGCAGGTAAAAATGAGCAGCAGAGTTGTATCCTGAGCGCAAAGATGACGTACCTGGAATTAAACCCTTTCTGGAGAGTCCCGGACAGCATCGCAACCAAAGAGATATTGCCTCAAATAAAGAAAAACCCCAGTTACGTGGCCCAAAAAAATATGAAAGTATTTACGGACTGGAGTGACAATGCGAAGGAAGTGGCTCCGATGCGGGTCAACTGGTCCCTTGTAAGGGCAAGTAACCTCAGCTACAAATTCCGTCAAGAGCCTGGCCCGTTAAATCCCTTGGGAAGGATAAAGTTCATGTTTCCCAACGAGTGTGAGGTATATTTCCACGACACACCTGAGCGCCATCTCTTCGTATTGTCCCGCAGGGATTTCAGTCATGGATGCATACGTGTGGAAAAGCCGATTGAACTGGCAACATACCTCCTGAGAAACAAAGAAACGTGGACACAAAAGAAAATATTGGCGCAGATACGGAAGGGGAAACGACAGGTGGTCATTCTTCCCGAACCTGTTGATGTCTATATTTTCTATGGGACTGTGTGGGTAGACCACGAGGGAATGCTGCAATTCCGCAATGACATTTATCATGCAGATGAAATACCGTATGACCTGCCTCTTGAGGGGCACGGCGTAGCCGGAGAGTCACGGTGAACTGTTCTGAAATCGCTTTCGGCTTCTGCCATTTCCATGTAGACAAAGTCAAACTCAAGAAAGAATCCCGTATTTGGTGCATCGAATTTTTAAATGACTGATCAGTTGATTGCTAAGATAAAGAATGCACCCGCATCGCCGGGTGTCTATCTCATGAAGGAAAAAGATGGCAAGGTCATCTATGTCGGGAAGGCCGGCGATCTGAAAAGCCGTGTCAAGAACTACCTTGGTGGGACTGACGGAAGGTCTATGATTTCGTTCCTAATCGCAAAGGCCCATGATGTAGAATTTATAGTAACAGAAACAGAAAAGGAGGCTCTCATCCTGGAAAACAACCTGATCAAGGAGCATGGGCCTCGCTATAACGTCAATTTCAGAGATGACAAGACCTACTTCAATATACGGATCGATCCGGCCGCCACTTTCCCGCGCTTTCAGCTTGTCAGGCGTCCGAAAAAAGATGGTGCTCGATATTTCGGGCCGTATCCGTCAAGTGCTTCGGCAAAGGCGACACTCCGTTTCACTCAGTCCATTTTCCGTCTCCGAACCTGTACAGACCAGGAAGTAATATCCAGAAAAAGACCCTGTCTTGAGTATGAGATCAAGAGATGTCTCGCACCCTGTATGCGATTCATCGATGAAGCATCCTATAAGGAATTGGTAAATGACAGCATTGTGTTTATGGAAGGTCGGGAAAAGAAGGTGATTTTCGATCTTCGCGCACGTATGGACAAGGCTTCCGAAAACTTGCGTTTTGAGGAGGCAACGGTTCTGAGAGACACGATTACGGCTATTGAGGAAACTCTGGAAAAACAGACGGTAGTTTCCGGGCTGTCAAGGGATCGCGATGTATTTGGCGTTCATTGCGAAGGAAATCTGACACAAATATGCTTACTGTATGAAAGAATGGGCAAGATTGTCGGCAAGAAAGCCTTTCCTCTACTCAGGATAAGAAGTGAATCTTCGGAAATACTGTCGTCTCTAATGAAGCAATACTATAACAGCGGCGTTTATATCCCCGATGAAATGATCATTCCTCTTGATATCGAAGATCGTGAAGTTATGATGGAATGGCTTTCGGAAAAGAAAGGGAAAAAGGTATCCGTGACAGCGCCGAAAAGGGGTCGGTGGATGATGCTTCTCAAGATAGCGGGAGACAATGCTAAGAGCACATTCCAATTGGAAAAGTATGCAACCCCCGTGGAAGAAACACTCAACGTCCTTGTCAGAGAGCTGATGCTGAAAAATGTGCCCGGCAGGATAGAATGTTTCGATATTTCAAATATTGGCGGAAAGTATGCCGTCGGTTCGATGGTTACTTTTGTCGATGGAAAGGCGTGGAGGCAAGGATACAGGCGCTTCAGGATCAAGACCGTTAATGGAACCGATGATTATGCCATGATGTACGAGGTCCTGAACAGGAGATACAAGGGAAAAGGGAATCTTCCGGATCTCATATTGGTGGATGGAGGAAAAGGACAATTAAGTGTCGCTGTTGCTGCTCTGAAAGACCTGAATGTAAGGGGAGTTGATGTTGTCGCCATGGCGAAGGAAATCCGCCAGAGACAGACTGATAAGGGCGAGGACCGTGTCTATATTGTGGGAAAGAAAGACCCTGTTTATATTTCAAAATGGCCCGATGCGCTTTTTTTGTTGCAGAGGGTGAGAGATGAAGCTCACAGATTTGCTGTTACATATCACCGGCAGTTGAAAGGTAAAGAGATTTCTCACTCGGTAATGGATGAAATTACAGGTATCGGCGCAGAAAAGAAAAAGGCATTGCTTGAAGCCTTTGGCGATGTTGGCAGGATCAGAGATGCGTCTGTGCAAGAACTGCAGGGAGTCCAGGGCATCGGCAGAAGGACTGCCTCAAGAATCCATGCATTTCTTAAGGGGCAGGAAGGCGCGAGTAACTGATGAGCTTTCCGTCTATCATGATCATTGACGTATCTCTCGGAGCTCTCTTTTGGCTTTCCTCTCGCTTTGGACTGTTCCAGGTTTTTTATGACAGTGGCGGGCCGGCAGATCCAACGAAAGGGCTCTCCGTCTTGATACTATCTGTGGCTATGAGCATTGATGCCCTCGCCGTGGGGTTCAGCTTCGCTTTGTCGAAGACGCCTGTCCTCTATCCCAGCATTGTAATCGCCATTGTTACCTTTGGAATGACTGCATGCGGTATCCTTTTTGGAGAGAAACTCGGGAAGATAATTGGCAGGAGAGCGGAAATATTTGGCGGGCGCTGCTGATAGGAATCGGCATGAAAATATTAATGGGACATATTGCATAGCGGGGGTTATTGAGAATGACGGTATCAGTATATTATACTTCGGCAAGTACAAGACTTGGCAATGTCGGAATCGTCTGGAGACTGAAAGGCAACGACGCAACCATCTTGAGGATTTTTCTTCCTCGAGAAGATGAGAGGATGGATGTCCTGATCCGACGTTTCTTCCCCAGCGTGGTCAGACGGTCGCACAGAATGATTACGCAGGTGTGCAGGAGCATCCGGGCTTTGGCAGCAGGTCGGGATGCTACATTATCAGCAAAAATTTTGGATATGAATGCCTGTGGAGAATTTCAGAGAAGCATACTAAGTCAGGTCATGCGTATCCCGAGGGGAAAGGTCAGTACTTATGGGCGGCTTGCGGAGAGAAGCAGGGCTTCAAGAGGTGCGCGAGCAGTTGGGAATGCCCTTGCGATGAATCCTTACCCTCTGATCATCCCCTGTCACCGTGTGATTCGCTCCGACGGTTCTCTGGGTGGTTTCGGAGGCGGTTTGAAGATGAAGGAAGCTCTGCTTATCATGGAGGGTGTCGCATTCGATTCAAAAGCGAAGGTCTTGGCAGAATTTCTGTGTTGAACCGCTGGGATGGAATCAGATATGATGATTATGGCTTTCGGGCTTCTCTTGTCACCACGAGGTTGTCCCGATGGATGATTTCATCGTAATCTTTGTAACCTAAGACCTGTTCGATCTTTGTGGTTTTCAAGCCCATTATTTTTCTAACTTCGGCGGAACTGTAGTTAACGAGCCCCTTTGCAAGCGGTTCCCCCTTCATGTCTACACATGTTACAGGGTCGCCTACAGAGAAATCGCCTTCTATATTGGCGACGCCCGAAGGCAGCAGGCTTTTTCCTTCGTTAATCAGGGCATCCCGTGCCCCGTCGTCGAGAAATAGCTTGCCTCGTGACTTAAGCGTAAAAGCAATCCAGTGCTTTCTGCTGCTCAGGCGGTCACTTGTGGGCAAGAAAAGCGTTCCTATTTCTTTGCCTGCAAATATATCGTGCAGGACCCCCTTTCTCTTGCCCGGAGCTATAATACATGGGATTCCAGAAGAGGTTACCGCCTTTGCGGCAATTACTTTGCTCTTCATGCCCCCTAATCCGATAGGTGTCGTATCATCTGTTGCTGCCGATTCTATCTGCACTGTAAATTCTTTTACGAGGGGGATAAGTTTTGCTTTGGTAGATCTATCCGGGTTCTGGTCGTAAAGGCCGTCTGTACTGGTCAGGTTAATGAAAAGCTGGGCATCCATGATATTTGTTATCATAGCCGCAAGATTATCATTATCCCCGAATTTTATTTCGTCAACGGCTACGGAATCATTCTCGTTGATAATTGGAATAACTTCCCAGTCGATGAGGGTGGATAGTGTGTTACGGACGTTCAGGTATCTCTTCCGGTCTGTCAGGTCAGTCATGGTGAGCAGTATCTGGGCTACGAAGATTCCGTATTTTCCGAAGGAATTGGAATAGACCCTCATGAGCCGACTCTGCCCGACAGCGGCCGCAGCCTGCTTCTGGGGCATATTCTTCAGCTTACCCGTTATTCTCATTCTATGTTTACCGGATGCAATGGCACCTGAGGTTACAATTACAATCTGGTGACCCGATTTCCTGAGTTGTGCTATCTCATCAACGAGTTGTTCGATAATTTGAAGATCAAGTCCATCCTCACCTGTCAATACGGCACTACCGATCTTAATGAGGACACGTCTCACGTTGGCAATGGCTTCTTTTCGATTCATGTTTCCTTAAGTTACCTTTTTCATGTGCACTTTTCTTACGATTTCATTTATCACACGATCAATTCCTTCTCCGGTTATGGCGGAAAATGCAAACACTTTTATGCCGTTTCTTTTAAATATGTCAAATTCTTTTTTGATCCTATCCTGCGTTACGGGTAGATCAATCTTATTTATGGCGACAACCTGCGGTTTTTCTCTGAGAAACGGGCTGAAAAGGGTAAGTTCGCGGTTTACAGTTTCAAAATCCTGCCAGGCATTACTGTGCGATTCATGCGATATGTCAAGTATGTGAAGAAGGACAGAGGTTCTCTCAATATGACGGAGAAACCTTGTACCCATTCCCATTCCTGTATGGGCACCTTTGATTAATCCGGGGATGTCGGCTATCACCAAGGTTTCCAGGTTTCCATACTTTACGACACCCAAATGAGGTACCAGCGTAGTGAAGGGATAATCGGCGATCTTCGGCTTTGCTGCAGACACCCTGGAGATAAATGTAGATTTTCCAACATTGGGTAGCCCAATGATACCTACATCAGCCAGAAGCTTTAGTTCGAGGGTTATCCAGCGTTCCTCACCCTCCATACCTTCCTGGGCATCACGCGGCGCCTGATTCGTTGATGTGGCAAACCATGCGTTTCCCTTGCCGCCTGCGCCTCCCTTTGCCGCGATAGCGGTCTGTCCGTCAACAGCGAGGTCCGCTATTAATTCCCCCGTTTCAGAGTCTTTGACCAATGTACCTACGGGAACAATTACCTCTACGTCGGGGGAATCGCGGCCTGTTTTGTCTGCCCCTTTTCCGTGTCCACCGTGTTTTGCCGTGTGGTGCTGCTTGTACTTTAAGTCAAGTAGTGTTCTGCGGCTATCGGAAGAGCGAATAATTATATCGCCGCCTTTACCACCGTTCCCGCCGTCGGGTCCGCCGCGGGGGACAAATTTTTCCCTTCGGAAACTTACGCAACCTCTACCCCCGTCACCCGCCTTCACATAGATTTTTGCTTCGTCAATGAATTTCATTGCAAATGATCTTCAAAAAAAAGAGGCACTTGAACAAGTGCCTCGAAGGAATTATACTATGTATAAAATTTCCGGCCATTGTGTCTCATGGCCCCATAAAAGTCCGTCTTATAATTTACGGACATTCACAGCCGCCTGACCCTTATGGTCTTGCTTCACCGTGAACTCAACGCGTTCTCCCTCTGCTAAACTGCGAAAGCCCTCCCCGTCAATAGATGTGTAGTGAACAAAAACGTCCTCCCCCGATTCCCGAGAGATAAAACCATAGCCTTTTTTGTCGTTAAACCATTTCACAACTCCGGTTTCACGCTCGTCCATTTTCCTAAAAGCCTCCTCTTTATTTGAAAGCTGGCTATAAAGCATAAACACTTACTTTTTTTCTTTTTTTGTCCAGCCTTTCATACGTAACAGTGCCATCAATTTTGGAGAAGATCGTATAATCTTTGCCCAGACCGACGTTATTGCCAGGATGGATCTTTGTTCCTACCTGGCGGACAATTACAGTACCGGCATTAATCCGCTGCCCGGCAAACACCTTAATACCGCGCCTCTGGGCATTACTGTCCCGTCCGTTCCGGGAACTACCCTGTCCTTTCTTATGTGCCATGATACCCCCGCTAACTGGAAATTTCCCTGATTTTTATTCTTGTCAGTTTCTGGCGGTGCCCTGTCTTTTTCTTGAACCCTTTCCTTCTTTTCATTTTAAAGACATTTATCTTGCCTGCCTTTGTCTGATCGATAATTTCGCCTTCTACCCGCGCACCCTTGAGGAGAGGCGTACCCACTTTGACATCTTCGGCACCCGATACCATCAGCACCTCATCAAAAACGACGGTTTCGCCCTTGGAACCACCTATTTTTTCGATCGAAACCTCATCCCCTTGTGAGACTTTATGCTGTTTTCCACCCGTTTTTATTACCGCATACATGCAATCACACCTTCACTAGAAAAATTCACGCTGCACTTTATCGAAAAAAATTACTATTTGTCAACATAATTTATTTGGCGACAGCGTCCTTTTTTATCCGGCTTGCTACTTTCAGTAAGATCATCTGGTTGGTTTCACTCCAAAAAAGTTTTGCCAACAGCCGGCCTTTTCCCAGATGGCCTCTCAGCAATGGTTCTTCCCGGCTAAGGAACTGTATTTGAAGCCGTTTTTTTCGATATCACCGTATTTGGAAAGGGCGAAGCTGCGGGGAAATGAGGATTTGGAAAGGTAAGGCATGGAGGTTTTCTTGAAATTGTCCAGCAGTTCTCGAAAAACGACGTCTTTTTCTTTATCCTTCACGAAGGCGCGCTCTTTCCTATATTCGAAGAAAATTTCCGGACCCATAGTTCTTCTGACCAGCTCATAATGATCAGGTTTAGTAAAATAAGACCGCTGAAGTTCAACGCGAATCCTGATTAAGAGTGCAACCTTCGTA
>DASRZZ010000110.1:0-8360 GCA_035685925.1 Syntrophales bacterium | reverse complement strand
AAGATCTATGACAGATTGAGAGGAATTGCCGCTGTAACTCCGAAATTGAATGCTCTCCAGTTTATCCAGAACTTCTGGAATGGTAGTTGCCCCTGATTTTTCGATGTCCTTGGCCGTGATGACAGAGACATTTGCAGGAACATTTCGAATCTCTTCCGTATCCCGTGTCGCGGTGACGACTATCTCTTCCATGGTTACAGTCGTTTCCGACACCGGCGCTTTAGCTTCACTAAAAACGTTTGAGGGTATTAACAGGATCGAGAGGAACAAGGCACAAATTTGGGAAAAATTCGCATAAAGTTTCATAGGAAGTTTCTCCTTTCCCCCTCGGGAATAAAGTTGTTTGGTCCATCAGAAGAGTGTCCTGGCTTGCGGCTTTCTCCTACTCTCCACGCCTTCCCGATCTTCATATGGAAGACCAGTGGCATCGTGTGGATTTCGTTCCGCTCACAGTTGCGGGGCAGCGCCGGAGTTGGACCGGCTTCCTCCCTCCGATGGATGTGAACTGAGCAGAGTGACCCGTGGCTGACCGGTCACCGGATTTCTGTCGACTGTAACATTCGTTTCATAAACTTCCTTAATGTTTGATTCGTCAATTACTTCGGCAGGACTTCCCATGCAGTGTATACAACCGCTTCGTAAAAGAATAATCCTGTCACAATACAGCGAAGCCAAATTGATGTCATGTGTTACGGCGATCACCGTGAGCGCCTGCTCTTTGTTTAAAGTCTTCACAAGATCAAAAAAGTCAATCTGATGCTTTATATCCAGAAACGCTGTAGGCTCATCCAGGAGCATGATCTGTGGCTCCTGCGCAAGAGCCCTGGCTATTAAAACTCTCTGTCGTTCTCCACCGCTTAAGGCATTCATGCTCCGGTTCATCAAAGAAAGGGTATCTGTCATTTCCATGGACTGGTTGGCAATTTTGAAGTCTGTCTCTCCTTCAAATCTCCATTTGCTTAAATGCGGCGCCCTTCCCATCAGCACGATCTCCTGGACCGTGAAGGGAAAGATCATTGGGGAGTCCTGAGAGACAACGGCAATAATTCTTGCTAGTTTTTCCCTTTTGAGATTCTTGCAAGTAGTACCGTTGATCCATATTTCCCCTTCCTGTGGTTTGAGGATACCGTCGATGATGTTAAGAAGGGTTGTCTTGCCGGAGCCGTTGGGGCCGAGTATTCCTACAAACTCTCCCTTATTCACTTCGAAAGAGACATTCTTTAGAACCCAGTGTTCGTTGTATCTGAATCCGATCTGTTCAAGTTTGATTATAGACATAGATCAGACGGCCCTCCTACGTAAGAGGTAAATGAAATAGGGAGCCCCGCACATTGCAGTAATTACGCCCACCGGCAACTCGGCGGGGGCTATGATAGTTCTGGCGATGGTGTCGGCAACAATAAGAAATGAACTGCCAAAAAGCAAAGAAGAAGGAAGCAGCAGTCTGTGATCCGAGCCTAACAGCATCCTCATCATATGCGGAATGATCAGGCCGACAAACCCGATGATGCCGCTTACCGATACCGCTACTCCTGTTATGAGAGATGCGGCAAGGAGGAGAATCTTCTTAGTTTGTTCTACATTCACACCAAGCTGAATTGCTGTCTCTTCGCCTGTGACTATGAGGTTTAGGTGTCTCGAGTAGATATAAATGACGATGAACCCAGATACCAGAAAGAGGCCGGTCAGCATTATCTCATTCCATTCGGCAAGGCTCAGGTCTCCCATCATCCAGAACATGACACTATGGAGATTTCTATCGCTGCTGGTGAAAATCAGGAACATGATCAGGGCAGTAAAAAAGGCATTCACGATAACGCCTGCCAAGAGAAGGGTGGTGGAGTGGATTTCTTTCTTCGTTCTGGCAATTCCGTAGACCAGGATGATCGTGAGCAGAGCGCCCAAAAAGGCCAGACCGGGAATTCCCAAAGGAATAATGCTTATTCCCGTTATTATTGCAATTATGGCTCCTACGGCCGATCCGCCTGATATCCCTAAGATATAAGGATCTGCCAGGGGGTTGCGGAGAAGTCCCTGAAATACAACGCCGGCTACGGAAAGGGAAGCGCCAACAATACCGGCAAAGATGATCCTGGGCAGACGAATGGAAAAAAGGATCGTCTTTTCCATTGGAAGGAGACCGGTGTTTCCTTCATACCAGCCTGACAGTAATCGCTTGAGGATAGAAAGCGTACCAATCTCGCTTGATCCAACTAACATGGAACTTGCCGAGACAGCGATAATAACGGCTAAGAAGAAGAGGCTGACCCGAATGACCCGGGAGAGGGTTACAACCTTATCAGCTTTGCTACTGGTTATCGCTAAGATTGGAAGAGAGGATAGAATAAAAATAGGTAAGAAGTAAGATCTAAGCAATGTCCCTCCCGCGAGGATAATCACGATGGACTGGTCTTCCGGCTTCGGGCTACCTACTCACCCGCCTTCCCATCACGAACTGAACATGACAGTGGCTCTTTGGGTTTTCGTTCCCTTCACGGCTACGGGGCAGCGGGGGCTTTTAACCCCTCTTCCGCTAATCCACGTGCATTCGCTTTTTATTTATAACAATTCTGAAAGTGTTTCATAATAAAGAAATATCTATTTGTCAAGAGCAAATGGAAAGTTTTCAATACCCTCCCAGAAAGCCCGCTATCTCGTCGATTCCAGCGATAGCTGTGGGTGCCAGTCTGTATAGCGCTTCACTCGTGTAATAGATATGTCCTTTCTTGACGGCATCAAGCATGCCAAGCCTTTTTAACAGGCTCTTTGAACTTTCATTGGTCATTACACCTTTCCCCATAAAAATGATATCGGGTGAACGGCGGATAAGCTCCTCAATAGAATATTTGGGGTATCGTGAACCGGCATCGGAGGCTATATTCTGCAATCCCAGGAGCTTGAAGGCATCGTCAATGACAGTTTTGGGTCCTGCAACAACCAGGGGTTCTGGTTGAATTATGAAAATCGCCTTTTTATTAAAATAGGGCGGTGGGGATTTCTGGACATTCCTCTTGTACTTGCGAATCTCCCTCTCGATCTTTTCCGCCCTTTTGAAAGCCTGATCTCTTATGCCAAGCACGACCCCTAAATCACGGATGCCTTGCGGCAGTTCCACAAGGCGCTTTGCACCAAATACGTAAGTGTTAATACCGAGCTTCTTCAATCTATTCCGGATTTCCATAGGATTACCCTCATCGGCCATAACGACCAGATCGGGCTTCGCAGCAATAATGGCCTCCAGGGATGGATTCGAAAAGGCGCCGATTTTCGGTTTGTCTTTAGCCCGTGGCGGATAATCACAATAAATGGTAACCGCTACGATCCGGTCTTCGAGGCCAAGGTCATAGAGGATCTCTGTAATAGAGGGTGCCAGAGAGACGATCCTTTCGGGTGGTGCAGAAAAGGCAGTACTGGGAAGATAAATAGCTAAAAACATTATCAGGCAACAAGCCTTCATCATGACGAGAGGGTTGTGTGAAGTTTTCATGACATCACTCGATGGCACGGAATAGCCCGTTGAACTCGGCTGTTCGGCTGGCTGATTTAATATTCATTGTTCCGTTTTGATCCGGTTGAGAGTGCTCAATGCTTGTGCATTTTTTCCGTTGCTGATGCGGACACGGCCATCCGAAATTCCGTCTTCTTCCCATTCACCGTGACTGCGATGGAATAGGTGCCATTGGGCATCACCACATTATTGCCGTAATGCGTGGATTGAGGCCCCTTGCCGATGACCTGCATGACAACAACAGGAACATCCACAACTGCGCCATTCGGCTTTCCTCTCTTGTCGAGCAATTGGAAATTCATGCTGACCGTTGCGTTGGTTATTGCCTTACCTGTCTTCGCATCGAAAACGTGCACGACGAGATGATGGTTGGGATGCGAAGCCGCATCAGTCGCGATTGGCTTGGCGCCTCCGATGATCAACATCCCTTCTTTCACATGACTGACAGCAACTTCATGTGCTGTAAAGAACGGCTCAGCGGGCAGCACGTGCAACTCTACCCGAAGGCCGTCCATGGTCGTTGTCTTCATCATGCCTCCGGCACTGACAGAAAACGCGCAGACGATCATAACGATAAGTGCTGCAGCTAATAAAAGATTTGAGCGTTTTTTCATGTGTTACCTCCCTTTCACATTTGACCTTCTCCACGAAAAATAATCCAATTGTAAATTCAGTCTTGTAAGCATTTGAGGGTTGTCAATTTCCACATCAAACATGAAACTCTGCCTATTATATCATGCGTGCCCAGCTTAAGAAGCCAACGGCATTTTACATAAACAGAAAATACCCTGAATTACAATATCCTTGTCACAGCAAACCGGTTATCCCTGTCTGACAGATTAAGAGCCTGTGCAGAATCCAGGCGTGAACTGGCTACCAAATTGAGATGTCGCCGGCTGACCTCCTCCGATAAGGCCATCTGTCGCTTTGAGGGCTGCGGATAAGGCTGGCCGGGCACAGGGATATATCCCATGATGTGAAACGGGATGTTCCGGTCAATTGCGGCCAGCCAGGCAGCGATTGCTTCAACCTGATCGACATCCACAAGACCCGGTATGAACACCACGTTAATCTTTATGTCCATTCCCGCTCCATATGCGGCGGCAACATTTTGGAAGATGGTTTCTCTTTCCCGCCCTGTGAGTGCCCGGTGAAGATCATTGTCCCAGGCTTTTAACCCCACATTCGCCCCGTCAAGATAAGGCAGAGGAAGGCTGCTGCCGTTGGTGTGGCCAAGCTTGGTTCCGACTCCGAGTTCCTCCTTTGCGAAGCGGAGCATTTCTGGCAGGTCCTTCGCCACTGTGGGTTCTCCACCCATGAAATAAAGGTTTTTGATAGGCAGTTGGCGAAGAGCTTCTTTGATATCCGCCGTTTTCAAATACCCGTCAGGTTCGGGGTAGGCTAGACCGGGCCTCCCCGTAGGACCGCCGCGGAGCTTGTAGCTGCACGTCGGGCAACGGAAGGTGCACCCGTAGTTGTGGACGGTCGCGAAACCATAATGCTCATTGTAGGTCACTTTGTAGAATGCCATTACTTGTTGTTCCTTTCTCAGATACCCCCGTAACGGAAGGCACTAATTATTGGTTTACTCAGATGCATGCCAATGTAGGCTCCTATTATTGATCCCGCTATCCCCTGGGCAGTCTGGATGGCAATGTACCAAGGTGCATAAAATTGGTGCCAAATGAAGGGAGCGGAAAAACAGTAAAAGTAGATATAGACCGTAAGGCCCCGAAAAAATCCGGCGCAGAGAGCGTTTCTCGTGGTTTGCAGGTAATTCTTAGTGACGAGAAAATATAATTCCAATACGAAACTCGCGAGAAGGGCATAAGGCCACCACAAGGGATTGACGCCGCTGGATATTGTCTGAGACAGGAGACTGTGTCCACAGATGATAAGGGTGGTAGTACCTGCCTTTGGAATCATGCGGATGCCGATGAAGAGCATCGCCGTATAGGGAATCGAAAAGAAGAACGCTTGAATTACAGGTATCCGGCTCAGGCCAAATTTAAAGGGCAAAATTGCTATATAAAGAAGGCTGCAGAAAAGGGCTGCAGTCACCAAGTCCTGTATGCTGAAGGTCGGGATCGCATTACGGGTTCGGAGAAGATGGAATATTGCTCCTCCCAAGATAACAATCAAGATAACGGATCCGATATAGAGGTTCATGGTGAAACGGCCTGGTATAGTATAAGCATGATCATTCCCGCGCCAGAAAAGCCCAATGTGACCCAGTCCCGCACGGCAAATCTGAGCTCCCTGACCGTTGTTCTCTTTCCTGTGAAGGCGCGCACCTCTGCCGCGAGGGCGGTGCGACGAGCGTTCCTCAGGCTGTCGATAATGAGTGGCGGTAACAGATATCGGAATGCCCTGAATCCGCCACGAACGCCTTTGGTGTTTAGTCCGCGCAGCTTTTGAGCAAGGAGGATCCGTTGCGCCTCATCCAAAAGGACGGGCAGAAAACGGATGCTGACCGTGACTACAAAACCGATCCGTTCCGGGACGCCTAGGCTCCCCATGCCGAGCAGGAGGTCTGCGGGATAGGTGGACATTACGATAGCGGCACTGAGAAGCATTGCTGAACATAGCCTCAGGCTTTGCAGCGCCCCGTAAATGATACCTTCCCTGTATAAAGCAATTCCTCCCGTGATACTTCCCATCATGCCCGACTCAGGTGTAAGAAACGTCATGATGGCTGTGCGAGGTTCGAGGGCGTAGAAAAAACCTTGAGATATCATTGTAAAGCAGAAAGCTGTCGCCATGAGCACGATTATCGTCCGGCAGGTTCGCCTTGCCGGACGAAGCAACGCGAAAATGGTCAAGACAGTTAGAAACAAGAGAAACAAGGCTATCGGCGTCTTAAGGACAACTATGAGAATGGCTCCCATCAAGCCCATGACGATCTTCGACCGCGGGTCCAGTCGGTGTAGGAATGTTTCCTTATCGAGATATTTCATCGCTTATAATCCTACCCTCGTTCAGGACAATCTGACGATATGACATTGCAGCAGCATGTTCATTATGTGTTGAGAAAATGACAGTGCCTCCCTGATCGGCATAGTCATATAGAACAGAAAAGAGCTTATGCCAGCTGCCACTGTCCAAGCCGGTTGTTGGTTCGTCAAGAATCAGTATTCCTGGCTCCATAGCCATGACAGACACCACGGCCAATATCTGCCTCTGACCCCGAGAAAGAGTCTGAGGATGACGGTGCCTGAGCGTGTTGAGCCCTGCAATGTCCAGATAACGATCTGATCCCTCATTATTCCCGAGACGGGAAAAGCCAAAAGAGATCTCCTCCTCCACCGTCTGTGCAAAAAGTTGCTCGTCGGGGTTCTGGAAAAGGAAGCCGACACGACCTACCAAAGATTCAAGCGTTGGCGCAGGGATGTCCAGAATCGTAATTTGCCCCTCAATTGGTTTCAGGATCCCTCCCAGGATCTTCAAGAGAGTTGTCTTTCCAGAACCATTGTCTCCCCGCAGTGCCACGATCTCTCCTCTTTGGATTTCCATATTTATATTTTCCAGAACGTTTTTCCCCCGCTCGTAATTGAAGCGGATTCCTTTCAGAGATATCACCTTTCGAGTTGGCGGCGCAGTCGTCGCTTTGGCGGGTGTAGGAACTTCCGTTGTCATACCGTTGTTTACTATCCTCCCACCTTCCAAGGTTATGATACGGTCCATAAGAGGAAGATAATCTTCATACTGGTGCTCTACCAGGACAATGGTCTTCCCTTTGTCCTTGAGATTCCGGATTATATTCTTGAACTCTTGCCTTCCCGATCCGTCCAGGTCGGTCGTAGGTTCATCAAACATGAACACCTTGGGACCCATCGCATAGATGGAGCTGATCGCCAGGCGCTGCTTCTGTCCTCCTGACAATTTGAATGTCTCACGCCGCCTCAAATCCCACAGACCCATGAAGCGCAGGGATTCATCCCTGCGGCGGATGATCTCTTCTCTGGGAAGAAGCAAGTTCTCACAACCGAAGGATACGTCGTCTTCCACTCGCATCATGAAGACCTGACTTTCCGGGTTTTGAAACACTGTTCCCACCGTCTTGGCGATTTCACGCAGAGGTACCTCTGATGGCGCAAAACCATTCAACCTGACAACTCCAACGGATGATCCGGCGAAGACGTGTGGAATCAGGCCATTGAGGCAGTACAGAAAAGTCGATTTACCCGACCCGGAGGCCCCGCGTACCAAGACCGCCTCACCTGATTCAATCCCGAGGCTGATATCCTGCAAGGCAGGAACTTCCATGCCGGGATAGGTAAAGCTGAAGGAGTCAATGGTAATCATATTAAGTGAATCTCGCTAGCAACCAAAAGTCTCTCCATAGTCAATAGACTAAAATTTCAACGCTAGTTCGCCGAACCATGATCTGCCCGGCGCCCGATAATAGCTGAAGTAAGAGTTATCGAAAATATTATCAACAGAAGCTGACAGCGTGGCAAATTTGGTCAATTTATATGAAACCTTCATGTCTGCTGTGAAAGCAGGATCGTACGACGTATAGACACCGTTTATCGTATCCCTGTTCTGGTCGTCGCTGTAACGCTTGCCCACATATCTGCCAGTGACAGCTCCCATGAAACGCCCCATTTCGCACTCAACACCTGCGTTGACCATAGTATCCGGTAGATTGATCAATCTCTTGTCCACCGATAAAGGCGATGCGCTGTTTTCCTTTATTCTGGCGTCCGTGTAGGTGTAGTTGGCAAACAGCCTGAGCAATTTGTCAAAGCGTTGCTCAAGCTCAAGCATAATACCTTTGCTTTCTGCTTTTCCGGCGTTTACATAATTCTGCTGTGTCGCGGAAACCGACATCCTATAGATAAGATCCTTC
>DASRZZ010000109.1:0-5568 GCA_035685925.1 Syntrophales bacterium | reverse complement strand
AAGATCTATGACAGATTGAGAGGAATTGCCGCTGTAACTCCGAAATTGAATGCTCTCCAGTTTATCCAGAACTTCTGGAATGGTAGTTGCCCCTGATTTTTCGATGTCCTTGGCCGTGATGACAGAGACATTTGCAGGAACGTTTCGAATCTCTTCCGTATCCCGTGTCGCGGTGACGACTACCTCTTCCATCTGAGTAGTGGTTTCCTGGGGACTTTCCTGCCGCGCTGCAAGCGTGAAACGGCTGGAAGCAATGACTGAAAAGAGAACTGTGAGTACGACGATTAATCTTGAAACTGTATTGATTTTGACTTGCTCCTTTCCCCCTCGGGAATAAAGTTAATTGGTCCATCAGAAGAGTTTCCTGGCTTGCGGAGTTCTCCTACTCTCCACGCCTTCCCGGTCTTCCTTATATGGAAGACCAGTGGCACCGTGTGGATTTCGTTCCGCTTACAGTTGCGGGGCAGCGCCGGATTCCGACCGGCTTCCTCCCTCTGATGCATGTGAACTTAAAAGGGTGACCCGTGGCTGACCGGTCACCGGATTTCTCTCGACTGTCACATTCGTTTCATGAACTTCTTTAATGTTTGATTCGTCAATTACTTCGTCAGGACTTTCCGCGCAGCGAATATGAGCGTCACGCAAGAGGATAATTCTGTCACAATAGAATGATGCTAAGATTGATACAGAGGAAAGAATAATAATAGGTAGGAAGTAATATCTAAGCAATGTCCCTCCCGCGAGGACAATCACGATGGACTGGTCTTCCGGCTTCGGGCTACCTACTCACCCGCCTTCCCATCACTAACTGATCATGACAGTGGCTCTTCGGGTTTTCGTTCCCTTCACGGCTACGGGGCAGCGGGGGCTTTAAACCCCTCTTCCGCTAATCCACGTGCATTCGCTTTTTATTTATAACAATTCTTAAAGCGTTCCATAATAAAGAAATATCTATTTGTCAAGAGCAAATTGAGAGAAGAAATTTGCCTCTGTAAATAGCCCTGATTTTCAATACTAAAATGAAGATTAGTGTTTGAAATGGTGCAGCGATGGGCAAAATTGGAAAAACAAGAGGAAGAAGTGAACAAAAAATACATTTTGCGATTTTTCAAAATCACCCAACCGGTAGAATTGTAGATTTCAGCTTACTATAGAGATTATAACAGGCAGGCAGCAAGGCGTCAAAGGATCAGTAAGACGACCCTGATAGTCGGGGTGGATGTTGGCAAGGCATTCAATGCAGTGGGATTTATGAACAAGGATGGCAACGTATTGGGCAGCTGTACGAAGCTGTATAACAACCGGGAAGGGTTTGAGAAGTTTGTAAAGATGATTGAGTGTGCAATTTGATGAATTATTGGTAAAAATGAGAATTTGTACGAATTTGTAATTTTTTGTCTTGCAACTGCCTCAACTTCGTGTATCATACTGCATGAGCAATATATCAATACATAAATGATCATGCATCGCAATCTCAGAAAAACGATAGAGATTCTCATAAAAGAGACTGAACAAGTATATCTTTCTGGGTCTGGTTTTCATAGGGGAAGTTGAATTGACAGAACCTTCTAAATGCACTCATGTACGTGTAATAATCCGAGGCTATTTTGGAGCAAGATATAAGTGATCTTCCACGATCATGCCCGGGAGGATCATAAATAAAAGGAAAGGAGGAGAAGATGAGAAAGGGTTTCGTCGTTTTAATGTTAAGTGTGTTGAGCGTGGCATTCGTCTTGCCTGTATTTGCGGCGGACGTAAAGTTCAGCGGTTCTTACGTGGCACAGGGGTACTATGACAACAACCGCGCGCTGCTGTCGAACGGCGGCGCATCAGTATCCAATGTCTGGCAGAGGCTGAGGGTTCAGACAGATTTCCAGATCCAGGAAGGCCTGAAATTTACAACCAGGTTTGATGCGCTGGAGAAGATATGGGGTGCTGCCCGTTCCACAACGCCGACCGCAACCAATCTTAACGGTAATGATGCCGAATCTCAAAATATCAAGTTCACCCACGCATATGTAACCTTCAACGTACCGGGCGGATTTGGCACCTTGATGGTAGGTTATCAAACTCAGGGCTTATGGGGTACAAGCTTTGGCGACACAGGCGAACAGTCCTACGGCAATAGGGTCAAGTGGGATATGACGACAGGGCCATGGTTTTGGGGAGCCCGCTGGGATAAGGTCGAAGGAAGCAAGTACTACAGCCCCGCCGGTCCTGCCGGTAATGTAGGGGTTGCCAGCTACGTCACGGACCATGACTATGAGAAGTATTCTGCCCTTGGCGGATACAGGTGGAACAACGGAGACGCAGGTTTGCAGATATACTATTACCGTAATACCACCACTGCTGATAATCCTGCTACCGGGTATATGGCAGACTACTGGCTGTTCGCGCCGTATGTCAAGGCACAATTAGGCATTGTCTATGTCGAGAGCGAATTTGGTGTTATCACGGGTAAGGATAAAGACTACAACAGTGTTGGCGTCAACCGGACCATATCAGGCTGGCGTGGATATGTCATGGCCAGTGTTGATCTCGCCCCGGCATACGTAGGTGCCCTCGCATTCTATGCATCGGGTGATGACATAGGTACAACCGACAAGAATGAGGGTGGAGCCACGATAGGTACGGACTTTCAGCCCTGTCTGATTCTCTGGAACTACGATCTCGGCAGGTGGAACGGTGTGTTGGGTGGTCAGAATGGTATGACCACTGCGGGTACATACAATTCGGACAACGTAGGGGCAGTACAGATCTTCGCCGGCATCAGGCCTATACCGAAACTTAATGTCAAGGCGAGTTTCACCATGGCAAACATGGACCAGAATGTTGTGGTTAACCAGATCTCCAAAAACATCGGTAACGAATTTGATATCAGCGCCACCTACAAGATCTATGACAATCTGTCCTACATGGTGGGTTTTGCCTACCTCTGGGCAGGCGATGCCTTTAAGGGCAGTAATGCAAGCGCCCAGATTGATAATGACTATCTCCTTACGCACAAGCTGACACTAGCCTTCTAATCTGCTTGCAGTCTAATCCTTTAAATCCCAAAGAGCCCCGGTTGACCCACGGGGCTTTTTGTTGTTACCTAAATTACCTTGACCTCCGCGAATGGTTGAATTAATTTTACACATGATGTTCAATTTTTTCATCAAGGGGGGGCTATGTCAGAGGACGTGATGAACACCAAGGAAGTGGCCCAGTACCTCGATATTCATGAAAAACAGGTATACGCCCTCATTAAAGCCGGAAGAATTCCGGCCACAAGAGTCACCGGGAAGTGGATTTTCCCCAAGAGATTGATTGATGAATGGATTGAAACGGATGCGATGCAGGGACTCAAAGAGGCAAGACAGAAGAGCAGGCGGCTAGAAGGGGGACTCCTTGCATCTGGAAGTAACGACCCCATCCTCGACATGCTTCTGACATATGTAAAAAAGCGTCATCCCGATTTTCACATCTTTTCCGCGAATACAGGTAGCACAGATGGACTCAAGGCCCTTAATAGAGGTCTGACCGATATCGCCTGGTCCCATCTCTTTGACGCAAAAAGCGGCCAGTACAATGTTCCTTATGTTTCTACCTATCTGCCCGATATAAAAGCTGTAATAGTCAATCTCTTTCACAGGGAATTGGGTTTGATCGCGAATCAAGATAACCCCCTGCGTATCAGTGGTTTCGCCGATCTGGTGAAAAAAGGAGTGAGAATTGTGAACCGGCAGAAGGGATCTGGAACACGGGTCCTTCTTGATTACCATATAGACAAACTGGGCATTTCGACCCGTCATATCTCCGGCTATGACACGGAGGTCTTTACGCACTTCGAAGTGGGTCTTGCTGTCATGTCAAAGGAGGCTGACACAGGTATAGCCACGGCAGTAGTAGCTAAGCTCCTGGGACTTTCGTTTATTCCTATTACCTTCGAGAACTTCGATATGATACTCGATCAATCAACATTTTTTACTAAAGGGGTCCAGGCCCTTATTGGAGTTCTCAAGTCAAGGGATTTTCGGAAGCGCGTTGAAAGACTGGGCGGGTACAATTTCAAAGACTCAGGAAAAGTTTTGTATTCAACAATATGATTTACTGAAAGAGAGATGTCTATGAAAAAAGGATTTCAGATAAATAAGTGGCTATGCGTCTGGATCTTCTGCCTGACCGTGGTTTTTTCGGTATCGTCCATGGCTCAAACCGGGAGGTTTATCCTGATGGCTAGCACGATCGGGCCCATTGATGCAGGTATTGTAAGCGCCCTGGAAGATCAATTCGAGAAGGATACGGGAATCCGCGTGCGGCATGTGGGTGCCGGGACAGGGGCAGCTCTGAAGATCGCAGAGAAAGGGAACGTTGACCTGGTTATGGTGCATGCAAAATCCCTCGAAGAGAAATTCATCAGGGATGGTTTCGGAACGGAGAGAATTCCCCTGATGTACAACGATTTTGTCATCGTCGGTCCGGAAAATGATCCGGCAGGCATTAAGGGTTTGAAGACCGCAATAGAGGCCCTCAGAAAAATTTCTGAGAGAGGTGCTGCGTTCATAAGCCGTGGAGACAGATCAGGCACCCATGTTGCGGAAATGGAACTCTGGGCGAAGGCAGGGATCAAACCGTCCGGCGCCTGGTATAAGATCTATGAAAAGGGAGCGGAGGGAAACGTCGCAACCCTCCGTTACACAGACCAGCAGCAGGCTTATACGGTGATGGACAGGGCGACTTATCTCTCCCTGAGGAATCAAATCAAACTTGTCATTCTCGTCGAAAGGGATGAGGCATTGCTGAATTATATTTCCCTCATACCGGTTAATGCGAAAAAATTTCCGAGGGTGAATGAGAAGGACGTCCAAACCTTTGTCGCATGGCTCACCTCGCCGGAGAAAGGTCAGAAAATCATCCGTGATTTCGGCAAAGACAAATTCGGAGCCCCTTTATTTTTTCCAAATTCAAAAGAATGGGTGAAAGAGCACGGGAAGAAATAGCTGTGAAATTCAACTAAAAATAATGCTGTTTATCAGGAGGCAAAATGATGAAAAGACTTAACCGCATTGGCTCGATCGCACTGATCATATCCGTCATGTCCGTCGTATTCTGCGCGTTGCCAGCAATTGCCGCGCAGCCTCAGCACAAAAATATTATACTTGCAACAACCACAAGTACCCAGGACTCGGGCCTTTTGGACGTTCTTTTGCCGATTTTTGAAAAAAAGACCGGCTATTTTGTCAAGACAATCGCCGTTGGTTCCGGCCAGGCTATGGCCATGGGTCAGAAGGGAGAAGCGGATGTGCTCTTGGTCCATTCGCCTGATGCAGAGAAGAAATTCATTGCGGAGGGTTATGGCGTCAATAGAAGGCTCGTTATGCATAATGATTTTATTATTGTAGGCCCGAAGACAGACCCGGCAGGGATCAAGGGGTCAAAGTCCTCTATCGAAGCCTTCAGGAAGATAGCGGCGGCCAATGCCGTCTTTATGTCGCGGGGGGATAACTCGGGAACACATGCGAAGGAAAAGGCCATCTGGAAAGCTGCCGGGATAAATCCAGAAGGGCAGAAGTGGTACCAGCAGAC
>DASRZZ010000108.1:0-10866 GCA_035685925.1 Syntrophales bacterium | reverse complement strand
CAATGAATATTGTCTGACCAAGATTTAGTCCATTATTTATTGGAGTCCCGGTTCCTGTTATTCCGGCGGTAATGCTAATGAACTTCTCAATTTATTGAAGTCAAAGACAAACTGCCGATCCTTCATCCTGGATTGCATGTTTTCCCATTCATTTATCAGGCGAATAACCATCTCTTTACCTTCGGGTTCCTTGACTGCCTCCCGCGGTGTCCGATTGCCAAGAGCGGGCACAGGCGTATCCGCCCATTTCATGTGCATCTTTTCCATACGTTCTTTAATGCTGGCCTGAACTCCCTCCGGTAACTCCTCCAGGTTGAGCACGTCCGGCGCCTTCCGCCTGCCTGACGCGGCTGTTTTTCCGGGACCCGCTATTTCCGATGGATACTTGCAGGATGTCTTTTTATGACTTATCAAGCCTGAAAGGCCACTTTCCAGCTTGTGGCGCAACAGGTTATCCCGGTCCGTGCTGTTGCACTCTGTTTCTATATATTTTTTCCTGACCTTGATGATTCCTTTTGAAACATTCTCTAGTAAAGATTGGTGAGTCGATTGTTCGATCCAGGTAAAATGAGACGTGCCTTTTCTCTTTCCCGGTTCACACTCGAATTTCGTTATTCTTAACATGCCTTCTATGATAGCAGAGCGATCAGAGGGATTAAACTCGTAAATTGAGTTCGTAAATACCATCACTTCCCCGTCGGTATTGCGTAATTCTGGCATCAATGGGTTGGATAGCTCGTCCAGCATATCCTGGTACAACCAGATAAGGTCATAGTCGTAGTCGAACAGCCTATGAATTGCCTCGCTTTCCTCGAATTTGTCGAAGTCTGTATAAGGTTCATTTAGAACATGGCCAGCAACTCTGGCGGGAAGAGAAAACGGTGCCACAATATTAAATACGCAAACTCCGTCAACCGTCATTGTACTCGCGAAAAGAATATCCCACTTATGCAAGGTGTGGGAGGAGGATACATCTTCAACAAATCGCTCCCTTCCCAGAAGAAGGTCCCTGGCCATAATCCCTCTCCCCGGCTCAACGGCTTCTACCTGCCAGAAGCTCAACGGATCCGCAAGGGCTGCCTCCAGATATTTTGCAGACAGAGAATCCAGCCTACTTCTTTTTTTATTAAGAAATTGTGCGCCTATGGTGTATGGGGAGGGGTAGACAACATCTTCCTCATCAGTCAGATATTCATCGGGGATCCAGAGAAACAAAAGCCAGCGTATAAACATTTCTCTATACGGGCTGTCTTCAAAACAGAACTCCTGTTCATTGCCGCCAAACTCATCCCACGCTTCATCGAAGATTTCTTCTCCATATTTGTCCACAGCATATTGCAGTATTTCAGGAATCAACTCTTCAGATGTTTTCACAAGCAGCAGACGTGTGCCTGTCTGTATACTTTCCTTCATAAGACAGCACTTCTTGTATTTCTTACCGCTCCCACAGGGACACGGATCATTCCTTCCCACCGTTTTCATAGTGTGTTTACCCTCTTCATAAAATGTGCAGCGCCTCTAACCTATAAAAATATAGAAATAATTTCAACACAATAAAAGCTGACGCTTCTGTCCGCCATGTCATCAGCAGCGTGTGGTCGAATTTAAAGATTCCTCATCGTCATTTTACTTTAACCATCCCGAAGATCCTGTGCCGGTATTTTCTATATGATCGCTTTCTGCTTTCCGATCCGAGCCGCTGCGCCTGGGAATCTCCGAAGGTCTTCCTTCAGGAGGCTGTACCTGACAGGAATCCCATTCCCGGCGTCATAATCGCCGTACAGACCTTTGGCGAGTTTCTTGGATTTTCACCTCATACTCACGTTATCGTCACCGACGGCTGCTTTTACTGCGGCAAAGGCATGTTCCGGGTCGCCCCTCCTCTGGAGCTGGAAAAGCTGGCACGCTATATCATCCGGGCTTCATTCTCCTAGGAGCGCATGCAGTACCTGGATCAGGAGGGAAGGTCGTCTATACGTCTAAGGACGGCAAGTCGACCAAGGTCTTCGATGCCTTCGAATGCTTGGCCGCCATATGTGTCTGAGAGTGCTTAAAAGTGAAGAATAGATGGTCCACTATTACGACATTTACAGCAACTTAAGACACTACAGTTCAAATGGTAATACTCAGTTTATTACTTAACCGAAATCTGAGACTTTGTTGGTGACTATTGCATATATCACCCTTCGGGAACCAAAATCAGATAATGAGGCGGATATGGCAGAAATGCCAGAAAAACCGTATCAAGAAAGCTAGTAAAGCACACCAAACAGGAAGCTCTTTTCGTGGAGGATCACATATTCCTGTCTTGTGCTATTCAACAGCAAGATCCCTTATCAGAGGACTGGGAGTCGAACTGAATGTCCATATTTCACCCCATTACCTCTGGAGATATTCGGCGACTTATGCCAGCAGAAAAAGTGTCCCCCTGGAAGCAGTAACAAAAGTAATCTTGCGTCACCAGAACTTGAAGACCGCCCAAGTCTATCTCGGTAAGATAACAGACTCAGAAGCGATCCGGCGGATGGACATCCTGTATGGGAAATAGGATCATCCAACATTACCCTTTGAAACAAAGAGGTCTTTGGGTTTATAAAATACATGGATGTCGAGACAGCAAAGATTTTTCAAGGGCATAGATTGCCGCGTTGCTTCCCGTAATGTTGGATCTTTAATTTTTCCCAACCATACGACATTTAAATCGGTAATCACGGATCCCATAAAGCTGCAGATATGAATCTATGAAGCATACAGCCGATTGCAATAATGGGTGAGGAATGGTAAGAAAAGTGAAGATGAAGAAATAATGAAAACAAGTGACAGCGACATATTGGTCTTTATCACATCCAGAGAATCAACATGTTCTGAGTGTGGTAAAGAACTTGGCTCAAAAGCATGGATTACCCTTGCAAAAGATAAAGGGGTTTTATGCCTGGACTGTGCAGACCTGGACCATCTGCTATTCTTGCCGACAGGCGATATGGCGTTAACCAAGAGATCTAAGAAGCACTCTAAATTACATGCGGTTGTTTTAAAATGGTCAAAGGCACGGAAACGATATGAGAGAAAGGGGTTGTTAATTGAGGAAAGTGCAGTGGTACAGGCGGAGGTGGAGTGCCTGGCTGATGCGGAGATGAGAGAGCGAAGGAGAATCCGCGAGACAGAAAGACGCGCCCTCATGGATAAAGAATATGTGAGAGAATATGGCGAACAGATAAAGCGATATTATCCTTACATTCCGTCCGGTCTGGAGGTTAAAATTGCAGAGCATGCCTGTCTGAAGCACAGCGGGAGAATCGGGCGTTCGAGAGAAGCGAAAAGATTCGATGAGGAAGCTATAACCATTGCTGTGGCAGCACATATCAGACATGCGGAAACAGAATATGATGAGCTTCTTATGCGTGGAATTGAACGATATGATGCCAGAAGAATCATTTCGGCTAAGGTAAATCAAGTGTTGGAAAATTGGCGGTGTAGTTCTTAAAATAGTAGCTGTTTTTGTAAATTACTCCATTCATTTATTACAGCAGAACAAGAATCATTAGCTCGGACAGTTATATATCCGTGGTTTGCTTTCTCCTCCCTGTAACATTAACTTAATGAATTCAATTGCTTATGCCACATTACAAACGGTTATCAGTGATCCTGTGTTGATTAATGAAGGCCGATGGAACTGTTTACAGACTGCCGGATGGAAAAATAAATCAGTCTCCTCTTTTCACGCTTTTAGTATCTAATGTTACAGGTGAGCAATTATGGGAAAGCAAGAAATAATGGAATCATCAGAAACAGCAAGCCCGATATGGAATCCCTTTACGGAGTCCAGCGGCTCGGCTTGTTTGGCTCATACGTTAGGGAGAAACAGCGAAAGAAGAGTGATATCGACATACTCGTCACCTTCAGCCGTGATATCGACCTCTTTGACGGGTACCGGCATTCTTTTTCGATTTGGGTTCTGGTTTCTTGATGGCGATCACCTTTTTCCGTAGAGACCTAAGAGGTAAGCAGCAATCTTGATATCAACGAGTATGTGCCCATTCTGATATCAGGTGAGATGCAGAAAGCATTTAGCAGAAAGGGTTATAATTTGCAATATGTCGCTTACCAAGGGGCTTCAAATATGGTCGCTGGTTGGTTGGTGCTGTTCTTCCGTCAGACTCAGATTCATATCATTTTCCCTCTACAAAACTAAAAACGGGCCGGGCCGCCGGACCTGCAGAATACTGATCTCCAGGAAATATTTTATGCCCCAATTTCACTTTTTTCCCGATCAATTTCATATTAACTCCACCAGGACTAATATCGATCAGATTTCCAGCAATCCACGGACCCTCGTCCAGTTCAACAAGAACAACAGTGTACGGGGCTTCACATTCCCGCCCCTGAGGCGCGACAAAGGTCTGCGTAAAGGTTCTAATTTCGCCCTTTCCGCTCAATTGAATAATTTCGAGATCGGAGCTCCCACATTCCTGGCATGTCATCTTGGGGGGACACGTATATTGAGAACACTCATTACACCGCAGCCCAAGCAACCTGTTTTTCGAAAGGGCATCGCTGTATTTCCTAAAATCTAGTTTATATTCCATAGAATGATCTCCTTCAGTCAATCTTGAAGATAATGTTGATGATCGTTCCGTCCCCGCCGAGTGTATCCACGAGACCCACCTTCGCACCTTCCACCTGTCTTTCCTGATCTCTTAATTCTTCTCTTAGTTGGTGCGTGATTTCACAGGCCTGTGAGGCGCCTGTGGCGCCAATCGGATGCCCCTTAGATTTCAGGCCTCCGGAGATATTAATAGGAATTTTTCCTCCGATCTTGGCCTCACCTTCTTCCCAGAGCTCTCCGCCCTTTCCAAATTCTGCGAAGCCTAGGCTTTCGACCGCAATAATACTGGCGATGCTGAAACAGTCGTGGAGCTCACAAACGTCAATGTCCTCTGGACCAAGCCCAGCCATATCATATGCCTGCTTTACAGCTATCTCCCTTGCTCGTAATCGAGGCAGATACTTGTACTGGGAACTTATCTTTCCCGAAGAAGACTGCCCCACCCCAACTATGTAAACCGGTTTGGCAACGTGTTTCTTCGCCACATCCTCTGAAGCAAGAACAAGTGCAGCAGCCCCGTCGGAGAAGGGACAACAGTCCAGCAATTGCAGTGGCGAGGTCACCATGAAGCCTTTCAATACCTGGTCCACAGTGATGTCTTTCTGAAACTGCGCATGGGGATTGTTCTTACCGTAATAGTGAGACTGGACAGACACCAGGGCCATTTGTTCTTTGAGTTTCTTCAATGGCACTTTGTATTTGTCCGAATACAGGTGAGCCAGCATACCGAAGACCCCGGGGAATGTGAAACCGGCGGGATATTCATAGCGACTGTCCCCGAACATGGCGAATGTCCTGGTTGCCAGTGCCGTTCCCATGGCAGTCGCCTTTTCTGTTCCGCCCACGAGGACTATGTCATAGAAGCCCGATGCAACCCACATGAAGGCATCCCTGATTGCCATTGTTGCCGAAGCACATGCGCCTTCAAACCTGCTGGCCGGAACGTGAAAACATCCGATATCATCCGCCAGGTATGATTGCACCATCCCCTGCCCCTCAGAGAAATCCCCAAGGACATTGCCACAGAAGATCGCCTGTATATCCCTGGACTTCAGGTTTGACTCGGCGATGGCATCCATCGAAGCTTCCGCCAGCATCTCCACTTCTGATTTCGGTGAATTAAACATAAACTTTGTATGGCCGGTACCAAGTACCGCAACTCGTCGCATTTCTCATCTCCTTTTATTTTTTGCTTAAGCCTTAACCCGGATGGGCGCTTTGCGTAAGATCGGACATGCACGCCTGAAACTTTTTATATATTCCGCGTTAGTAGTCTCTCTTAAAGTATAAATACATTTACAACATGAGAAGACGATGGCTATGAAATTTTTTCACTCATCCTACAGATGATTTGCCCGGGAAAATTCAGGTATTCACCCCTTCTGCAATGAGTTTTCCTTCCTGATTCTTCACCGTCCACTTATACGCTGCAGGGCCTCCGCCTCTTTTTCCCTCTTTCTTGCTCAAAACGTGTACCTCTGCCGAAAGTCTATCTCCTGGGAAAACCGGGAACTTGAAAGCAATGTCTGTTGCACCTACGAATACAGCATCCGACAAAAACCCTTGTTTGGCCATGAGCCCGAACATGCACGCCATAATGTAGACTCCGGGAGTGATTCTGTCTTTGAACCCCTTGCTCCTGGCGAACTCGGCATCCAAAAAGCCGGGAAGATCCATCCCCGACATTTGGGCGACGAGATCGATTTCAGTACCGGTGATCGGCTTCGTCACCTCTGCCTTGTAAGTCTCGCCTACTTCAATCTCTTCAAAAAACATAAATCGCACCTCCTTCTGATCGCTTCAGGACCAATCCCTATGAATTACCGACAAATCGCATCGTTGCCAAACGACCCATACCAGACCGGCGTACATCTTACTTTCCCCTTCCACAATACACGAAAAATCAAGAAAGGTCTCTTTAAACTGGATTTTGTGAAAATACTCTCCCCATCTTAAAGTCGGATGAGCTTTTGCTACGTATTGTTATGCAGGTCGACTAGTGTTCATATTGCCTCAAGAAGCTTGAAAATCAATTTTTCGGAATTTCTCCGTATTCAAATTCGCCGACGTCGATGACTGTCTCCCCGGTTTTTGTATTTTTCGTTCTCCAGACGGCCTTCCCCTCCTCTGTCTTCCAGATGTGGGTTTCAATCGGGTTGCCGGGATAAAGAGGTCGTGTAAAACGGCAGTTTAACCGCCGGACCATTTCAGGCATTCCGGGAACTAAACTCGCCATGAGGGCACGGCAGGCATAACCGAGCGTGCACAAGCCGTGCATAATGGGCCCTTTAAAGCCCGCTATTCTGGCAAATTCTGAATCAACGTGAAGCGCAAAGATATCGCCGGAAAGACGGTAAAGCAGTGGTTGGTCAGGAGAAGGCAGGGCCACCACGACCATATCCGCTTTTCTTTCCGGAATCGATGCTGTTCGCAAAGGGGCATCCTCGCCACCAAAACCTCCGTCGAGTCGGCTGAAGATATTAAAAATAGCGGTGAAGAGCTTCTCCCCATTTGAATGATAGGTGTCACTTTCACCGATGATGATGGCGCCCTTTTCCTTCTTGTCGTAAAAGTGGGTAATACTGCCCTCGGTAGTCATGGTTCCCGATGTGGGGATGGGATGGTGAAATATCAGTTCCTGGCCACCATGAAGGACGCCGGATAGGTTCACGTTTGCCAAGCTGGAGGCCTCGAAGAAAAATTGCACAATCGATGCTATCGAAAAAGTGGGGATCACTTTCAAGTCTTTTTCATAAACGTAGCTGAGCTCGCCAAACCCCGATCCAATGCCTAGCGCATAAATTATAACGTCTCGCCAGGTATAGGTCCTGGTTATGGGCCCAATTTTTTTGCCAATTGCATCCAAGTTCAAGACCATTTTATCTATCCTCCCCGCTGAAGATCGAACAGGACCGGAATGCATTTGCCTCCGCGGTCGTTAGATTTTAAGATTAACTATTATCGCCGATTCCCGAATCTGTAGTATTCGCTTCTCCTGGTTCCTTGCTCGTCTTAATATTCTTGTAATCCTCAAAGGCCAGATAGATCATCAACGAGTCGACGGCCACCGCCCCGACCCGGTTTGCTCCTTGCGTGTACATGAGCGTAGTTGCAATATCTGTAACGCCGACGACGGCGCAAAGAATATCACCCCATGGCTTCCTTTTGTATATGCCGACAATCGCTGCCAGATAAATACAGAACATGATGAGCGCGCCGGGATTGAAGGAAGTCATGAGCGATTCGATCTGGCTGAAGAAGCGCAGACCCAGGAGCAGGAACATCGCTATAGCTGCTGTACCAAACTTCTTCTTCACTGATTCGTCCTTATTCTGACATGCATAAAGTGCAGGCTCGCCCAGTGCAGTTCTCTAACGCACTTCAGGCCGATCTATATTGCCTGCACCTCGTAGCCCATGTCTTCCACGGCGCAGGTGAGGACATCCTGGCAGAGATTGGGATTGTCATGCTGTATTTTGATTATCTTATTCCGAAGGTCGATGTCAATGGCCTTGACTCCCGTCAGAGATTTCAATTTCTTCTCAATCGCATTCGCACAGGATTTACACTCCATATTCTTGACTTTGAATTTGACCTCTTCCATAATCGGCTTCCTCCAATGAAAAGACTCCTGATAACAAAAAGTGCTTTTGTTTTAATACTTGCAAATAGTAATCCCGGGATGGCATCGATGAGGATGCAACACCCCAGGATCAACAAGGCGCAACAATACCTATTCTAGGATCTTAGTAAATGCCCGTGATAAGATAAAGAGCGATAACTACAAAGACCATGCACGTCTTGATTAAGGTAATCGCCCCGATATCTATATAGGACTGCCTGTGTGTCAATCCACAGACCGCCAGCAGTGTAATGACAGCACCGTTATGGGGCAAACTGTCCATCCCGCCCGAGGCCATCGAGGCAACACGGTGCAGTATTTCCGGTGATAGTCCTATAGAGTTGGCCCAGGCAAGCCAGTCTTTGGCCATAAGTGAGAGTGCAATCGCCATGCCGCCAGATGCAGAACCCGTAATCCCGGCAAGTGTTGTTACACCGATTGCTTCCGATACAAGCGGTGTTCCACCTATGTGTATGCTCATCACACCACTGGCTATCGTTTTAAAGCCGGGCAGTGCGGCGATAACATTGCCGTAGCCCACTTCTGAGGCCGTATTCATGATTGCTAAAAGTGATCCGATTGCGCCGACATTGATAGCTTTCTGCAGGCCGTCTTTCTTAGGCAAATTTTTATATCCCAGAGCCAATGCCAGGACGATACCGCCGGTGACACCAATGATTAACGCCCATATTCCCATAACATTTTTCACAGACGGGGCAAACAAGGGAAGTTTCATGTCGGTGAATCGCTCAAGCAGAGCGGGATCCCATGTGATCACACGTGACATAATGTAGTTTAGGATGAGAACAAACAGCAGCGGCAGTATAGCTACATACCATTTGGGCAATACTCTCTCATCAATACTGGCGATTGGTTCATTCAAAGTATGATCACCATAACCTTCTCCTCTTTCAGCCGCCTTCTTTCTCCGCCATTCGAGGTAAAGCATACCGCAAATAAATATCATTGTGCCGCCAAACAAACCGGCAATGGGTGCGGCGAAGGTCGTCGTTCCATAAAAGGTCGTAGGAATAATGTTCTGGATCTGTGGTGTTCCTGGAAACGCATCCATGGAAAACGTAAAAAAGCCGAGCGTACATGTGCCGGGCAGCAATCTTTTGGGAATATTGGCTTCCTTAAAAACTACTGCCGCAAGGCCATAGACAGCGAAAATAACTATAAAGACATTTACGCCGCCATACGTTAAAATGCCGCCCGTCAAGACTACGGACAACATGGCATGTCGCGGGCCTAATTTGGTAATGATGGCATGAGCTATCCCTTTTGCCAGTAAAGTATCCTCCATTATCTTTCCAAAAACCGCTCCGAGCATAAACACAGGGAAAAAAGATTTTATGAAACCCACAGCCTTGCCCATGAAGAGCTCCGTGTACGAGGGCATTATCGGCAACCCCTGTAAGACTGCGGCTAACAGAGCAAATACAGGTGCAAAAAAGATTACGGAAAATCCACGATACGCCATGAACATCAGCAGAAATAAGCTTGCAACGATACCTAATACTTCCATAATTTTCTCCTCCTTTTAGAATACCCCTTTTTCTTTCAAAGCCTGAATTTCCTTATCGTCGTATCCTATCATGTTAAGAATCTCCTTCTGGTGTTCCCCCACCTGGGGAGGGCTTCCGAGAACACCCGGATTTTCAGCAAACTTGATCTGGATTCCTTTGGTTTTCATTTTGCCGGATGAGAGATAGGGCACATCCATGTCTGGAACCATGTCGCGGCTTAGAATATGAGGATCAGTCAAGAGGTCTTTGAGAGTGTAGACCTTGGTGCATGGGATGCCCTTTTCCTTCAGAATACTGAACGGCTCATCGATATCGGAGAAACTTTTCAGCCAGGGTTCTATCGCTCCAATAATTTCCGGAAGGACCTGCCTGCGCTTGCCCGGGTCATCGTACTTCGGATTGTCGATCATCTCTGGATGGTTAATAATGCCGCACATGGTGTTCCAGAGTTTCTGATTCAGAATCCCTATGATGATGTTCCCGCCGTTTCCATTGTACACTCCGTACGGAGCGAAGAGGCCATGGTGATTTCCAGTGCGTTTCACCTCGAACCCATTGAATGCGTAATCTGCATAGTCATTCGCTGCAATCAGACAATCCACAAGGCAGGTGTCTATATACTGGCCCTTGCCTGATTTGGAACGATAGTACAGAGCCCCTGCAATTGCTCCGAAGGCGTTAAAACCTGTGACATAATCGCCGATGGAAGGACCCACCTTCGTGGGAGGCCCGTCTTCAGCACCTGTTACGGACATGATACCGCTGACTCCTTGTGATATGATGTCGTAACCGGGCCATTGACTGTATGGACCTGTCTGACCGAATGCTGAAACAGAGCACATGATAATGCTGGGATTAATTTTTTTTAGCTCCTCGTATCCAAAGCCCATTTTGGCGATGACACCGGGCCGGAAACTTTCCACGACGACATCTACCTTGGTTACCAGTTTGCGTAGGATAGCTATCGCCTCAGGTTTCTTTGTATCCAAGGCGAGGGATTTTTTCCCCCGGTTGTGAGCCATGTAAAAAACGCTTACCCCGTCGATTCTCAATCCGAAGCCACGGCTATCATCTCCCGTTCCGGGCCGTTCAATCTTGATGACCTCTGC
>DASRZZ010000107.1:0-8566 GCA_035685925.1 Syntrophales bacterium | reverse complement strand
GATGCGGATCATCTCCCGATCTCTTTCCGTGAAAACAAGAACGACGGGAACTCCATTGGACATCATGCCAATGCCTATCCATCGTTCCTCACATAATGCACACGGTCATCATGCCGAACGATCACCGGATTATGAAATGCCTTCCATGCATCGGCAAAATCAAATCCAGGTTTCCGAAGATTCTCCGCGTTCTTATCTTCGTCCCATTCAAATTTCATTGTAGCTACAATTATAACTACGTTTCCAAGAAAGTTAAGAAAATAGAATTATGTACTCAGAAGTACTTGCCGGAGGTTGGAAATATGGTTGGAAAATATTATCAATATTTTATCATTTTTTAAAAATTACATGCTAACTCATTGATATCGTTGGCGGGCGATGCGAGACTTGAACTCGCGGCCTCTGGTTCCGGAGACCAGCGCTCTATCCTACTGAGCTAATCGCCCGTCATATACGGCGTGGCATCTCTTAGATGAGTTAGCGGGGTAAAGAGAGTTCTGTTAGGATCGTCTTTACCGGATGACTTTTGTTCATGCAGTAGATATGCAAACCTGCCACACCGTTTCTAATCAGGTCTTCTGCCTGAATGATTGCGTGTTCTATTCCGTATTTTTCAATGTCCTCGGGCCTGTCCTTGTTCTTTTCGACCCTTTCTGCGAGTTCCGTTGGTATCTTGGCGCCGGCGAGGGCTGCGATCCTTTTGATCTGATTGTAGTTAAGAATGGGAAAGATGCCGGGTATTATTGGGGCAGTAACCTTCAGATCTATGGCGCGGTCGCGAAAGCCATAGAAGAAGTCGTTTGCGAAGAATAGCTGGGTGATGATGAAGTCCGCGCCTGCATCTACTTTTCTCTTCAAATTCTTCATGTCAACTTGTATGCTGGGCGCCTCAATGTGACCCTCAGGATAACCGGCCACACCTATTGAAAAGTCGCCATGACTCTTGATAAATTGAACAAGTTCGTTTGCATATCCAAACCCGCCCTCTGTCTTTGTGAATTTCTCCGTGCCTTCCGGCGGGTCGCCCCTCAAGGCAAGAATGTTTTCAACATTTTGCTCCTCAAGAGAATCGAGAATCCGCGCTATGTCATCTCTTGTGGACTGAACGCAAGTGAGATGGGCCAGTACTTCCAGCTTGAACCTGTTCTTCACCTTGGAGGAGATCTCGATGGTCTTCTCTCTCGTGCTTCCTCCCGCTCCGTAGGTCACGGAGATAAAGTCGGGTTTTAACTCCGCCAATTCCCCTATAGTGACATACAGACTTTCCAGGTTGCCTTCCCTCTTCGGAGGGAAGACCTCGAAGGACAGAATAAATTTTTTCCCCGAAAGGAGGTCCTTAATCTTCATGGCATTTGTCATGTTGCGTATTTCTTGATGCAATGTCATTATGGAAAGAAATTGTCAATAGATTTTGTCTTTTTCCTGGCTAGCCTCTATGCGCTGTACCAGTCCCCGAGACAATTTTCACTCTGTAAGCAAGGTTAGCAACAGACATCACCTTCGGACTTGCCGCCTGTATAAGCACATTGAAAACATATGACAAATCTGGTAGATTGGCGTAAATTTGATAGGGTAAACCGTATGAATCGAATCCACAGAAATGTTTTCTTATTTGTCTTGCTGGCTGCGATTTTTCAGGCTGATCGCGTGTTAGCTCTCGCCGATATCCTCAATATTCGGCACTGGGCTGCACCGGATCATACGAGAGTCGTTATCGATGTGAGCGATGAGGTCTCGTACTCAGTCAGCAAGGCCGAGGGAAAATTGTTCATCGATCTTAAGGAAACCGGTGTTACGGAAGATCTTCCGCATGAACTTAGCCTGGACAAGCCGGGGATCAGCAAGATAATGATAACTCCCCTTCCTGACGGTATTGCCAGAGTTGCTTTGTCTCTCGATGAAAACGTTGAGACAAAGGTATTCAAACAGAAAAAATTCCAGGACAAGCCCGATCGCATCGTCATTGATATTGAATTTCCCGAGTTGGAAAAACAGGAAAGTAAGAAGAGAGAAGAGGAGAAGGTTCTAACAAAGAGCAAGATTATTGTCATCGATCCGGGCCATGGGGGTGATGATCCGGGGGCAGTGGGGAAGAATAAGACCCAGGAGAAAAAAATCGTTCTCGAGATCGGCAGGAAGCTGAGGGATATCTTAAACAGGCAAGAAGGTTATCGCGCCTTTCTTACGAGGGATGGGGACTACTACGTGCCTTTCAAAAAAAGGCTTAAAATAGCGCGGGAGTATGGGGCAGATCTATTCGTGAGCATCCACGCAGACTCCTTCAGGCAGAGAGAGGCAAGAGGTAGCTCTGTTTACTGCCTGTCCCTCAGCGGTGCGAGTAGTGAAGCCGCGAGGCTTCTGGCGAGGAATGAAAATATGGCCGACGTAATCGGGGGTTCTCCCACTGGCGAGGGTAGCGATGAATCAGATCCCATCATCTTGAACATGTTTCAAACAAATACCATCAACTTGTCAAGAACCTTCGGCAGTTGTGTTATCAGGCATCTCGACGGTGTAAGCAAGGTGAAATATAGGCAGGTCCAGGAGGCACCTTTCATAGTGCTGAAACTGCCGGAGATTCCGTCGATACTTATCGAGACGGCCTATATATCAAATCCAGGTGAAGAAAAACTTTTACGGAGCAGCGACTTTCAAACGAAAATTGCACAGGCCATAGCGGCCTCGGTCATGGAATTTATGCCTGTACACCTGGAACATCATCCGACGCCGACCCCGAAAATTGTCCTAACGCAAAAGGATGATGAACGAAAAGCGGCCCACAAAGCGGTGAAGACAGACGATTTTGAGACACTGCAAACTACAAACTATACTATCATAAAAGGCGATACTCTTGACATTATTGCACGGAAGCATAACATAAAGATCAATACGTTATTGAAACTGAACCATATGAAGCTTGATGACCCTTTATACTTCGGTCGCACCTTGAAGGTTCCAGCGCCGGACAAAGAGGTCTCTGATGAGAAGAAAGATGAGGAGATGAAAGTCTCAATGGCAGGTGAGAAATCTCCACCACCAGTGTTGTCGCCGTCGACAGGGACCTACATGGTCAAAAGGGGCGATACACTTGATAAAATAGCAAAAAATAGGAATACGGCGATCGGTGTGCTTTTGAAACTGAATCATATGAAGCTCAATGATCCTTTATACTTCGGTCGCACTTTGAAGGTTCCAGTGCCCGACAAAGGAATCTCCGATGATAAGAAAGATGAGGAGATCAAGGTCGCAACGGCAGGTGAGAAATCTCCGGCACCAGTGTTATCGCCGTCGACAGGGACCTACATGGTCAAAAGGGGCGATACACTTGATAAAATAGCAAAAAACAGGAATACGTCGATCGGTGTACTTTTAAAGCTGAATCATATGAAGCTCAATGGTCCTTTATACTTCGGTCGCACTTTGAAGGTTCCAGTACCGGACAAAGGGGTCTCCGATAAGAAGAACGATGAAGGGGTCAAAGTCTCCGCCGCAGGTGAGGACACTCCGCCACCCGTAGTGTCGCCGGTGACTGGGATTTACATGGTTAAGAAAGGCGACTCACTTGATAAAATAGCAAGGGAGAATAACACTACAATCGGTGTCCTCTTGAAACTGAACAAAATGAGGCTGCATGAGCCTCTGTATGTCGGCAAGAAAGTGAAGTTACCGTATTCGGAAGCAAACGCAGGGGAGGCAGAGAAAGCTGCCCGCAAAAAATCCACGACATACGTATACAAGGTAAAGAAAGGCGATAGCCTCGATAAGATTGCTAGGCGATGTAACACGAGTGTGAGCGAATTGCGTAAGCTGAATCAGATGAGACATGCCGATCTGCTGTATGTTGACCAGAAGTTGAGGATTCCCCAGTCGTAATAGGCAAAGGTAGTGCTGGATATGAAGAAGGCAAATAGTTTGAAATATGTATGGTTACTGTATCTGCTGATTTTGATCGTTGTAGGCTCCGCTGAAGGGAATGCTTCGGCAATGACTGGTGCTTGGGAACCGTTCAAGACGAAAATCGAGCTCGGGTCCTATGCGATTGGCGTTTACACTGATGAAATACGTTCGGCACGGGATGAGCTTATCCAAACTGATAAGATCATTGTTATGGACCAAGATCCCGCTGTAAGAAATGATAGGAGTTCTCCGAATGGTCTCAAGATTCATAATGTGAGGATATTCTTCTCACAGGTAATGATGGATCAGGCGAAGGTAGATATACGCCAATCGACGGGAATCGAGAACGAGAAGCTGAATGCTATCAAGTCCGTTCCCCCCATGTTCCTCAACTCGTCGTACAGGGACGCCTTTGAATCGCTGGGCAAGATCTTTGAGCCACAGGTCAATCTGAGTATTGAATTCTGAGGAGAAATAATTTTTAAGCGATTGCCCAAGTTGCAATAACAGAAGATTTACCTTATGCAAATATTTGACGGCCTCCATGCCTTCATATGGAGAGTTTATACGCAGAACAACTGCAACACCTACCTTATCGATGGCAAACTGAAAATCATCATAGATCCGGGTCATCGACACCTCTTTGATTATGTGCGCAAGAATCTTGCTGCTCTTAATATATCACCTGAGGAGATAGATGTTGCCATTGTCACACACGGTCATCCTGATCATCTTGAGGCAGTGCAAGGACTCAATGAAACGACTCTTTTTGCCATGAACGAAAAAGAACATCGTTTTATCAATGAGCTTGCAGGACAATATTTTGAAATTCCCGAGCCTCATTTTTTCCTGAGAGAAGGTGACTTGGTAATCGGTGAAGAGAGATTTGAGGTCATAGCAACTCCGGGGCACTCACCTGGGTCCATTTGCCTTTATTGGCCGGCAAAGAAGGCATTATTCACTGGTGATTTAATTTTTGATCAGAGCATAGGCCGCACTGATCTGCCCGGCGGAAACGGACGCCTGCTTAAAGAAAGTATAGAAAAGATATCGAGCAGGGATATCGAATATCTTCTCTGCGGGCATGGAGAGATTGTGGCCGGGGAAAAAGAAGTTAAGATGAACTTTGAGAAGATAAAAGACTATTGGCTGAATTATCTATAATGGCAGAATAAAAATTTTTGACCTTGCATCGCTTTCATTCGCATCCTTGCAGGCTTGTGCAGTCGAAGCCCTATCCTTCAATGGACTGCAATCGCTTCTGAAGCTCTGATTCCGCCTTCTGTATGCTCTCCTGCAAATATCCGCCGCGGCCCGGATTGGGACCAACCGATGATCCGTATATCTTTTTCTTCTTAAGGTCGTCCCTGATCGACGCCATTCTTTCAATTCGCAGAGTTTCCATCTCCTGCTTAAGAGTTTGGATCATATTCTTAATTGTATTTGTATTGATCCCAAGGATAACTTCAAAGAGCTTTAATGTTTTTTTATTATCCCCGGTGAGTCTTAGGCATCCGAGGAGTTGCGACTTAAATATCTGGCGCACTTCCGGGTATTCTGTTATCTCCCTCTTGAAGTCTGATTTCAGGGTATCAAGTTCGATTAATCCGTCCTGATATTTTTGTATCCATCCCCTCACTTTGCCTTCCGTTTCTGTCCGCCGAAAAGATGCTTTTTCTTTGTCCGTCATGGTCAGGTTTTTTGTCCTTTCCATGATAATGTCAAGTGTACTTTTTATCTCTGCCATTTCCGCCACTTCATAAAAGAACCCCGTCCAGAGGACGGGGTTCAAGTTGAATCAATTCTGATTGCTTATGAAAAATTAACTGATTTCAGCATCGCACCTCAGGCAGCGGCATGCTTCCTGAATCGCGATATCCCTCAGGTAACCCAATTCTACCTCTTTGAAGTTGCGTCTGCGCTCCGGCCCGTGCAGCTCGGGCATCTTAGCCTGCGGGGCTTCCACGGCTTCTTCATCAATGATCAACGGGATTTCAATCTTGTCCTCGGGTGGTTCCACGTAAGCCGGCTCACCATTGATCTTCCTGATGTAACTGTCAATATCTCTGGCAGCCTGGTGACCCGCCTGGATCGCACCGATGACAGTGTCTGGACCCGTCAGTGCGTCGCCTCCTGTGAAGAATTTGGGATTTGGCGTCTGAGATTTGCTGCCCTTTGCAAGATCAAATGTGGACCATTTATTGACGCTCACGCCGCTGTCCTTCGAGACGAACGTCATGTCCGACGTCTGCCCGATGGCGGCTATGACGGAATCCAAACTGAGCGTGAACTCGGATCCGGCGATGGGCGTCGGCTTCTTGCGCCCACTTCTGTCAAACTCGGCCAACTTCATCCTCTGACAGGTGATGCCGGTTACCTTGCCATTCTTCTCTTCGATTTTCAATGGCGCGACAAGATATTCAATCTTGATCCCTTCATCTTCCGCAGCGATGATTTCCTCCTCGGCGGCCGGCATGTCTTTTCTCTCACGACGGTAGAGGATCGTTACGTCTGCGCCGAGCCGAAGGGCGACACGGGCGGCATCGATGGCGGAGTTACCGCCGCCGATCACAGCTACCCTTGACCCTAAAGTCTTTTTGCCGCTCAGCCAGGCTTCTTCGTTGGCGTTGAAGTCCCTCAGGAACTCTACGCCGCCGAAGACTCCTTTCACATTCTCCCCGGGTACGCCCATGGGCTGGCTCTTGTGAGCGCCGGGCGCCAGGAAGATATAATCGAAGTCTTTGCTCACCTGTTCGAAGGATATATCCTTACCCACGCGGGTATTGCACTTGATCTCAACTCCGAGAGCCTTGATGTTGTCATTGATCTCACTGGCAAGGATCTCTCTCGGCAGTCTGTAGGCGGGAATGGCCCAGCGGAGCATTCCGCCCGGCTCAGACAGTTCCTCGAAGATGGTCACTTTGTAACCTCTTTTTGCAAGATCGCGTGCTGCCGTCAGACCGGCAGGACCCGCACCAACGACGGCTATCTTTTCTTTTCGCGTTACAGCAACCGGGGTGATTTTGGGCCGCGGCGCATGATCTGTTATAAACCTCTTTAAGAATTTGATGGCCAGGGCTTCGTCAAGCTTGCCTCTGCGGCACTTCGCTTGGCACTTATGGTCGCAGACCCTTCCGCATACAGATGGGAGGGGGTTTGTCTGCAACATTACTTTATACGCGTCTTCGAAGCGTGCAGACCGGATGAGTGCTATATAGGCCGGCACGTCCATGCCCGCAGGACAAGTGTGCTGGCAGGGCGATTTGAAGAGGGCGGAACAGACAACGGCCTTACATCGCTTATCTCTGATGTGCTGTTCGTACTCATCCCTGAAATAGCGAATAGTACTGAGGACGGGGTTTGGGGCGGTCTGCCCGAGACCGCAGAGAGAGGCGTTCTTGATGATGGCCGCCATATCGTTCAACGCTTCGATGTCTCCCTCTTTGCCTTTGCCCTGGGTGATGTCTGTCAACATCTCGAGCATTCTTTTTGTTCCTACGCGGCAGGGTGTGCACTTTCCGCAGGATTCATCCTGAACAAAGTCCATAAAGAAACGGGCTATGTCGACGGCACATTTGTCTTCATCAAGGACGATCATACCCCCGGAACCCATGATGGCGCCGAGTTCGGTTACGCGCTCAAAGTCGATAGGAGTATTGAGATGCTCGGCGGGAATACAGCCACCGGATGGACCACCCAACTGGGCGGCCTTGAACTTCTTGCCGCCGGGGATTCCGCCGCCGATGTCAAAAACGATTTGTCCGAGGGTGGTTCCCATGGGAACCTCCACGAGGCCCACGTTGTTCACATCTCCTGTGAGGGCGAATACCTTTGTCCCCTTGCTCTTTTCCGTTCCTACGGCGTTATACCAGGAGGCTCCCTTCATGATGATCTGTCCGACATTGGCAAAGGTCTCTACGTTATTCAAAATAGAGGGCTTCTGCCAGAGTCCTGCGATTGCGGGGAAGGGCGGGCGAGTCCTTGGCATGCCGCGTTTGCCTTCGATCGACGTCATCAGGCCCGTCTCTTCGCCGCACACGAAGGCACCGGCGCCTTGGTAGATCTGCAGATCGAAATTGAAACCGGTTCCGAGGATATCCTTGCCGAGGAGGCCATATTCCTTCGCCTGGCCGATAGCAACGTTCAGCCGGTGTATGGCCAGAGGATACTCAGCCCGGCAGTAAATGTATCCGCTGTGAGAGCCGATGGCCTTGGCGGCAATTACCATTCCTTCGAGAACGGCATGGGGGTCAGCCTCGAGGACGCTTCTGTCCATGAATGCCCCGGGGTCTCCTTCGTCGGCATTGCAGATAACGTATTTAACATCGCCGGGGGACTGAAAGCAGAATCTCCACTTGAGGCCCGTGGGAAAGCCTGCGCCGCCTCTACCGCGGAGACCTGAATCCAATACTTCCTGAATAATCTGCTCCTGTGTCATTTCCGTCAGGGCCTTGGCCATTCCGGAGTAGCCATCCCTCGCGATTGCCTCATCGATGTTTTCCGGATCAATGAGCCCCCTGTTTCTTAATACCCTCAATTCCTGAAGGGCGAAGAAGGGTATATCATGCATGGCCGGAATGACTTCTTTTGTGGTGGGCTCTTTGTAGAGAAGCCTTTGAAGAATTCTTCCTTTAACCAGATGTTCCTCGACCAGCTCAGGCATATCATC
>DASRZZ010000106.1:0-7409 GCA_035685925.1 Syntrophales bacterium | reverse complement strand
GATGCATTCATTTCCTTCCTCTATGGCAAACAGCGTTTCCGCGATTGCGTTCTCCATTGAAGCATGAGAATCGGAGTACATCGTCGGATCCGGGACGTTGTCAAAAGGCGGTTTCTGCAAGCCCCAATACTGGTAGTACATAAACACGTAACCTCCTCAATCGCTGAATGGACACTTTGAAGACACATTTGTCTCAAGAGCCGGAATATCCGGAAACCTCCTCACCCTTGGAGAGATAGTCAAGAACATCCTGCAGCAAGAAACGCCTGAGTCTCCCTACTTTATAACTTCTGATTTTTTTAGACTTCACAAGATTCATCAGCATGCTGTTGCTAATATCGAGCATCTGGCAGACGTGCTTCGCCTTGAGCATCTTTACGACATCCACTTTCTTGAATTGGAAATTGAAGATAATCTGCCCCTCTGCATGCCTCCCGACGTCCAAGGACACGCCTGTTCCGTCTCCGTTGAGAAAATATTTTACGTAGCGGTTCGATTTAACGAGGTCATACTGCTCCTGCGTCAAATTGATGGAAATCGATTCATCGATGTCCGTGCCGCTCGTTTCCACGCTGCGTGACTTCTTCTCTATGAGTTTCCCCTGACTCAAAACACTCGCCGGGATCTCCATTAATTCCCGATTGTGATATAGGCGTGAACCCTCCCCCTGTTTTTCCTCATTTGTTTCTGAAGAATCATTCTTCCGTCGCCTAACAATTGAGATTTTTTCCATAATCTTCCTTGTAAGGAAAAGAAATGATCAATCACCACTTCCACTTCCCGAATTGTGATAACCAATATCCTGAAAGAAGAGTTGCAAATTTTGTGCCTTTAGTTTCAGACAATTAGGGATACCCCTTTGCGGCCTTCGTCTCGTGAAATACAGGAGAAATTGTCAATAAATCTGGCTATTAGCGCCAATTGATAACAAAAAATGGGGCATGATTGGAGGTAAATGCAGGCGGGGAATTCTTTAAGATGGTCGATACCGCAGGATGCCTCTTGAATTCCCTGTCAAGAAATTGTCTCACAAGGGCCCTGTTCCATCCTTTGGGATGAAAAAAATTCCTATACAAAGATAGATCGCCTTCGTAAAAATCACAAACTTCAAGCCCCTTTTCCTCAGGGCTCGCAACCGGCAGATTGAAGATCGCGAGATTCAGAAAATCAATCTCACTTCCGTGACTGACGACAAAATCCAGGGTCTTCCGCGCACTGTCTGCGGTCTCAGAAGGCGTTCCGAATATCAGGTATATGTATGCCGCGATGCCGGCTCTCTTTAGGGTTGCTAGAGTGAGTGAAGCAGTCGCGAGATCGAACCCCTTCCCCATACTGTCCAAGACATCCTGATCCCCTGATTCCAGCCCCAGCTGCAGCATGATACAGCCCGACCGCCTCAGTTCCAGACAGAAATCGAGTTCCGAAAGCAGCCGGGAAATTCTCGCAAACCCGTACCACGGGATTCTCAATGACGATTCCGCAATCGCCCTCAACATTGCCGGGCTCACCGCATTATCCAGGAGATGGATCAGAGAAGGCCTTTTGTGATCTATGAGAATTCTCATGTCTTCAATGGCCACATCTATCGGCACGGGCTCGTAGTGATTTCCTTCTGCTCTTTCCGGACAGAATGAACACCGGTTCCAGTAACAGCCGGAGGAAGTGCTGTAAGGCATTATCGGCCCTGGCGACAGATAGCCTTCCGTGCAGCCTGCATAGTATGGAGTGTGATGACCTTGGTCGGGGGCCACACCGTGAATCGAAAGAAGAAAATCCTCTCCCGGTCCGGCAACGAGGTCATCAACGAGGCCGCCGAATGGATTTGAGAATCCCGGTCGCCTCATCCAGGACGTTATGAGACCGCCTCCCAGGATGATCCTGACAGTCGGGTGTTTACGTCTTAGAAAGCCTATCATGGCAAAGGTGCAGAGAGCCTGGCTGAGATAGTTCAATGAAAATCCGACAATGACGGGCATCTCTCTTTCAAGCAATGCAGAAAGACGTTTTGCGAAGTATGGATAGAAAGGATCCGACTCCGGTCTTTCAGCCGCCCGTATCAGATCACCGCTCGCGACCGGAGAGAGATTTGCATCAAGGTAGTTGGCGAGACTTATCACCTTTCCATAGGGCGCCGATTCAACCTCGAGAACGCGGTTGATATCGATCACGGCTCGCCTGTAGCGATCAATATTCTTATAGGTCTCCCATGAAGTCAGCGAGGCCAAGTTGTCCTTCAGGTGATGGAATGAACGGCTCGTCCATTTATTCGACAAATGTTGCGGGATAGCCGTTATGCCGTCTTCACTGAAATGATGTTGGTAAGCGTGTTCTCCCTTTAGTCTTTCTCTGAGAAGGGTTCCCATGCCTTCCATATTGGCATCGATCACTTCGCAGGGTATACCGTGCCCCAGAAGGACGCCTGCCAGTTTGGCAGGGCCTGCCGGGGGTTCGCATGGTTTGACAACCGGTGGATGGATGAGAATAAACATCTGAGATTCAGGCGGGACCTTCGTTGTCAATATGTCTCAATATCTCGATCATCGTCTGATGAATTTTTCCATTTGTAGCCAAGATATGCGGTGAATCAAGACGAAATGCATTGCCTGCAATGTCCGTCACGACGCCTCCGGCTTCACTGATCAGAAGCCAGCCGGCTGCCGTGTCCCAGGGCATCAGCTTCAGTTCCCAGAAGCCGTCAAAACGACCCGCCGCGACATAGGCCATATCAAGTGCTGCGGACCCGGCCCTGCGGATGGCTTGAGCCCTCTTTGCCATACCGTTAAAGTAGTTGATGTTGTTATTCCTGTCAGTCCTTATGTCGTAGGGAAACCCCGTCGCCAGAAGACTCCGCGAGAGGTTATCCGTGTCCGACACAGCAATCTTCCGACCGTTTGAATAAGCGCCTCCCCCCTTTTCCGCAACGAACATCTCATCAAGCATAGGATTATAGACCACACCGAGGCGAATCTCACCCTCATCTTCAAGGGCAATGGACACACAGAAGACAGGATAGCCGTGAGCGTAGTTTGTCGTCCCGTCAAGCGGATCGATTATCCAGCGGCAGCTCGAGCCGCTCATCATCCGCGTAGACTCCTCGGCAAGGATATCGCAGTCCGGGTATCTTCCGCGAATCCGGGAGACGATCATTCCCTCAGACAAGCGATCCTCTTCCGTGACTATATTTATTTCCCCTTTATATTCGATGGCGTGCCTGGCATGGAGTCGCTCTTTTAAAAAATCGCCCGCTTCTCTCGCTATCGCCATTGTGAACTGAGTACGATCATCCATTTCCTTCCTATACAAGAAAACAATGATATATGCCAAGCTTTTCCACCTCGAAGGCCGCATCTTTCTGTTGCGTGAGTCCAAAATTGATGGTAATTACGCACCTGGACTGGCAGGCCGGAATGTACGTCCTCAAACAAAAAACAATTCTCTATTTTCCGGCAGACAGGAACATTGATTAATGAGTGACGCAACAAAGAGGACGGAAGAGGCGAAACCTGAGCAAGGAACCGGGGTGCAGGAATACGACCTCAAGTCGATCAGAGAGGCCAAGGGCCTTACGTTAAGAGACGTATTCGAGCGGACACGCATCAGTGTCGCTAATCTTTCAGCAATTGAAAATGGCGAATTTCATTTGCTCCCTCCTCCGGTCTTTACCAAGTCTTTCATCAAGGTGTATGCAAAGTCTTTGGGCGTGGACGGCAGTTTAATCCTTGCCCGATATGAGCAATACCTGGAATCGCTGAAACCCGTGCACAGGGATGTAAAGATCAAGGAGATTCCCAGGTCGGCAAGGTTATTCTTGAAGACGTCATTATGGGGGTCTCTGGCTATCATCATCGTCGGCCTGCTCATCTTCTCAGTGTCCACATATGAGACGGCCATCGACGTCGTAAAGAATCAAGTTCCCGAACAGGCTCACAAACAGGTTACTGCAAAGCCTGACGAAACAGCTGCACCAGCGACAAGCGAGGCGCCGGCTCAGACGGCGGTCATTCCAGAAAAAAGCAGCGAAGAAACACCCCAGCAGGTTGCGACGCCACAGCCAAAGCCGGTCACAGTCACGCGCGAAGCAGAAGAGAAACCAAAGACGAAACAGGCAGCAGCGTCTGAGAGGGCACAGAAAAGACCCGACGACTCGGGGGAGACGTATCACATAGCAATAGCAGCGAAGGAGCCCACCTGGCTCCGGATCACTGCAGGCGAAGGATCGCCGTACCAGGTCCTCCTGCAGCCTGGTGAGAAGATAGAAAAAGACGCCTCGCAATTTGTCATTGATGTTGGCAATGCCGGCGGAATCGATATAAAATTTCAGGGGAAATCTCTCGGAAGCCTCGGTGACCAGGGCCAGGTCGTTCACCTGAAACTGCCCTGAACTTCTTTGACAAACATCTTTCTGATGCTTGAGCTATTTGTAATTACGTATGAGGTTGCGAAGAAATGTTTGGAATAGGAGTGCCTGAATTAATCGTAATTCTTATCATCGTTCTTATAATATTTGGCGCCGGTAAATTGCCGGAAATCGGCAGTGCGATCGGAAAGGGCATCAAGAATTTCAGGAAGTCTGTCCGTGCATCGGATGACGACGATTCGGCCCCCGGTCCCAAGAAGATCGATGAAAAGAAGTAAAGCAGATGGGGTGACTAGAAGGGAACGTCGTCGTCCGGTGCCGTTTCGGGTCCTGCAATGGCCTGATCTTCGGAAGCCACCGGGCTTCTTCCCTTTGAATCCAGCATCTGCATGTTTGATGCGACGATTTCCGTGGTAGAGCGTTTCACCCCGTCTTTATCCTCCCAAGCACGTGTCTGAATCCTGCCTTCAACGAACACCAGTTTCCCTTTGGATAGATAATTGCTGCAGATCTCGGCAAGTTTGCCGTAGGCAACGATCCTGTGCCATTCCGTTCTCTGAATCTTTTCGCCGCTCTTGTCTTTCCACTGAAGATCGGTTGCCAGACGGAAATTGACTACCATGGTGCCGTCCGGCGTGTACCTCACCTCAGGATCCGCCCCGAGCCTTCCTATCAATAATGCCTTGTTGACCATGACTATCTCCCTTCCCCATATTTTGTGAAATGCCAAAAGTTAGTGTCACTGGACAAAAGTTATCGTCACTGGGCAAAAGATGCTGTCACCGAGTAATGATGGTATCTTTGGACTAGCTCGGTGCAAATTACAATATAACTTCGATCTAATCAACTGTGAATTTAATAGGGCTCGGAGGGAAAAATGAGGTACAAAGAGTGTGGCTGACAAATACATACAGAGGTATAAAAGGATCGCAGCGTTTTATTGAATACCGGATAAAACCTGCTATGCGGTAACGACGCAGTCAAAAAATATGAAGCCTGCGGGGCTACCTTCCTATTATCGATCATTCAGTATTTTTAACAAGCATACAACCTTTCAGCCAGATATGATTGGCATATCACTTTGACTTTTCTTTATAAATCCGATAAAAACACTTTAATACCTGACATGCTTAAACTGGCTGAGCGAAATCCCTTCCTTGAGAGGTTCACTATTTAGTTTCATAACACACACGAAAGGAGAAAACTATGTTGAAGCTTAGATCAGTAGCCGCCTTGATCTTAATTCTTGTTTCCAGTCAAGTCTGTTTTGCCGATGATGGTGCGAAGATAGTCGGTGTATGGAAGTTGATTTCCTTTGAAGTTGAGATCCAAGCGACTGGCCAAAAAGAATTTGTTATGGGGAAGAATCCAACCGGTTACGCGATCTTCACATCCGAAGGTCGGGTGTGGTTTGTCCTGACAGGAGAAGGGCGGAAGTCGCCGAAAACCATTCAGGATCGAGCGAAACTGCTGGATAGTCTGGTTGCGTATACGGGGACATACCATTTAGAAGGAGATACTTGGATAACCAGGATCGATGTCGCCTGGAACCCGGGATGGGTCGGCACCGAGCAGAAACGGTTCTTTAAGGTGGAGGGTGATCGCCTCTCAGTCCTGACACCGTGGAGAATTATGCCTAACTTCCCCGAAAAGGGGATGACGCGTAACATTAATATTTTTGAACGGGTAAGATAAGGATTGGCTATGATCAGGAAAGCCGCATGTAATTTCAGAGACCAATGTTCATAAACCACTAATCATAGCTGCGTATCACGTTGTCTGTAGAAAGGAGATTTTATATGAATCCAGGAACGCGATTTCATTTTCACTTCACTAGATTTGCGATTGCAATGTTCCTCACTCTTGTTGTTTTCACTCCAAGTATCGTTGATGCTCAGTTAGCTAAAATGGAGGTTTATTCGTTCCAGTCCCTAACACTTAACGACCAGCAATTTCTTACGGGAGAAAAGAATGGTAAGCCAGTAACACTTACGGGTGTGCTTCGCCTGCCTAAACCTGGTACTAATCGACTGCCGGCTGTTATTTTGGTGCATGGCTCAGGAGGAATAGTTAGTTACATTACCGATTGGGAAAAGGAACTGAATGCTATTGGTGTGGCTACTTTCATCATGGACAGTTTTACTCCGCGAGGTATCAATCATACACGGGATGATCAGTCACAACTCGGTCGGCTGCAGATGGTGTACGATTCCTATCGCGCCCTCGAACTTCTTGCCAAACATCCGCGGATAGACCCGACACGGATTGCCATCATGGGATTTTCCCGTGGCGGTCAGGCGGCGCTTTGTGCGAGCATGAAGAGATTTCAGCGCATGTATGGGCCGGCCAATCTGGAGTTTGCCGCTTACATACCTTTTTATGCGAACTGCATCACAAGATATCGTGATGACGAAAACGTATCCGACAAGCCCATTCGGCTCTTTCATGGTATGGCAGACGACTATGCAGCTTTTGCACCATGTCGTGCATATAGCGAGCGGCTTAGAGCAAAAGGCAAGGATGTACAGATGATGGCATACGAAGGTGCTTATCATGTCTTCGATTGGCAAGCGTTGAAAAAGCCGGTGAGGATTGAGACGGCTCAGACGAACAGAGAATGCCAGCTTGCAGAGACAGATAACGGAGTTGTCATCAATGTCAAGACTAAGCAACAGTTCACTTGGGCCGATCCATGCGTGCAGCACGGAGTAACCCTCGCTTACAATGAAAAGGCGTACAACGAAGCCAAAAAAGCGGTTAGGGAGTTTATAACCGCCACGCTAAAACCTTAATTGCACAAGAAACTGCAGAGGGGTATCACCAGAAGGCCGTGCCCCTCTGCTGTCGCCTCTTATTTCTTTCCACCAAAACTCTATTAAATACTCTTATAAGGCCTCCGACTGTCAACAGGTAAATCTATCCACCGAGGAAATTGTTTATTCCATTCTTTGATAACAAGCCATCCGGCCATTGGCAGTGTTCTGACTTGATTTCTCAATGGGTGCCGGGGAATGATCCCGCACCATACACTTATAGTGGTTCACTGCCCATT
>DASRZZ010000105.1:0-8753 GCA_035685925.1 Syntrophales bacterium | reverse complement strand
CCATTTCAAAAAGATCAGTCCCCGGAACAGCGTGAAACGTCCTCAATCTGACAAAGTCAGGATTTATCTCATTGATGACCCGTGCCGTCTCCCTTGCATGTTCTTTTGACCATTGATCGCCACCAAGGCCTGGCATTACGTATTCGCAAAGTGAAATGCCTGCCTCCTTAATATTTCGCCCTCCCTCTATATGTTCGGCCGCTGTGACGCCTTTCCTGACAAATTTTAGAAGAGGATCATATCCGCTTTCCATACCTATATGAATTCGTGAAAGGCCGGCGCTTTTCATCATCATAAATTCTTTCACAGTTTTCCTTGCCGCTGTTTTCGATCGGCAGTAAGAGGTAATCCTATTCACAGATGGAAACTGATCTTTAATGAACGATAATATCTCTAAAAAATCATTCGTTTTCATGATGATTGAATTCGCATCCTGAATGAAGACGGAATCGCCACCATAATAAAGCCAGGCAGCTATCGATCTCACGGAATCACTATACATATCATCATTAGCGTATATGAGATTCACTATCCTTTTACTGATCCGTCCACCATCGCCATGCTTACGCGAGAGTTCTCTTATTTGGTCTGCTATATCCTTTGCCGTCTGAATATCTTTCTTAATTTCGTCTACAGGTCTCAGTTCAAATTTTGTATTGCGATAGGTGTGGCAAAAGGCACACTTATTCCACGGGCAATTCCTTGTTGCCCGAATGAGAAGGCTCGTCGCCTCACTGGGGGGCCTTATAGGCCCCTGTTCAAAGTCAAACCCCATTTGCATAATATTAGTTCCTCAAAGCAATCTCTTACGCCAATTCTTCCCCAGTATATCCTTCAAAAGCCAGCGGACTTCTTAGGTTCATATCCTTTCAGTTCTCCGACACCGATGTGCATCTGCATAGCAAAATGCGGTCACAAAGTGGCCAAGAAATTTATCTTTGAAATCAAGGAAGAAAGAAAAGGGGGTTGCGGGCCTTATTCTTATGGCGGATTTCAAATCTTAGCGAAGCTTCACTTTTCTTCTCTGTCTTGCCGAGGAAGGCTATACGACCTCCCTTTTTGATCCTATCATCCACTTGCACTATTCTGCTGCTCAAATCTGTATATACAGTGGTAAAATTATCTTGATGCTTTATAATTATTGTTTCTCCGTAATCCTTCAATGAACTAGAAAAAATTACCGTCCCACTCGCCGCAGCGAGCACGGGCGACCCTTCCTTTGCCACTATGGTAATCCAGTTATTATATGTACCATCACGCTGAAAACCAAATTTTGACCGCACCTTCCCCTTGACCGGCCATATGAATCGTTCCTTATCGAACTTTATGTTTGCAGATTCGCTCCCGCCATCTCTTTCCTTGCCCTTTTCCTCGACCTTCAGTCCGGTTTCCTTGCGCGGCGACTCCCCGCCCGTCACTGCAGTCCCTGCCTCTGTGCTTTTAGCCTTGAAAATCCTTGATTCTTCTCCAGCCGTTACGTCTTTGTCCTTGGAAGCGTCTTCCATTGATAGAATATCGGGCGTCGCTGGCACCTTATCCCCCAGGGCTTTTGCCTCACGCTTCTTTGACTCTGATGTTTTCCCTTCTTTCTTAACTATTTTTTTTGCAGATTCCATTTCGCCAACTGCGGACATAACATCATCGATAGCCTGGTCTGCGTCAGGAATAAACAGCACAGTGTCGGCCTTTATCAGATTTGGATCAGTGATGTTATTTGCCTCCGCGAGTTCCTGGATACCCATATTATACGCATGGGCAATACTCCAGAGCGTATCACCGCTTTTTACAAGGTAGTATATGCCTTTAGTTTTTACTATTTTCGTATAATGCCCAGTACATGCATATAAGAGATTTACCATGAGAAGAGGAATAACGATAAAGCGCCAAAACATAGTGGTATCAGTTGGATCAGTTTCGAACACGTCGAATGAGTAATTTCAATTCTGACTCTACAGCGGGATTGACCCCAGTCTTTATATTTTCGAGTACTTTTGAGGCAACCAAAATCACCATCCATATTCCCCGATGAGATTCACGAACCTGCATCCACCCAGGTCTTCTTTTTTTACATCGCTTGGATCTTCGGCCAATCTGGTGATTTTAATAAGCGCCTGAGAATGGCGGCCTCCGACAGGAATAACGAGTCTGCCTCCGATAGAAATCTGCTCCACGAAAGTCCTGGGAATATTCGGAGCACCCGCCGTGACAATAATAGCATCGAAGGGGGCTTCTTCCCGCCAACCATATGTCCCATCCCCAACCCTGATTGCCACATTATAATAGTTGAGTGATTCAAGAAGCCTCCTTGCTGCACTTGCCAGAGATGCAACACGATCAATGGAAAACACATGTTCCGCGAGTTCCGCCAATATAGCTGTTTGATAACCTGACCCTGTTCCGATTTCCAAAACTTTATCCTTCCCTGTGAGTTCCATAGCCTCCGTCATCAGAGCAACGATATAGGGTTGAGATATGGTCTGCCCACCGTCGATAGGAAGCGGACTATCATTGTATGCCTGGTCTCTCAGGGCCTCATTGACGAATAGGTGCCGTGGAACCTTTTCCATCGCAGCGAGTACGCGGGCATCCCTGATCCCTCTTGCCCGTATCTGAGATTCCACCATTCTCTTTCTTTGTTTTACGTATCGGTCAATCATATGCCCCGGAAGTGCTGCTTCCTCGGAGGAATTCTGTACCATTCGTCTACCCAATGATGACGCCGCATGCCCATAGCTTCTCTAGTCACTATAAGGTAATAATACCTTAATTTCGCATATTCTCTGGCACGGTTGAATTTGCCAATTTCCCGATTGATCTCTCCCATTATATCTTTTTTCATAGAAACAAGTTCGTCGCTATCACCATTTTCCTCCCCTTTGTTAGCAACAAAACGGAACTGCTTCAGTCGCTCATCAATGCCTCGCTCTATGGTGCTCATTTTTTCAATGGCAGCTGCTAATTTTTCTCCAGCACGACCGAGGACTTCTGCTCGCTCCTTCAGCATTTCCTCGCGTAGTATATTTTCTGGATCTTTCTTCGTGCTCATCTTTAACATATAAACATTTTCCATTACTTAATCGTTTTAGTATATCATTGACATGCAAAATTTTCAATATAAAAGGCCATATCGAGGCATAACAAAGTTTCACTTTACAGCCCCTCAATATTTAGCTAAAAAAAGCATTCATATGTCCTTGCCAAAATACTCGGCGCCTTAATTGGTGCAAAAATACTCATTCACCGAGAGAACAATTCATGTCGACTATCGGACGTATCATGTCTCGTGCAGTTAGAAATGCGTATAGGGATGGAAAAGAAGATGAGACACTGCCTCCCCTCGTTTTATTTGATCGCAAGGGTCGGCCTGTGGGTAGATTGAAAAACGGAGATGCCGTTATATACTATAACATCCGGGGAGAAAGGGAAGTTGAGCTGACCCGGAGCCTGACGGATGCCGACTTCGATAAATTTCCTGCGGAGAATGACCTGACTCTTCATTTTGCTACGATGATAGAATACCGGAAAGGGCTGAGAGTTCATGTTGCCTTTCCACCCGAGGGTGCCATCGAAGATACGCTGAGTGAAATCATCGCACGGAATAATCTGAAACAGGCCAAGATTACGGAGTCTGAAAAGGCGAGTCACGTGGGATTCTTTCTGAACGGTAAAAAAACCGAAGTCCTCCCAGGAGAAGAGAGGTTAATCGTTCCGACGCGAAGAGATGTCATACTTTTTGATGAGGCTCCGGAAATGTCCATCTACGCGGTCACGGAGAGGGCTAAAGAAAAAATTCATGATCCTTCTTGTCATGTTATTTTCATAAACTTCCCAAACGTCGATGTCGTGGGTCACATAGAAAATGAAAAAGCCATCATCAGGGCAGTAGAGGCTGTAGATACCTGCATGGGCGATATTGTCGACGAGGCCACAAAAGAAGGAATGATTGCCATAGTCAGTTCTGACCACGGCACTGTCGAAAAGTGGCTCTATCCGGATGGCACCGTAGACACAGGGCATACAGACAGCCATGTGCCTTTCATTCTCGTACACAGTAATCACGACATATCTCTCCGGGAAAAAGGAGAGCTTGCAGATATTGCCCCTACTGTTCTAGATCTGATGGGTCTTCCCCAATCGCCACACATGACAGGAAGTTCATTAATAAAAGAAACTTCTCGAAGGCTTATCGATTTTCCTCGGCGGAAAAATCAACGCGTCCTGCTTCTGATTCTCGACGGTTGGGGTGAGAACAAAAACAGTGAGGGAAATTTAATAGCCCGCGCCAAGACCCCGGTCATGCAAAGGCTCAAGAAAATGTATCCGCATACACTGCTTGCCGCAGCCGGTGAAGCCGTCGGTCTCCCCGAAGGGACAGTCGGAAATTCCGAGGCCGGACATCTACACATAGGAGCGGGGAGAAGAATTCCGTCCGACAAGGTGAGAATCGATCGCGCTATTGCTGACAAGTCTTTTTTCCACAATCGGGCTCTTCTTCATGTCATACGCAATGCAAAAGAAACAGGCAATGCTCTACACCTTATGGGTATCGTGTCGTTCTTCAGTTCTCATGGATCCGTCAATCATCTTCTCGCCTTAATGGATCTTGCAAGTCAGGAAAAAATAAGGAATGTTTTCATTCATGCCATGTTGGGTCGGCGAGGAGAACTGATCGAGAGCGGAGCAAAGTATGTAGAGACAGTAGAGCAGAGATGCGGAATGCTCAAATTAGGAAAGGTAGTCTCAGTTATAGGAAGGTATTGGTCCATGGACAGGGAAGAAAACTGGGGCAGGATTGAGAAGGCGTATCGAATGCTCGTTTATGGGGAGGGAACCCCCGTAACTGAAAGGAGTTGACTAATGGAAGTGAAAATTAACAATTCTATATTATCACTCGTCGAAGGAGACATAACAAAAGAGGAAACAGATGCAATCGTCAATGCTGCTAATTCGAGACTCGCAGGCGGTGGAGGCGTAGATGGCGCCATACACCGGGCAGGCGGACCGTCCATTATGGAGGAGTGTCGAAAAATTAGAAGTTGCCCCACCGGGCAGGCGGTTATTACCACAGCGGGAAATCTCAAGGCAAAGTATGTCATCCACGCCGTGGGACCAGTCTATCGGGACGGTACAAGAGGTGAAGCAGCACTCTTAAGAAGCGCTTATTTGGAGAGTCTCAAACTTGCATCGTCAAAGAAACTCAAGAGCGTCGCCTTCCCGGCCATCAGTGCCGGCGTCTATGGCTACCCTTTGAATGAAGCCGCGCACATTGCCTTAAAAACAGCCGTAGATTATCTCAAAGAACACACCGATATTGGACTGGTTCGCTTCGTTCTTTTCGGTCACCATACGTACGAAACATTTGCGGCGGAACTGAGAAAAATTCTATAGAGATAACTTGGATGAAGTCATATATTCTTGACCTCGTCACGGTACGACTATTCGTGGGTTATGCGCAAAAGAAGCAAGCAAGTGAACCTGCAAAGACTGGGTAATATCCTGCAGGGCATACTAAAAAAGCACAGTATTTTCGTTGACTCTGAGGAGCAGCGTCTGCTGGAAATCTGGCAAAACGCTGTAGGGCCGCAGATTTCAGTCCAGACTCGTCCCGACAGGCTCAAGAGGAATACCCTCTTCGTAAAAGTTTCCTCTTCTGTATGGATGCAGCAGCTTCATGCACTTAAGAAGGATATTATCGAAAAAATCAATCAGCCCCTTGGCAGGGAATTGATAAAAAATATCCACTTTTACATCGGTGATATCCCATCGCGTATTCCGACGAATTCATATAGTTCATCATTCTCACCGGACTCATATCCCTTGAAGGATAAGGACAAGAAATTAATTGAGAAAAGCATTTCTTCAGTAGAAGACCCAGAATTGAAGGAAATTTTAAGAAGGGTGATGACGAAAAATATCATTCGGCGGAGGCTTTCGATGAATCGGAAAGCTCTCTAAATATGGACTTCATCGCTTCCGTATATTCGCCATCCTCGGAATAGATTATCAGGGGCGGCAAGACTTCTAACTCTTCCCGCCCATTTTTCACCCCCTCCACCAGGACAAACTCCCCTCGGGTTACACCATGTGAATGCACCATTCGCATTCTCTTCGGTTCCACGCCGACTTTTCTCATTATGTACAAAAGCTCCACCATCCTGGTCGCGGGGTATATGATGTACGCGCGTCCTGATTTTCTTAAGGCATATGCGGAAGCTTTTAAAAAATCGCGTATCGTCCCTTTGATTTCGTGCCGCGCCACTGACTTCTGAGCATCTGGGTTTAGTCTTCCGGAACTTACTTTTCTATAAGGAGGGTTAACGATTGAGACGTCAAAAGATCCCGGCTTAAAGAGGGTTTCAATTTTTCTGACATCTCCCCGGCAGACGTTAACCTTCTCCTGAAGATCATTCAACTCTACACTTCTTCTCGCCATGTCAACTAGATCTACCTGAATGTCAACAGCAACAACCTGACCGCACTCTTTTCTCTGTGCCATTATGATGGCAATCACGCCACTGCCTGTTCCTAGGTCAACAAGCCGGTCTCCTTTTTCCACGCGGACAAAATGAGCCAAAAGAAGGGCATCAACAGAGAACCGGTATCCGTTCTTTTTCTGAAAGATCTTCACCCCACTGCCGAGAAGTTCATCAACAGATTCTCCCTCCTTTTTTAACATTAAGAGGCGTGGACAATTCTGTTTCATGATGTGAGCAGATAAATGAATATGCCGCTGCGAAGTTTTGGTTCAAACCAGGTAGATTTGGGCGGCATAACTTTGCCGGCATCTGCCACGGCCATGAGTTGTTCCATAGTGGTCGGAAACAGAGAAAAAGCAACTGCAAATTCACCCGAATTGACCAGCCTCTCTAATTCCCGCACCCCTCTTATGCCGCCTATATACTCTATCCTTTCATCTGTCCGAGGATTTTGAATCCCCAGGATAGGCGCCAGCAGATTATCCTGAAGAATTGAAACATCAAGTACCTTAATCGGATCATTTTTGTCATAGGTATTATCTTTAGGATATAGCTTGTACCACCTGGCACCCAGATACATTCCGATATCATGAAACTGAGCCGGTGACTTCTCCGCAAAATTGTCGGATACAAGAAATCGCTCGCGAACCCGACGAAGGAATTCAGCCTCATTCAAGCCGTTCAAATCTTTCATGGCTCGATTATAGCTCATGATCTTGAGTTGGTTATGGGGAAACAGGACGGCCATTACATACTCATACGGTTCATTTTTGCCCCCCCCGGGGTGTGCTTCTTTTTTCAGTCTTCTCACAGCAGCTGCTGCTGCTGCCCGATGGTGGCCGTCTGCTATATAGAGAGTACGCACTTCGGCAAATGCCTTTATTAAATCTGCAATGTCTTTTTCGGCGCTTATGACCCATACCGTATGAGAGATGCCATCCTCAGAAACAAAATCATATTCAGGTTTACTCTCAACCTTTTTTTTGACCATCCGGTCGATAAAATCCCGGGCTCTGTATGTCACAAATACGGGTCCTGTCTGGGCGTCTACCGCCATGACATGCCGAATACGATCAAGTTCCTTATCTGCCTTTGTAAGCTCATGTTTTCTGATTTCACCAGCTTCATACTCAGCGAGGCTAATTCCAGCAACAATGCCGTACTGCTCGTGGGAAATGGCTTTTTGTCGGTATATATAGAAGCAATTCTTTTTCTCCCGAAATAAGATATTCCCCTGTGCCAGTTTATCTAGATTTGATTTTGCTATCTTATATTGACTCTCATCATTTGCTCCCATCGAAGCATGAAGGTCGATTTCCGATTTCTCCACGTGCAAGAAATTTAAGGGGTTATCTTTGACAATCTCTATTGCCTCTTTCACACTGACCACATCATAGGGGTACGAGGACACGGCCCTGACAAATTGCCTCTTTGGTCGCAACGCCTTAAAGGGTACAACAATAGACATAGCAGAATCTCCTCTTGAGAAATTTTTAACATACTGACATATTGAAATCAATTCAAAAGCACCAATTAGAAACCGACCTATTTAATTGTTGAGCACAAGAGGACGTGATCGTCGATAAAGGAATGGATATGAAGCCAACGAGAGTCTTTATCCATGGACTGGAAAGTTCCAGTATGGGAACAAAGGGTGTATTTTTCAGGGGCAAATATCCTGACATGATTATTGAAGATTTTGTGGGTACTTTCAAAGATAGAATGGAAAAGTTGAATAAGATACTCTCCGGCAAGGCCCCTTTGATATTGGTTGGCTCAAGCTATGGCGGATTAATGGCCGCGGTCTATGCATTCAATAATGAAAGCGTCAGGAAGCTTATTCTCCTGGCCCCTGCCCTTGATATATATGAAATTAAGCCCTATCTCGGCAGGCAGCTCCTGTTACCTGTTGTTATTTATCATGGCAGGAATGATGATGTGGTTTCCCCTTCATCCGTTCGGGACATCGCCCGGATGCTTTTCCCGAATCTAGAATATCATCTCGTTGAGGATGACCATTCTCTCCATGAAACATTCAGCCTCATGAACTGGGATGACCTCCTGGAAACTTCATGTGCAGTTTCAGATATGTAGGTATTGTACACACGCAACTAATGCCTGTTGTCAACTAATGCCTGTTAGAAGCAAATAAACTGTCCGGTGTTGTAGCACATAATCTGTCCGGTTTATAAGTCACCGAGGAGGTGACAGATGAGGCGGACAGAATTGATGCAGGAGCTCCGGAAGATGCGATTTGAAGAGGCTTATGAAGGGTGG
>DASRZZ010000104.1:0-5100 GCA_035685925.1 Syntrophales bacterium | reverse complement strand
GGTTCAAGCCCTCTCTTATCCACCACGGAAATCAAGGGTTAGGTTTCGATACTAAATCTTTTTCAATGGATTTTAAATCCCCGCCTTTTCGCCTTGCCTCTTTTAAGGGGAAAACTCTATGAGGCCACCCAACTGCCTATCATTTTATGGGACTATCGAAAATTCAAAGAACATTTTCTAGCTGGCCAATGACGTGTTAGTGGGCGGCATCAGCTAACCGCCGCAGATTTCTTGCCCCGCAATATGGCGCTCTGTGCTATCTCCATCTGATTCTTGCCTCCAGACGGAGAAGTGCGAGCTGGTGGTAGTCACTGTCGCGAATACATACAGGAAGAATCATTTTAACGCGAATTACGAGAAAAGGTGGTAATATATTAGCTGAATTATTTCAGAAATAGAGAGGGTAGGCAAGGCATGACAATTAGAGACAGACAAAAAATAATCGACAAACTATTCCTAGGCGTCAGCATGGCAGGCGCGATCTTTATCCTGACGGAAATGATCCTTCAATCCTTCGGCCGCAGTATCTGCGCTAACGCAGGATGCAAGGTGGTCGCGAACTCTGCGAGGTTTGGGGATATTTCGATTCTGCTTGTCGGCCTTTTGACATTCTCCCTGCTGATTGCATTTGCGATCATAAGCAGGTATTTCTACAGGCCGGTATCAGAGAAGTACATAAATTACACTCTCATCGTCTCGTTGGCATGCGAAGGATTTTTCACGGGATACCAGGCATTCAGGGTATACACGCCTTGTGTCTTCTGCCTTATTGTCTTTGGATTTCTGGTTACCCTGGGCTTGCTCAGGCTCCTCTCCAGGGAAAAAGAGATTATCGTCGGATTCGTCGCCATGGCTGCGGTTTTTAGCCTTTTCTATCTCATTCTACCGGCTGAAAGCATGGTGACCATTCCTGACCATGAGCATATGGTGCTGTTTTATAGCAAAGAATGTAAATATTGCGCGCAGGTCATGAAAGAACTCGAAGAGAGCAAGATACCGGTTGAACATGTGCTCGTTACGGGATACTCCGTCTTCTTGAAAGGTATGGGCATAGAACATGTACCTACATTGTACGTGAACAATAAGAATGAAAAGATCTTTCTGACCGGAAAAGACGAGATCGAACGCTATCTCACTTCCCTGGCTACGGCAATAAAGGCTGCCAACAAGCCAAATAAAGCAGCACAACCAGCGCAAAAAACAACTATCTCCCCAGAAAAGGGCGACATTGCCTCGACGAATGATCACCTCGGCCTCCCTGATAAATCTTTCAAGATGATGTTCCCACCTGCCGAAGAGGGAATGTGTAAGGAAAACGAAAAATGCAAGTGAGCCGATAGCAGCTCTTCCACGGTTGCATCAATCAAAGGGTTCCCCTTTCACCAATACCAATGGAAAAGGGGTATTGCTGATCCCCAACATGACATTTGACTACAGGACGAAGTGAATGTACTCTTTTCTATGCCCCTTATGCCCTGCGCTAGAGGGCCAACGTGCAGGATGGGTAGTTCAATGGGCAATCATTAAGCGTTTCAACCCGTCTAACCTGAAATGTCGTAATGCAGCAAACATCGCTATGGAAACATAGGGGCATTAGACTAACAGATGAAATATGCAGCGTTGCTTTCTTCCTGTAACCTCATCCTTAAAAACTGTTATAATCTTAAATAGCACAACTGGCTATTGTTATGAAAGATATTTGAGCTGTTCTCGCGAATTCTATTTGTTCATTAACATGATCTGCGGTATGTTGAGTTTACATAACATCATTCATGGGAGGTAAAATGAAAATATTGCTAGCAACGGATGGCTCTGAATACTCAAAGCGTGCAGCTGAATTTCTGACTCGCATGAATTGGTCCCCAGAAGACTCTATTAAGGTTTTTCATGCGATATACGCGATTCCTTTTCAGTACGATGAGAAATTTCACTTCAGTACACTCAAAGCCATAAAAAAAGATATCGCACCCAGGGTTCTTGATGCAGCAGTAGCTGTTCTAGGATCTGTTCAAGCAAGCATCAGCGTTGAGATAGAAGAAGGTTCACCAAACCAATGTACACCTGAGCAATGTATCATTGATGCGGCCGAATCTTCGGGTACGGATGCTATCGTTATGGGTGCAAGAGGAATAAAAGGAATTGAGTCGGTCTTTATCGGAAGTGTAACGCGGTTGGTTACGATTAAATCATCTAAGCCGGTCCTTGTCGTGAAGCAGGCAGCACGTATAAAATCTGATAAGATGAAAATCCTTTTTGCCACCGACGGCTCAGACTATTCCCGGGCTACCGGGGAGTTCTTATCTGCCATTCCATTTCCCGATAATACAGAAGTTACCATATTGACTGTAGTATCATCAAGCTTCTCTGACATCCCGGAAAGATTTGCTATGGAAATAGATGAGCGAATCAAGGAGGTTGTGGCCAGTACCAGAGCAAGAGAACTTACAGAATCTGAAAAGATTGTTAAGCAGGCCCGAGGTAGTTTAAACAAACGATTTAAGGATATACCTGTACTATCAAAGGTAGGTGACCCCTCGACAGAAATACTAAAAACAGCGGAGACAATGGAGGCAGACATAATAGCTGTGGGCTGCAGAGGTCTGCGGGGAATGAAAGGAATAATGGGAAGTGTATCAAGGAATATCCTTACCCATTCAAAGTGTTCTGTTTTAATCGGTAAGCCTCGTAAAGAGTAAGGCATTCAATCTCTTCCATTTTTGCTTCAACAACCGCCTAAGGGCAAATAGACAGAGAGGAGGATCTCATGCTTACACGAGAGCATTTGTTCCTAGCGGAAAGCGGCTTCCTGGTCATTCCTGGTGACCAAATTGGCTGCTCAACTAGGATTTCTCATGATCAGGTCGAACTTGACTCGAAAAATAGTTTGAGAGTCGAGTGCCTAGTATATGATTAATTGCGGAATGACAAAAGACAAGTGACGATGTCGATGAAATGAGGTACAGAAAAGGGATTGATTAATCAAGCCCTTTTATTCATTGCTTTTCCAGGTTGAAGCAAGGCTCCAGAAACCATCCTATGGTATACCGTTGTCACTCGATCATTCAGACGAGATCCTTCCCCTTCTATGCATAACACTCCGTAGCTGTTTTGTTATACCGTCGCATTATGCACCGGAGCCGCTTTATGGCCTGATTCTCGATTTGCCGGACCCGTTCACGAGTAATACCAAGCTTCTTGCCGATCCGGTCAAGGGTCATGGGATCCTCTCCGGTCAGACCATAACGCATCTCAATCACGTTGCGTTCCCCGGTTGGCAGGCGGGAGAGCCATGCGTCGATGCATTTTCGCTGGCTGATGTCATCCGAAAGTCTCTCGGGAGAAAGAGCGTTTTCATCGGCCAAGACTTCGCTGAGCGTGTCGTCTGGGTGATCACCAATCAGCATATCGAGGGACAAGGTCTCTCGCACCACCTGCGATATGCTCCGAACCTTGTCAATGCCCTTGCACATCTTCACTGCGATCTCTTCTGCGTAGGGTTCTCGCCCGAGTTCGTGAGACAACTTCCAGACGGTGCGTGTATAGGAGCGGACACATTCAGCCATGTGCACAGGAAGGCGTATAATCTTGGTCTGATTCAAAATAGCGCGTTCGATGGCCTGTCTTATCCACCAAGAAGCATATGTGCTGAATTTAAAGCCCTTCTGATACTGGAACTTTTCCACGGCCCTGATCAAGCCGATGTTGCCTTCTTCGATAATATCCTCAAACTGCAGCCCCCTGTTGATATAGTGCTTTCCGATAGCAACGACAAGCTTTAGGTTTGCCTCAATCATTTTCTCCCGGGCTTTCTGATCGCCAGCGGTGATCCTCTTTCCCAGTTCCTGCTCCTCCTCAAATGTGAGACGAGGAGTTTTACTGATCTCCTTCAGGTACAGGGCAATGGAGTTGAGGCTGGGACCCTTCGGTACCGAGGTTTTTTTCTCCAGCATCTCCTCGTCTTGCCGTTCAATGGTCTCCGGCTGTTCGTCTTCTCTCGTGGAGCTCATCAGAATATCGACTTCCGGCTCTTCGCTGATCATCAGAGCATTATACATATCGCCTCCTTGAGAATTGACCATCCTCTTGAATCAATACCGATTTTTCACCATGCGAATTGGACAGCGGCTGCTTATGCATTCGCTCGCTTGCCCGTCGTCTAGGGATTATTCGGCATGAACTGATGCTCCTGCTGAGAACGGGATTTGAGACCTTCTCAAGGGTATTAAGAAAGGCCTTTTCTTTTTCGACAGAAGGGGCATCCTTTATGACTACTTTAGTAGCAATTACTTTGCCATATTTAAGTAGTCTGTTTTTCATTTAAAATCAAATTATTATCATGATTACTAGGTGAGTGGGTTGGTAATTTCTCCATATGTTTCACCAATGATGCCAAGAGAATCCTTATTTGCTGCCTCCAATTCAAAAGCTCTAATTCATGAACTGGTATAATGCTGGGTAGCGGCTAACCTGCCAATGAACGTTCCTTAAAAAACCGCAACACTGCTTTGAGATCAATCGGGATGCGCTCTTGGATTCCGTATTGCCTGCGTGGTCAGTAGTAGCGACGGTGCAGTTGTGCGTACCCACTTTCGAGGTATCAATCTCTGTTCTACTAGGCACTGAACTGGTGGTTGTTACAATCCCAGGCCCAGAATCGGTTGCTGACCCTGAGAACGTCATCGAAGGCGGAAAGAAGCAAGATTAAGTATCTTCGAGTATGTGAAATTATAATCGCACAAGCAAATACTCGGCGTTGGGATATAAAAGCCTGGAGCAGCACGGAGAAGAGCTGTAAGGACATTTAGCTGGGTGTCCATTTATCGGGGAAAGACCATACTGACATCTGCAGTAGTTTCAATATTTAGAAACATGGGTATATCATCTAGTTATTTGCAGACATACCCCATAAATACCCCGAAATTTATCTTTACTTTGTGCTTGTCATCTGATATTTATAAGTGAAGCAACTTCCTGCTGCCCCCACTTATCCTGCCCAAAAATATTTTCTTCACGTCTTCACGGATTTTTTAAGAATCGGGATCACGGTACTTCTGTGTTTAAAAGGGCACACTATATCCTTAACATCTTTTATTTTTTATT
>DASRZZ010000103.1:0-4651 GCA_035685925.1 Syntrophales bacterium | reverse complement strand
GGGACACTCTTGCTGGACGTGAAAATAACGCAGTCGGACGCGGTTTCGGGTAATCACGCCTATATGATCATTCATACGGCCGCTGTGGGCGGAAAGCCGCGAGGTTGCGTGTTGAGCCAGGCGAACATGTTAGCTGTTGGCTTTCAGATTGCCCATATGTTTAAACTTACCAGCAGTGATTGCCACGTAGGCACCTTGCCCCTCTTCCATATCGGGGGTTTTTCCACGACCCTGGCAGTTATGCATCAAGGAGGGAAAAATCTGATAATGGATCGATTCGATCCCCTCGTCGTTCTGAAGCTCACCGAAAAGGAACAGGGAACATTTTTCGGTACTTTTCCGCCGATACTGGCGACGATTCTGGACGCCCAGGATAAACAGTCCTTTGATACATCGTCTTTGAGAGGTGTCGGAGGACTGGACGGCCCGGAGACGATTCAACGCTTTTTGAATAAGAACCCTCAGGCCGTTTTTTACAGCGTCTATGGTCAAACCGAGTGTATGCCGGTATCGGGGTGCGATATTATGGAAAAACCGGGGAGCATCGGGTTGCCGGCGGTCATGACGCGGGTGGGAATCTTTGATGATTTGGATAGGGAAGTTCCTATTGGAGGGCAAGGAGAAATATGTGTCCGGTCACCTGCCGTGTTTCTCGGTTATTTAAATCTGGAGGCAGATACGGCCCACACTTTTCGTAATGGTTGGCATCACACAGGTGATTTTGGGCGCATCGATAAAGATGGATTCATTTGGTTTGCAGGGCGAAAGCCGGAGAAGGAACTCATCAAGCCCGGAGGCGAAAATGTGTACCCGGCGGAAGTAGAGAAGGTAATCCTCGAACAAGGGGATGTGGAAATGGCTAGCGTGATTGGCGTTCCAGATGTCCAATGGGGAGAAGCAATTAAAGCAGTATGCGTTCTTAAACCAGGAAGATCCCTCGAACCTCAGGCTTTAATTGATTTTGTAGCCTCCAAAATCGCCCATTACAAAAAGCCGAAGTACGTGGTTTTTGTTAATTCCCTTCCGAAAACAAAGGAGGGAGAAATTGACCGCGATCAGGTAAAGAAAGCCCATGGCGGGAAATATTGATTCCCGGAGAGTGTTTAAAAAAGGACATTTCTGCAGAAGTTTTTCCGTCCTTCAGAGTTGGCTTTAAATCTAATTGAAGTGTCTTAAATCAGGAACGAGGTGTCAATGAGAATTGGAGGGGACCCTTAATTGGACGGAAACGATGAACAGACGGGCTAGAAAATAGATACTTCTTAGGCAACAGCTGGTTTTTGGCTTTAGACCAGCAACAAGGAAAGGAAAGATGATGAAAAGACGGCATGTGAAAAATATTGCTCAAATTTTGGAAGACACTGCATCGAGATTGCCTAATAAGATATGCCTGATATACGAAAATGAGAGCTTTACATATAAAGCTCTCAATGAGCTTGTCAATAAGGCCGGTAACACTTTCTTGAAGTTGGGTGTAAAGAAAGGCAACCGGGTGCTAGTAAGTTTGCTTAACTCACCGGAGTTTGTCATCAGTTTTTTTGCCCTGGCAAAAATCGGCGCCATCGCGGTGACAGTTAACTATATGTTAACTGAGATCGAGGACAGTTATATCTGGAGCGACTCCGAGGCCAGTCTTATCATCACCGACAGCAAGAAGTTGCCGAATTTTTACAAAATGACGCAAGGCAAGGTCATCATCTTAACAATTGATCAAGCTGAGGGAGAGTATCGATCACTTCCAAGTGTTTTAGATTTCTGGGATCAACTCAAAGGCCAATCGGATGTGTTATCGCCGTGCGCCTGTAATCGTGATGACGTTGCGGACATTCTATATACATCAGGCACAACAGGAAAACCAAAGGGAGCTATGCTGACGCATCACTCCGTCCTGTTCTGCTCCTCCTTGTACACGGACAACGAAGACATGCGCGAGTTTATGTTTCCCGAGGACAGCAGATTTCTTGTTGCCTTACCGCTGTATCATTGCTACGGGCAGAACGTTTGCCTGATTACGCCCCTCTCGGTCGGTGCCACGGTCATTATCTTGGAGAGATTCAACACCGATAAGGTATTCCAGTCGATCGCCACACACCGCGTAACGAGTTTTCCTGGCGTCCCCACCATGTTCGCTTACTTGATAAATGGATTTGATCCTAAAAAGCATGATGCGAGTTCTCTGAGGTTTTGCTGCTCTGCAGGAGCGCCTCTCGCTCCCGAGATTGCTAAGGCCTTCCATGAGAAATTGGGGATCGAGATTCTTAACGGGTACGGGATAACGGAGGCTTCCGCTCAGGCAATTGCTCATCCTCTCACGCCTCACAAAAAGAGAAGCGATAAGTTTGGCTCTATTGGCATTCCTCTCAGGAATAGTTGGCAGCAAACAGAAGCCAAGATTGTCGATGAAAACGGGCAGGAACTACCCGCCAATTCAGTCGGAGAGCTGGTCATAAAAGGTGATCATATCATGAAGGGCTACTGGAAAAGCCCGGAGCAGACGGCCACGACTATCCGGGACGGCTGGTTATATACCGGGGACGTGGCCAGCCGGGACGAAGACGGGTACTTCTACATTGTCGACAGGAAGAAGGACATGATCATCGTCGGAGGTGAGAACGTGTATCCCCGCGAGATCGAGGAAGTTCTTTATCAGAACGAGAAGATCCTTGAGGCGGCAGTGATTGGTGTGAAGGACACAATCAAGGGAGAAGCCGTCAAGGCCGTGATCGCTCTGAATAGTGGCTCCCAGGCGACGGAAGAAGAGTTGATTAGGTTTTGTGCCGACAGATTGGCTAAGTTCAAGGTCCCTCGGGTGGTGGAAATAAGAAAGGAGCTACCGAAAAGCTCGACGGGTAAGATTCTGAAGCGCTTGCTAAAATAAATAGATTTAAAGGAAGGAGATATTTATGAAGATTCTAGCTTTAAACGGAAGTGTCCGAAAGTATGGTAATTCGGAAATTCTCTTAAAACAGGCATTGATGGGGGCGGAGGCTGAGGGGGCAGAGGTGGAGATTCTGAAACTTGCCGACTATAACATCGGACCTTGTCTGGGCTGCGGTCTTTGCCTTTTCAGGGAGAACGTCTGCCAGCAGAAGGACAATACTCACGAGATCTTTGAGAAGGTGGATGCAGCGGATGGTGTTATTTTGGGGGCACCCTGCTATTTTCTCGAATTGACGGCCGTCGTTAAACAATTGATCGACCGCTGCTGGATTATAGGGCACAACAAAATTGGCAAACCTCAGAAGCCGGCATCTGTCATCGTTCCGTATGCGACGCGCGGGTGGATTCCCTACGTCTTTACCCAGGCGAACATTCTTTTTAACGTGATGTGTCTGACCAAGATCAATCAGGCCGCTATCTGTACACAGGGCATATCGGAAGTAGTCCTGAACCAGGAAGGGATGGACCTGGCTGACCGTATGGGAAGGGAAATTGTCGAGGCCGTGCGGACGAAGGATTTCAGCTACCGGGGTGAAAAGGGCATCTGTCCCGCCTGCCATGACAAACTACTGCGAGTGATGAGCGATATGGAGACGATTGAATGTCCGACGTGCGGGGTTCGCGGGAAGCTGAGTCTGGTCGATGGAAAGATCGATGTTAAGTTCGAAGAGAAGGCTTGGGAAGAAGCACGCTTCAGACTCGATGTTTCCTATAATCATTATACTTATCATATCGCCCCCTCGAAAGACTATTTCTTGCGGACGAAAGATGAGAGGAAGAGTAAAACGCAGAAATACAGAGAATATCTAGCTAAATAAGGAGGTGGAGCTATGGCAAAATTTTTGGTGAAACTACGGTACTATCCCGGAGACCCCCTTGAGGCAATCAAGGCAGGAGATTTGGAAAAAATTGGAAAGCAATATGGCATGGCCATATCCTACGAGAAAATCGAGAAACGTGAAATGAAGAACGGTATGCTGATGGAGGATACTATGAAAGGCCACATTGAGGACATAACGCAAGAAGTGGTCACGGTCGCAGGTGATGACGAGAAAAGCTTTACAGATAGCATCCGAGCTCTGTACAAGAAATACAGGTGCCCCCGGACGGCGTATAGTCTTATGGGAAGTAATGAGGCTGGCCGTAAGATTTCCTGGGCGTTGATGGAAACACCGGGTGTCGGTGGATGGGAATAAGCCCTGTCACTAAATGGAACCGCGAAGTATCCCATAGTCTTTCTGCTGTGGGATACTTCTTTGCTCACTGCGGCCGACACCACAGACCATCCCGAGTGGATGCCTCGACAGTTCGCGATATGAGGAGTGCTGTTATGGGAAAAATGCAGGGTAAAGTCATATTGATCACTGGAGGAAGTTCTGGAATAGGAAAGGTTACGGCGAAGGCCTTTGCCTTGGAAGGTGCGAAGGTCGTCATAGCGAGTCGAGGCGAAGAGAAAGGAAAAGATGCCGTCAGAGAAATTAGAGCTCTAGGCGGTGAGGCTTTTTTTGTCAGGACGGACGTCTCCCAGGAGGATCAAGTCAAGAATCTTGTGAAAATGGCTGTATCGGAGTACGGCCGCGTGGATTTTGCATTCAACAATGCAGGTGTTGAGGGCCAAGGAGCGAGACTAGCTAAGGAAACCATGGAGATGTGGAATGCGATCATGGACATCAACCTGAAGGGTGTCTGGCTGTGCATGAAATACGAGATC
>DASRZZ010000102.1:0-38089 GCA_035685925.1 Syntrophales bacterium | reverse complement strand
ATGGGGATAACCCAAAGATCAGATGGAAGGGCAGTATTAAGAATGTTCTTGGGATTGAAATCTGACTGTGGCGGGGAGGATGTGTGAAGGATGATGCCGCCGGTTATGTCATTATGAGCCATTTATTTAATCCACAGATGCTACCATTCTATATCTCAATGATGTTTTCCAAGCATAATCTAAATCTGCGACGACTTTAAACTGCGTCTAATGTTTTGTAGATTGATTGGTCGCCGGTCAGAGAATAATAAATGTCTTCGTACAGATGATTATCTTTTATTAAGGCATCCATACTTTTGTGAATGGCAGGCGCTAGAGAACCATATTTTTCGCCAATATGTACTGCCCCTATGAAGAGCTGAGCTAGAATTGGATCAATTGCTTTATTTGGTATGCCTGATCCAGAATAAAAGTTTATTGGGTATCCATCTGCCAACAATAGAAGCGCTTTTTCAGGCTGTCCACCAACTTTCATATAATAGTATGTGCCTAATCTTTCCTTGTACATGGGATCTTTGGACTTTATCCGTTCCAACTCTTCTATATTTATTTCTATGCGATCTGATGACGAGCTCACAAGGATTGTGTCCGTCTTAATAATTTTAAATACATCTTCTCCAATACTGGTGTTTCCTGTTGTACCGATTATTATATCTTGATCTTTAAATGTAGTTCTATCAATATCTGCTTCAAAAGATCTTGTACGAGCTGAAACTATCTGACTTAATTTATCGTCATAGATGGTAACTATGGCACCATTATTTCGGAGAGCATTTGCCACTTCTCGACCAACTGAACCAAAACCCACAACCAGAGTTCTTTTCCCTGCAATTCTTTCCTCGGGTAATAATTTTTGAAGGCTATTTACAACAGCGTTACCTACTAATGGTGCTTCATAGTCATCTTTAAATTTTGATTTAGCGACGTCCAATATCGGAAATTTGTACCTTCCGTCTCCAATTTTCTCATCAAGTCTTATTCCTTTTGTTGTCTGTTCAACCGCACCAATACAAACGTCACCTGTGTCAGTAAAATATCGATGTAGGAATGGTACAACATACCCTCCATCTTCTATTACAATAAAATGTCTCGAAACTGATTTTAATGCACAATCTGCCACTATTTTGAATAACAAATCATCTCTTGGTGGAAGCTCGGTCAGATATTCAATATGAATCTCATTATGATAATTATAAAAATAAGAATTAACTTCGGTTCGTTGAGAATATGGATAGGGTTTCACTAGTATATATATAGATTCCTTCTTCGCTCCTAATTTTAATAACCCTTCTATAAAGGGAATTAAGTCTGCCAAAAAATGCATGATTACTATAAAACCAACGGTTTCAAAAATATTGCGATTCTTCTTAAGGCCCTGCCTTTCAATTTGCTTTTCAAGAATGGGAAGATTTGGTTTTTTGAATGCAGGAGTGACGATAATATTTCCCGCCAGTTTCTTTATCGCGTCTATTAGATTTAATATTTCTTCAATGTGGTATTTATAACGACCTTCCAATAGCTTATCTCTGCAATTATCACAGAGATGTAGCTTGAGTATATCCGAAGTCAAATTTTTTACAGTGAAGTCACGATATCCAATACAATTAATTTGGTCACAGATATTGATTGATATTTGAAAACAAATATTTGTTAAAGCCATTACCCAAAATGAATGAGGTTGAGTTGAGTCACCAGCTGCCATCGTAATGGCATCCCATTCGAATTGCGTAACCAACGCCTTTTGCGATTTTCTATTGATGTAAGAGAGCCTCTTGTTTTGACGAACAAAACCTAGCATCACTCCAATTACGAATGATATATCACCTGCGTCACAATCTTCAGGTTTTGGAAGTGCATTTGTAACATCTTCGGGATCGCTCGCCTCAGGTCTTATGATGCTGCTATCAGACATGCATAAACGAAAAACCGTCTGATATGAATTCATTACTTTGATTGCATCGGCCACGCCATCTGGCAGCTTCTCTACATGATATACCGAGAACCTCATAATGATTCGCCTCGATAATATTTTATACACTGATGCCACAAGGTAACAATCACTGCTGCTGTTAGTTTAAATGGTACATCTTTCTTTTCCGGTACGTAAAGATCATAAAGCTCATGTAACAACTTCAAAGGATCAGGAATTCTTTCTGAAACAATGAATCCTTGCTGGAGACGGGATATATGATCCCGTAATGTATCATATGGATAATTTGGGTTTAGACATTCAACAACCTTCTTTTGAAAGTATTCATTTTCAAGATAATATAAATAAGGAATAAAGTGCGCTAATACGCCACAGATTTTATTAATATCTTCTTCCGTAACATCTTCGATGAATATTTTGAATTCAGGAACATCCGCAATTATTTTGTCTTTCATTTCATGAAACTTACTCTTCAAATATGGAATTATCGCGGGAAACCCACCCTTTTGTCTATGAACATGTAATTCGTCTAAATCAAGAAGAATAAATACTGCGAGGCTTCTAAATACATATTCATTTTTTAGCACTTTTACACGTGTCCATCTTAACCAAGATCGCCATATTGTATTAATGTATCGTTTTAAATTTCTCTTAAAGATGTATGTGAAATCAAACCAGTGTACATATATTTCTTCTATATCCATTAAAAAAAGTTGATACTGAATCGGGATATCTTGAATGTGTTGCTTCACATCACCTGGTAAGTCTTTTTCTAAAAAATCTGTAATGTGAAAATTAGCGTGACCGGCCTCATGGGTTATGCCCCACCAATCCTCAATCGGTTTATATAAAGCACTCGCTTGGTAGGAAAGAATGTTTCCTATCATATATTGGTAAGAATACGATTGGCCAAATAAAACAAAACCGGACCATGAATCAATTACACTTTTTTCAGGATACATACTTTTAAAAATGAAAAATGGGATCAAAGATGCTGCTGCGATGCATCTGTCAATACCAATTAAAAAGGGATACGCTAAGTGCTTGCTTGATCCAAAACGAGTTTCTAAGCCAGTGTATCTCTGATTTATTGCGGCGTTCGATAGATCCACAAGTTGCGATATATACGTAAGATAAGTATAATATTTATCATTGCTGGCATTCCTTACTTCATTCAATAGCCAAAATAACGGAGAAGGGAGACCCATCATATCTTCAAGTGATGATCTTGATTCAGGTCTGTTGTAATAACTGTTCAACCTGCCAAGAAACTCAATAAGTTTTGCTTTTTCTACTGGATTCAAGTTTTTTGATAGTCCCAAAATGGAATCTATATCCCTAATTGCTTTTTTCACGAATAAACTTCTTGATGTGTGCTCATTGCAGGGGTCTTGAAATTGGTCAATGCTATTCAGACCAACAAACGTTGTGGTGGTTGATTTTACCCCCTCATTTTCACTCAATTTCTGACGAAAAGAAGTTAATTCTTTTGCATATGTTGAAAGTTCGATTGGCTCGTTCCACGACAGAAAGACATCATATCTTCCATAAATGTTACGCACTGTGGAACACGATGATGGCTTATTTAGGGCAACATATTTTTCATTGCCAGGATGACACTCTACTACAGTATGGGGTAACACTTTACCCTGAAGAGGATTATACTTATTTAAATTCAATAGCGTTGGGTGCGCTATAGCGGGAAAACTTGCAGTACCTATCAATACAGATTCATCTTCACCAAATTTAATGTTTCCATAATTTGCAGCAAATTTCCCAAAATTTAACTCATATCTGAACTTTGAAATCTTTTGAAATAAATTTTCAAAATCATAACCACGAAAGATTACTAAAATTTCACTCCTTCCGATACCAGAAAAGAAGGTAATATTATCATCTAATTCTTCTTTAAGAGTTTCAATGATTCTCTGCTCAATGTCTAATGTGCAAGAATCTTCAAGTATTGGGTGAATATTAAGAAAAGTAAAAACAAGGACTGGAAAATTTTTAGCCCAAGGAACAATGGGTGTTGAAATGTCTTTCCATGCGTGAAATAGAGAAAGTTCAAAATCAATAACATCTTGATCATATGGGACTTGATTGATAGCATCCAAACTGTTTACCGTGTGCACTTCAATTAAATCAAATTGGCCATAACAAGTGTAATAAGCCACCTTACTGTCATCAGTAAATCTTTTCTTCAGCCGATCAGCAACATGAAATTCTTGGCCAATATTTACTCGTATGAAAGATACGATGAGGCCAAAATCTTCTATTTGTGGTGGTGCGTGACTTTTCATTCTTCATCTTCCTATATCAAAAAAAACGGGGCTAAAAATTAATTTAACCCCGCTGGTATGAGTTCATCATTTGTATTTTTTAGCGTTTTTTACTTGCGTATTTGTCCATTAGCTTCAAAGCCTTTTCACCGGTTGGATCATATTTTCTAAAAGCGTCGTCTAATGCATCAAAATACTTTACTTCGTTGACAACGGATGTGTCACCTTGCTGATTTACAATATGTCTTTTTACGCCACGTCTGTCCAGAGAGTTAAGCATACTGCTTGAGCAATGCTTGAATTCTCTTTCCATGATATTGCCTCCTTTCCAATCAGCCATATCTGGTTTCGTCCTATCCCTCCTTAAACTTTAGTGCCGCCAGACAAAAAAACACACACTCTCGTGTGTGCCATTTTTGATCACAACTCTTCTCTCATCACAGTTTCTTTCCCTAATATTAGGGTTAGATAACTTATCTTACCTCTTCGCTCATGTCCTCGTGGCATATAATTTTGTCTGTGTCAAGAGGTTTTTACAGCAAATAATTAACAACTTCAGTTCCCTCAGACGATTAAAATACGTTCATCGTTTTGGTGACACAATCAATTATCTGAGCCCTGCCATGAGCGAAACTAATTAATTGCTCGACTTGTACTGCATTAGTTAGCAGAATGCAATAGCAACTGAATTGGTGAATAATGATAGGTAATAACTACCAATTCCTCTTCCATTTCAGATTACCCTGATCCATGAGATCATGTAAAACGAACCACAGTTCGTTTTTGCCATCTAATCCACTCCTACCATATATATTAATTCTTGAGTCCAGGATGACCATGTTTCTTCCATAACGTGGGTCATCTGTAATTCACCCCACACACCCCAGATCCCCATAACGTCCACACCCCTTCTATCTTTAAACCTTTGTTGTTCAACCCCAGACAACGGAAAGGAAGGACCATGCATGGAACCCACTATACAAGAAATAAGAAGGGAACGCGTCTGTGTCCCAACTGAATTATCAGTGAAGGAGCTGATGGAGAAATATCACATCTCCGGCACCTGCGCAGCGAGCGCCAAGAAAAAAGGCTGGATCGTGAAAAACTACAGGACAAAACAGGTCATCATCGACAGGGATAACTTCCATCCAGGTTATTCCTACACGATCGCGAAGAAGGTCTTTCGTAGATCCTTCTCCAGGAATACAGTCGCATTGAGTATCAAGGACGATCTAATCCAGGAAGCAGTAACGCGGATGTTCGAGCTCTCGGGAAAAGTCAAAGAGAACGCCAATGAAAGATATAACATTTGGTATGGCTATTACTGGGTGGCACACAATGCTATGTTGTCATACCTCAAGACTTGGATTAGACAAGTCGGTGATTGTGAATCCATGGAGAACGTCATTCACCCAATGTTGAATCAGAGAAGAAGGTATAGTCCGGAATTAGGTTGGATCTATTGTTAAGTGGGGGTAGTGGGGGTTAACCAGAGGGTCACGCATGGATTGAAGAATAAGATGACGAAGGGGAATCTTGTTCTCTCTGTGTGTTGACTCTCTGTAATGGAGAACGTGGAAGACCCAAGAATAACGATTGATTTTGTGGATTTTTTTTGCAATATTCTCATATCCTCTAATCTTTCTAACAACATCGGACTGATGTTTTATGCAAGAAGCTAAAGCTCGCATCAAGATCAATAAACTCCTTGAAGACTCCGGATGGAGGTTTTTCAAGACTCCTGATGGTCCTGCTACAATCCTTGTTGAACCCAGTGTAAAATTAGAAGAAGCAGGAGACGACTTTGAAAAAATCAAGAAGGGATTCGTAGACTACCTTCTCCTCGATGAAAGTGGTTTTCCTGTATGTGTCCTTGAAGCAAAATCAGAAGACAAAGACCCCCTTATTGGAAAGGAACAAGCGAGGGATTACGCCAATTCTCAAAAGGTCAGGTTTATTCTCCTCTCCAATGGAAACATCCATTACTTCTGGGATAAGGAATTAGGAAACCCTACCAGAATTTCACGCTTCCCATCCGTAGAGACCCTGAACGGACGGAAGAAATTCTCACCAGACACATCCAAACTGGTCAGGGAAGATGTCCGAGATAACTATATTGTCCTAACTCAGAACCCATATTACCAGCAGGATCCCCGATGGAAGGACGAATCCCAGAGAAAACAGTTCATCGAGGATACGGGACTGAAGTTCCTGAGACCTTATCAATTGGACGCTGTTAAAAAAATACAAAAGGAAGTTTCAGAAAATAAAAATCGCTTTCTCTTTGAAATGGCCACGGGGACAGGAAAAACACTTGTCGCTGGAGCGATCATTAAACTCTATCTTCGGACAAACAACGCAAACAGGGTTCTTTTTCTTGTTGATAGGTTGGAACTGGAAAATCAAGCTAACAAGGATCTTAAAAGCTATCTCAATCCTGATTATACATCTGTTGTTTTCAAGGAAAATCGTGACGACTGGAAGAAATCAGAGGTAGTCGTCACCACCATCCAGAGCATCTCCTATGAGAATAAATACCTTAAACTTTTTTCTCCCACAGATTTTGATCTGATTATTTCTGATGAAGCACATCGTTCCATATCTGGAAACAGCAGGGTCATCTTTGAATATTTTATTGGCGCAAAATTGGGTTTGACAGCGACACCCAAAGATTACTTGAAGAATCTGGACGAGAAAGAATTAGCCGACACAGATCCAAGAGAATATGAAAGAAGAGTATTACTCTCTACCTATAAGACCTTCGGATGTGAAAGTGGCATCCCTACATTTCGCTATACCTTGGAAGACGGAATCAATGATGGATACCTGGTCAGACCGGTAGCTGTTGATTGTAGAACAGACATCACCACTCAACTTCTTTCAGATGAAGGTTATGCGGTATTGGTTCAGACACAGGAAGGAGAAGAGGAAGAGGTCATATATAAACAGAAGGATTTTGAGAGAAAGTTCTTCTCTGATCTGACCAATAAACAATTTGTTAAGACCTTCCTTGAGAACGCTAACAGAGATCCAATAACAGGCGAGATAGGAAAGACCATTATCTTTTGTGTCAGCAGAAAACACGCCGGCAAGATCACCCAGATTCTTAATGAATACGCCATGGAGATGTTTCCTGGTAAATACCAATCTGACTTTGCAATCCAAATAACCTCAGATATACCGGATGCGCAGCAGTTCACCATGAATTTTGCAAACAATAATCTTCGAGGATTTACCCATTTCCTTGAGGGATACAAGACCAGTAAAACCAGAGTCTGTGTCACAGTGGGAATGATGACTACCGGATACGACTGTCGAGATATTTTAAACCTCTGTATGATGAGACCTATCTTTTCACCAACTGACTTTGTTCAGATCAGAGGACGGGGAACAAGAAAATATACCTTCTCATATACCAGAAGGGATGGTGGACAGGAAATTACTGAAAGACAGGAGAAGCAGAATTTTAAGCTCTTCGATTTCTTTGCGAACTGTGAATACTTTGAGGAAAAATATCCCTATGACGCAGTTATCGAGTTGCCCCCTACAAAGGGAGAAGGTGGTGGCCCTCAAGTAGTAAAACCAGACAAAACGGTCATTGATATACCGGACCCGCTGAAAACAATGGTGATCTTCAAACCTGACGGTGAGGAATGGAGAATTGACAAAGAGCTCTTTTCCCATAGGTTTGAGAGTGAGGTTAAGGAGACTTATAAAGAGTCGCCAGAATTTAAAGATTTCGTTGATAGTGGCAATTATGAGGAGATGGAAAGATATGTTCGTTCCCATCTCTTTGATAAACCGGAATATTATTTTAATCTGGATAAATTACGTCAGGGGTATAATTCTGATCGACGTCTTAGTCTCTGGGAAATTCTGGACAAGGTGTTTGGCAAGATCCACAGGTTCAAGACCAAGGATGAAATTGCAGAAGAAGAATTTGAAAAATTCGTAATCGATACCAGTGTTCCTCCTGATATTTTCTATGAAACAAGGGAATTTTTTAAGACCTATATTGTTGATGAAGACACCAGAACGAAAATCAATAAGAAAGACTACAGTGCTTTCGCGGGAGATCCCATGATGACACATATCTTGACGAAGATGGGATCCGTAAGACTGAAAGAGATTCCCGAATACATAAAAGATAATGTGAACCTCAACCGGTTCATGTGACTCAAGGAAAAAAAGTGTTAACGCAAGAGATTAAACAAAAGATAGACAGCGCAAGAGATATCCTGGTCGGAAAGATACCCACTCCTACAGGTCAGGTAGAACAGATTACCCTCGCACTTGTTTATAAGTTCATGAACGACATAGATGAACAAAATGTGCAATTGGGAGCACCTTATAAATTCTTCACTGGCGATTATCAGAAATACGCATGGAGACATCTTTTAGATAAAAGTCTTTCCGCATATGAGAGAGTCACCCTGTATGGGGAAGGACTGGAAAAGATGCATCTCAATCCCAATCTCCCCCAGTTTTTTCGCAATGTCTTCAAGAGCGCTTTTTTACCATTCAGAGATCCGGATGTACTGACTATCTTTCTGAAACAGATTGATGAATTCAGGTATGGACACAATGGAGAGTTGGGTGATGCGTTTGAATACCTTCTTCAGGTGATGGGGACTCAAGGGGACGCAGGTCAATTCCTCACTCCTCGTCATATCATAAACTTCATCGTCAACATTGTTGATCCCCAGAAGACAGATAAAATCTTAGACCCAGCTGTAGGAACTTCAGGATTTCTCATTTCTGCATATCAACACATCCTGAGACAAAACACCAAAGAGGGATCAAATAAACCTGGTTCAGCTCTCACCCCTGATGAAAGAAAACGGTTTGCAAATAGTTTTGTCGGATATGACATATCCCATGACATGGTTCGTCTTTCACTTGTTAATATGTATCTCCATGATTTCCCTGATCCCAAGATTCACGAATACGACACTCTGGGGAATTTAGATAAATGGGATGATGATTTTGACTGTATTTTAACAAATCCTCCCTTTATGACTCCCAAGGGTGGGGTCAAACCTCATAAAAGATTTTCAATTCAGGCGAAGAGGTCTGAAGTCCTTTTTGTCGATTACATTATGGAGCACCTGACCCCCAATGGAAAAGCGGGGATCATTGTCCCTGAGGGAATAATTTTCCAGTCCGCGAATGCATATAAAGCTCTCAGAAAAATGATGGTGGATCAAAATTATCTTTATGCGGTGGTTTCATTACCTGCGGGAGTTTTCAATCCATATTCCGGTGTCAAGACCTGTATCCTGTTCATGAACAAGGTTTTAGCAAAGAAGAATAAATACATCTTATTTGTAAAAGTTGAGAATGATGGGTTTGACCTGGGAGCACAACGAAGACCTATCGACAAAAATGACCTTCCTGCTGCGACTGAGATCCTGAAAAGATACAAGATCAGTATCCAGACGGGGAAACCATTTGAGCTATGCGATGAAGACAAAAAGACAGCGAGTCTAGTTCCGATTGAGAAAATATCCAAATCAGCGGATTATAATCTGTCTGGTGATCGTTATAAAGAAACGATAACGTTGGTTAATCAGAAGTGGCCGCTGATGGAACTATCTGAAGTCTGTGAAACAATTGTGGACGGTTCTCATAATCCACCACGAGAAGCCTCAAATGGCGGTTTCTATATGTTAAGCTCACAAAATATTATAAATAACCAGATCAATTTCAAAAATGCTAGAGAGATTGATAAAGTCGATTTTGAAAGAGAAGATAAGAGGACAAGTGTACAGGCAGGGGATGTATTGTTGACTATAGTTGGCACAGTTGGGCGTTCAGCTGTTGTTCAAAACTATGTGGAAAGATTTGTATTGCAACGCTCTGTTGCCGTGCTGAAACCCTTAAAAAATATATTAAACTCTTCATATTTAAATTTTGTTTTACAGAGTCATTTTGTTCAGCAAAATTTAACAGACAGTGCAGTCGGTGTAGCTCAAAAAGGGATTTATCTTAATCAATTGTCACTGATTAAAATTCCTTTTCCCCCTATCGAAGTCCAGCGGGAAATCGTTTCACAGCTGGATAGCTACCAGAAGATCATTGATGGTGCGAAACAGGTTGTCGACAATTACAGACCTGAGATAAAAATTGACCCGAGTTGGGAAGTAGTGGAGTTGGGAAAAGTTTGTATTGATATTTGCAATGGAGCTAATGTTAATCAAATAGATCAACCAGGTAAATATCGTGTGTCACGCATCCAGTCAATATCGAATTGGGTTTTTGATCTCGATAAAACGAAGTGGACGAACGATGAGCCTAAAGAGTCTAATTTTTTAAAGGAAGGTGACATTCTGCTAAGTCACATAAATAGCATTGAACATCTTGCAAAGTCAGCAATATACAAGAACATAGGAGAACCAGTTATTCACGGAATTAATCTACTCAGGCTCATGCCCAATAAAGAATTGGTTAGTCCCGATTTTCTTTATGCAATTATGATAAGTGAGAAGTTCATATCACATGCAAGAACCTTCGCACAGAAGGCAGTGAATCAAGCCAGCATAAAATCTTCGGATTTAAAGCTTATGAAAATCCCCCTTCCCCCTCAGGACATTCAGAAGGAGATCGTCGCCAGAATTGAAGAAGAACAGCAGCTGGTGGATGCGAACAAGAAACTGATCGAGACCTACAAGAAGAAGATAAAAGAGAAGATTGATGAAGTGTGGGGGATATAAAATATTGGACCCTAAATTAAAAGATTTAAGAAAATGAATGTTCCCTGTGATGGGAGGAATAACTACACCTCAAGAGCAAATGGGACACAGTAACCATGCGTCAACTCAAATGCTTCATTGCAAGTGCTTTCGACAAAAAGGATGTCGACAATATTTTTTTTAAGGTAATTAGACCTGTTCTTACTATAAAAAGGATCAATCCACTTAGAGTGGATCGCCTAGAACACAATGATGATATTGATGACAAGATTTTAGAGTTGATAGATGAGTGTGACTTCTGCATAGCTGACCTCACTTATGCAAGACCATCAGTTTACTATGAAGCTGGTAGAGTTCATGGTTTACGAAAGTCAGTTATATTTATAGCACGTTCTGATCACTTTAATCCAAGAGTTGATGATGAATATGGGAATTTCAAAGTTCATTTTGATCTCCAAATGAAGAATATTATCAGTTGGAAGAAACCCACCGACACTTTTCAAAAGAGATTGAGTTCAAGGATAGATCATGTCATTAAACCGATCCTCCAAAAAATAGAGAGAGAGGAAACGACGCAGCATGAAGAAGAAACATTTAATCGCCTATCCCAAGTACAGAAGTTTGAGAATCTTCGACATCAAGCAGCATCCCAGCTACCGAAGACATTTCGCATTTCAGAAGAAAAACGAATCTTCCTTAACGGTAAGTATGTAAGTGGGTTAACTGCCATAAGGACGTCTGCGGAAAAAACTGACCGCGTGAGGTTTCTATTTAATCCATCATTCACAAAAAAAGAACTGGAGATGCTTCACACATCAATGTTTTTTAGTTGGGGAGATTCTCATGAAAAGAAGATTGATCGGTCCCTTGACGACATCGTTCATATTATATGTTGTTCACTTCGCCCAGTGCCAATCAATCGAATAGAAGAAGCACTTCCATTTTATACGATTTGTGAACCTAAAGTAACATTCATTCATGTACAAAATGGATGGGGTAAAAAGAAAAAAATGCATGTTATGCACGTACACATAATTGATGGAATAAAGTCTCTTCACGATTTTGAGAAACGCCTGAAAGAACATCTGGTAACGATTCGCAAAGGATAATCGGGTTTCTGTCCCGACATTGGCATTTGTGTCAATTTGGGACGTTTTTCATTAAAAATTTAACCTATTTTTAGGGTTTTTTAGGGGCTTTTGAAGAATTAAAATATATTCGTATTATATTGAAGTTACAAGGAAATGCCCGAGATCACGACATATTGTTAAAAGTTTCAACTTCACATTCAAGTCCCGGCCTCGGCATCAAAATTGAACCTTTTTTCTCAATGATTATGGGGTTAGATTTATAGTCTAAATCCCCATTTCTATTTGGGTTCATTTTAGGTCGTTTTTTTCAAGACATCTGAGACAATTCGGGGGTCTTTTGAATCTATTTTCGTCTTAGAATTAAATACCCTCTCCATGAAAAATTTACCCTCATCCCTCTCGTAATTCCCGATGTATGAGTAGTACTTTTTATAGATCATCTGCATGGTCTCGTGTCCCATCATCCTTTGTACCCATCCCGGATGTTCACCTGCATCAAACATCAGAGTAGCAAATGTATAGCACGCCTGTTGCCTCGGGAATAATAAAGCACGCTTCAGTATTTGGAACAAAGCTCAAATGGCGGAGGGGAAAGATATTCTACATACGCCTTTCAGCGTATCGTGAGTAAGATTGATCGGACGAAGTGCTCATCCGCTCTATGAACGCCAGGCTTAAACATGTTCTATGACTATTGTTAATGCACTTATACTTGACATTTAGACGTCTAAATGGTAAATATGGTTCCTATGATTGAGCGTACGTTCTGGATACAACAGATTCAAGAGGCGTGGAAAAAGCGACCAATTGTATGGCTGTCGGGAGTTCGCCGGGTAGGGAAAACAACCTTAGCCCGGATGTTTTCCAAGGCAGTCTATCAAAATTGCGATCTGCCCTCAGTGGTGCGCCGATTAGTCGATCCAGAGCCTTTCTACGACAGCCTCGATAAAAGGTCCATTGTCATCTTTGATGAAATCCACCGTTTAGAGGATCCGAGCCGTCTATTGAAAATTGCGGCAGATGCCTATCCGCACTTGAAAGTACTTGCAACAGGCTCCTCCACCTTGGCGGCTACGAAGAAATTTCGTGATAGCCTGACGGGGCGAAAGCACATGATCTATTTGCCACCGGTGCTCTGGAGCGAATGCATAGACTACTTCAACATAAAGGAACTGGACCGGCGATTGCTCCATGGAGGACTGCCGGAACCGTTGCTTTCGGACACGAAGCATGCCGCCTTTTTTTCAGAATGGACGGATAGTTTTTATGCCCGGGACATTCAGGAGCTTTTCAGTATCCGCAAACGGACCGGCTTCATGAAGTTATTGCATTTGTTGTTTCGACAAAGCGGTAGTCTAATTGATTACACCAATCTGGCTCATTTGAGTGAATTGAGCAGGCATACGGTAAAGGCTCATGTAGAAGCCATGGGCATTGCCCATGCGGTATTCTTACTTCCCCCGTTTCAGGGAGGGGGCCGCCGCGAAATTAAGCGCAGACCAAAATGCTACGCCTTTGATACCGGGTTCGTAACGTTTGTCAGAGGTTGGGATACTATTCGTGATGACGATCGTGGTCTCTTGTGGGAACACCTGGCACTCGATATGCTGCGAACACTAATCAACGATCACAATGTTCTTTACTGGCGGGACAAATCCGGACGCGAGGTGGACTTTGTGGTCAGAGGCCCGGGGCAACAAGCAGATGCCATTGAGTGCAAAATCAATCCCGACCACTTTGATCCTGCCAATCTTATGGTATTTCGATCACTCTATCCTGAGGGGAAGAATTATGTGCTGAGTCCAAATATTAAATCCCCTTATCAGCGTCGCTATGAAAAACTCCTGATTCACTTTATATCGGTGGATCAGCTCTTTAAGATAAAAGAGAAGGATTGGAGATAGGATCAACAAAGATTACGGAAAGATGATACTCAGACTCACACAGAGACTCTCAAAGAAACTCAGAATCACACAACTGCACATCATTTCGCAGGAAGGGAATCCATATGCAGACTGGAGCGCCCATCTATTCACAGCACAACGTGTTCAATACATCATCCTGACCAACACCGTTTCTTTGTATTCCATGATTATGTATGGGCATGGCATGAGCAATGAAAAGAATTTCATTAAGGGAGTCCTGACCTACATAAAGCAATTCATGGCCGCCGACGGTAATAAATCCATATTTGAAAAATACATCGAACCTCTTGCCGATGAAATATCATTCTCTAAAATAACGGATCGGAGAGTCATGGGATCAATGAATGACCTTATATTTCAGGCGAAGGTCTATCTCATCGAATCTCAACAATCGCCTTTTCATGTTTCACTTCATCTGAATGAATCACCGATGTCGTATTTGAAGTATAGTTGTCCGAAAGATGCTTTCAAGGCGCTGAGTGAGTCTTGATAGCAAAAATGACCTTGGGTTCATTTTGGGTCGTCTTTCGTATTTCTTGATATAGGAGTAATATTTTTTGTTAGAAATTCGCTAGTTACTGTGTATGGACCGGAGGCAATTGTTGATGACCGGTATCAGAAGGCGCGCAGAGAGCAAAACTTCATAGACTATGTTGTCCTGTACTATATGTGACTTGACAGGTATCGTCAAAACGAGTCCTCAATTTTTTTCATGACCGGCGGTAAGAGGAATCCTGGACTCACAAGGCACTCCGGACTGGCAGAAGCCGCAGCCATAACCTTCAAAACCGTAATGTGAAGTAACAAAGGCTTTCATCACTTGCAGAACGTAAGCCATGCATTTCAATTTATCGTGACCCGACTCGTTCACGGCTCCAACAGGGCACCGCTGAATGCACTTCTTGCAGGTTCCGTGGGTGTAAAAAAGGCAATACTCATGATGGTGCTTATATGGCCGGTGAGTAGGAGGAATTTGAAGGCGGGCCACAACCGAACCGCACCTCATCGCCTTCCCAACAGGGGTAATCAAGCCATCGCAAAGGCCAAAGGTTCCCAGTCCGGAGGCGTGAGCCGCATGCCGTTCAGACCAGGTTGACGCAAACCCATAGCGCTCGGACATCTCCGTTGTCCAATGGGGAGAAAGTATTGGAGCAACAGCTTCAACACCGCCAAGATGGAGAGTTTCCACCACATGTTTTCGTAGCTTAACGTTTACCTCTTCACCGAATATTCTGGCTCTGGCGCAGCTTTCTGGAGGGTAAACTGTTTCCTTTCTAAGGTCAGCCTTAGTTTTTTCAGTCTGAGGCAAAATCCAGCTTATGACAGTCAAGTCACTGGCTGCAACCTTCAACTGAGGGAATGTCATGTTAAATAATTCCAATGGAGTCCAGTGAAACGGTCCAACGTGCTCCTTGTAAGATTGGTAAATGGGGTCATCTCCACAGGAGAAGCCCACCAATGGGTCATCCCAAGCCGTGTCATTAGTTGAATTTTTCAGGGTGTTTTCGGGAGATATGTTGATAAAATCCTTTATAATGGTTTCAATCCATCTTGCCATATTCTGCACTTTCGGTTCTTTCTTCATTTTCACCTCATTGGAGTTTCTGAAGCCAAGCTCTTGTTCCAATATTCCACCGGTGGTTCCTTTCGCATATATTTCCTCGGAGCCATTGCTTTTCTGTGAAATCACCGGGCGGAATAGTACGCGCGGCCAACAGCCTTATTTCTTAGGCGGCTTTAAAAACAGAAAAGCGATTACTATACCCACGGCGGCAAGGGCTGCCGTAGGATAGAAGGCAACAGCATAAGAGCCAAAGGTATCCTTCGCCTGGCCGGAGATGACACCGCCGAGAATAGCGCCCACACCGTGAGCAAAATAGACAAGACCATAGTTCTTCGCATAATTCCTCACGCCGAAAAATGATGTCGTAGCTGCCGGCGCTACAGCATTAATGCGAGGGACAAAATGGGTTCCGTGGGCATTTGCATGAACTATACTTCCCGCATCAGATTAAATAGAAGACGGTCGACGATATCGATAAGCCTTTTAAAATGTCCGTCGTGGCTCATGGCAGATCCGAAGAGCTCCAGCCTCAGGCGGTTTATCTCATGATCGGCGCACCCCATCGGGGGGAGAGCAGCGGTGTTCATATAGAACCGCTCCCTCATCACAAGAGCCTTCGCTTTCTCTACGAATGGAATGAGTTGATCCCGGATCTCCGAAATATCCTCTCTCAAGGGCAACAAATCCAGCGATGAGGCGTGTGCCTGCCCGCCATCGGTGCCGAGGCGTTTTCCAATTTCCTCGATCATCACGGCCAGTGTGCCGTATTCCAGTCCCCGCACCCCCCGGCGCCACTGGAGAAGCAAGGGGTTGCGCCAATACCAGAGAAAGTTCCTCGAGCCGGCAGAGATCAGGTCTGAAACTGCCGTCCTAATCTCGTCGATGACTTTACGAAGTTCCGCTGAGTCCGGAGGCGGTGGCCTGCGCGAACGCATCTTTCTCACTGGAGAGTCTGAAGACCAACCCGACGTCAGATAGTCCCAGAGGTTTCTCAACAGGACGGCGCCGTTTCGGTCTCCTGGTGTATCGAAATGGATGAGTGACAAGAACACTTTGCCTCGGCCAAATTGCCCCTCCAAGACGGCGGGTTCACCGTGCAGACGCGACGGGTCGAGAAGAATTCCGTAGCGCGCCTCCAGGGCCGGCCATCCGATAAGCCTCCCATCGGCCACGGAGATATCGGAACTGAAGGCATCCGGCAGCACTTCTTCATAGGAAGCAAGCACGTGGACCCTTTGATCGGCGGCCCGGAACTGCGAAGGCCACCATGCAAAAAAGATGGGCCTATCAATTCCCTGCCAGAGCTTGTGAGCTTTTAGAGAAATGCGGACGGGACCGCTTACGCTGGGGACCCTTTCGATCGTGGGCTTCCTCTGGATGGGCATAAGACCTATGCCATCTTCCGTGGCCATGCCCGCTCCTCCGCAGATTCCCAGGTAACTGCCGCCATCCTCAACGAAACGCTGTATTTCTTCCTGTCCCCGATTTCCTAGGGCGGACAGCTTCTGTGATGCCCAGCCGCCGGGGACATACAGCATGCCGTAACGGGAAAGTGCCCCTTGGCGAATCTCTTCTGACCGGAGGAGATCGAAAGGCAAACCGGCTTCCATGAGAGCCTGGCGGGCCATCAGTCCCCAGGCGAATGATTCATCCCAGAGCAGAGCACATGCCTTTTTTGAAACACCATCCTGCCTGAGTTGAGTGCCTGTTTTCCTATAGGCCATAGGCTTTTCCTACGGATGAATCCTCCAAGAAGTGGTCTCCCGGAGGCTCTTCATTTTCTGCTTTACGACCAGCCGTTCAAAAGAAGATCGCCTAAACAAAATCAGGGCGCTGCAGACGAGAATCCCTAAAAGACGAGATACAGCTATGGTGAAAGATGGTGAAAGAAAATCTTGACAGGCTGTTTTGTTATAATTACCATAAATATGTACATTTTGTCCATCCGAACCTTTAAACAATGAATGCATAAATGATGACCAAAGGACAGGTTAGCTTAATAGAAAGGAGGATGTCATGAGCAGCAAGTACGAAAAATTGTGGAAGACAGAAGACTGGTGGTCCGTATGGCTCGGTCTCGGCATCGTGTTCCTCGCGATCTTCGCTTTCTGGGCGGGCGGGTCTATCAAGGGCTGGGTCGTCGTTCCGGCCAAACTTACCGAATTCAGCAAGGTCTGGGCGGACGTGGCGAAGAATTTAACGGGATACCTGGCAATTTTTATCCTTTTCGGATCGGTATTCAGCGTATCCATGGCCATTATGGGTCATAAACTGAAGGAGTTCATCCCCGGATTCATAATTCTTTTTGTCGGTTCCTGGGCTATTTTCTATCTCGCCGGCTGGAAACTGATGGAGGATCTCAATATGGAGGCGCCGCTGCTCGCCTTGATCGTCGGGCTCATCATCTCTAATGCTGTGAAGATCCCAGGCTGGATGAAAGTCTCCCTGCGAACGGAATATTACATCAAGACAGGCATTGTCCTCCTCGGTGCGACCCTACCTCTCACCATGATCATCGCGGCCGGTCCCGTCGCCATGCTTCAGGCGACTATAATTTCTATCGCCACATGGATCACGATCTATCTCGCCGCGACAAAGATTTTCAAACTTGAACCCAAGTTCGGGGCGGTGCTGGGAGCCGGCGGCGCCGTCTGCGGTGTCTCCGCTTCCATTGCGGTGGGAGGTGCCGTGAATGCAAGAAACGAGCACACATCGATCTCTATTGCTGTCGTCACGGTCTGGGCCATCGTCATGATCTTTTGTCTCTCCTTCGTCATGAAGCAGATCGTTCCGGGAACAATCACTCCCGGGGTGGCCGGAGCCATCGTCGGCACATCGGAGTTTGCCGACGCCGCCGGTTTCGCTGTTGTCGCCGAATTGGCGACCCGGTTCGGTGAGGCGCCGATCCATACGTTTACCCTAATGAAGGTTATCGGGCGGGACATCTGGATAGGTATCTGGGCACTCATCCTGTCCGTTGTGTCCGTCATGTACTGGGAAACGAGTGAAGGCGAAAAGAAGGCAACAGTGGGCGGCGGTATCATCTGGGAGCGTTTCCCCAAGTTTGTCCTCGGATTCCTTGCGGCTTCACTAATCATGAGCTTTGTCTCCACCATGGTGCCGGCAACTTATCTCGGCAAGGTCAACCTGGAAGGAAAGTTCAAAAACAAAGACTACAAGGCGGATTTCTCACAGTACCAGATGCCGCCGCAGTATGCGGATCGCATCACGGTTGACGCGGCGAAAGGGGTGGTTACTGTCAAGGGCGAACTTTCTGACGTGGATCTGAAAGCCCTGACTGCCGGCGCCACGCCGGACCAGGTGATTGTGTTCACTCAACTCGTCTCCAATTCGAACTGGTTTAACAAGGTGTTGAACCCCGAGGTGGTCACGCCGATCAAGAAGCTCCGCACCTGGGCATTCGTGTTCTGCTTCCTGTGTATCGGCCTCTCGACTCGTTTTGCAGAGTTGGCCCACTTTGGACTAAAGCCCTTCTGGGCCTTTACCATGGGGGTCATCGTCAATGTTCCGTTGAGTATCGTGCTTTCCGCAGTGGTATTCAAGGATTACTGGATGAAAATAGGATGATCTAAGACAAGGAGGAACATCATGGCGAAATCAGACACACCCCTTCTGGACCAGCTTAAGGGGGGGAAATGGCCAAGCTTCATTGATGAAATGAAGCAGGCTGCCAAGAAGAGTCCCATGGTCAGGGATCTTCTCGGGCAACTCGAGCTTTCCTACAAAGAAAAAATCGGCCACTGGAAGCACGGTGGAATCGTTGGCGTGAAGGGATACGGTGGCGGCGTCATCGGCCGCTACACGGACCGCCCGGAGGAGTTCCCGGACATACATGCGTTTCACACCCTGCGGGTGAATCATCCGACGGGGTGGTTCTACAAAACCGACATCCTGCGTAGCCTCTGTGACATCTGGGATAAACACGGCAGCGGCCTGACAAACATGCACGGCTCCACGGGTGATATCATTCTCCTAGGGACCACAACGGAGCACCTCCAGGCGTGCTTCGATGATATCTCGGCAAAGGGCTTTGACCTCGGCGGCTCCGGCTCGGCCCTGCGGACGCCCAGCGCCTGTGTAGGACCGGGGCGATGCGAGTGGGCGTGTATCGACAGCCTCGATATATGCTACAATGTCACCATGAGCTACCAGGACGAGATCCACCGCCCCATGTTCCCATATAAATTCAAGATCAAGGTCGCGGCCTGTCCCAATGACTGTGTAGCCTCCATCGCCCGGTCGGATCTGGCGGTCATCGGCACGTGGAAGGGTGATATCCCGATAGACCAGAAGGAGGTGACGGCCTACGCCGCTGCGGGCCTCGATATCCAGAGGGAGGTCTGCAATCTCTGCCCGACTAGATGTATGGTCTATAACGGGAAGGAATTGAAGATCTACGACGAGGACTGCACCCGGTGCATGCACTGCATCAATCTGATGCCCAAGGCCCTGAGGCCGGGAGGGGAAAGAGGTGCAACCCTCCTGATCGGCGGTAAGGCCCCCATCGTGGAAGGGGCGCTCCTCTCCTGGGTCATCGTGCCCTTCATGAAGCTGGAACACCCTTACACGGAATTGAAAGACCTCATCTTCAAGATCCAGGACTGGTGGAGTGAAAATGGCCGGTCCCGCGAACGGGTCGGGGAGCTGATCAAGCGTATGGGCATGAGGACATTCCTGCGGGCCGTGGGACTTCCCGCGCTGCCTCAGATGGTGAAGGCCCCACGAACCAACCCGTATGTATTTTTCTGGCCTGAAGAGATCAAGAAAAAGGAGGTGAAGTGATATGCCAACCGATATCGGACCCCCTGACTATAAGACCATGCTCCCTCCCATTATTCAGCGCAATTACGGGAAGTGGCGTTATCACGAAATCCTCCAGCCTGGTGTGATGGTGCACGTCGGCGAAACAGGAGACTCGCTCTATACGGTGCGCGCTGGCTCGCCGCGGCTCCTTTCGACGGACCACATACGCGAGATCTGCGATATAGCCGAGAAATACTGCAACGGCTATCTACGCTTCACGAGCCGCAACAACATCGAATTCCTCACCGATGACAAGGCGAAAATAGCTCCTCTGCTTGCGGAGCTGGCACAGAAAAACTACCCCGTCGGAGGCACTGGGCACGCAATTTCGAATATCGTCCACACCCAGGGGTGGGTGCATTGCCACACGCCGGCAACGGATGCCTCCGGCCCTGTTAAGGCATTGATGGAAGAGATCTACGAATATTTTGTGACGATGAAGCTTCCCAACCATGTGCGGATCGCCTTGGCCTGCTGCCTCAACATGTGCGGCGCAGTCCATTGCTCCGACATCGCCATCCTCGGCATCCATCGGACTGTCCCCAAGCCGGACAATACCCGTCTCCCGAACCTCTGTGAAATACCGACTACGGTGGCGTCCTGCCCGACAGGCGCCATCCGCGGGGATACCAAGACCAAGACCGTCAGCGTCAACAACGACAAGTGCATGTACTGCGGGAACTGCTACACCGTCTGCCCCGCCATGCCTATTGCCGATGCCGACAACGATGGTATTTCCATCTGGGTAGGAGGTAAGGTGTCCAATGCCCGGAGCAAACCGATGTTCTCCAAACTGGTGATACCCTATCTGCCGAACAATCCGCCGCTGTGGCCGGAAACGGTTGCCGCTGTGAAGAACATCGTCGAGATCTATGCGAAAAATGCGAGGAAGCACGAGCGGATCGGCGAATGGATCGAGCGCATCGGCTGGGAGCGCTTCTTCAGCCTGACGGGCATTCCGTTTACGGACAAGCACATCGATGATTTCGACCTCGCGACAGAAACGTTCAGATCATCGACGCAGTTCAAATGGAGGTGAGCATGAGCGAGGATCTGAAAGCGCGGGTCCTTGAGGCGTTCTGCCAGAGATCGAAGGGCGAAAAGAAGATGTTCTACATCCGCGATGTCGTCAAATGGTTTCCTGATGAAGACCGGCATGCCGTCCAAGATGTCGTCAAGGCCCTCATAGACGAGGATGCGGTAAAATACTGGTCAAGCGGAAGCACAACCTATCTTGTGCTGGCGGAATGCTATCCGAAGGAATAGCGGTGGTGGCCTGTGGGTGATAGAACATGAGCCGATCCTGCCCGCGGCTGGTTATCGGGGCCTTACGCGGCAGCGCCGGTAAAACCACCCTTTGTACCGCATTGGCTGCGGCGCTCTCTAAACGGGGCGTTCATGTAGTGCCTTTCAAGAAGGGGCCTGATTATATAGATGCGGCCTGGCTTGCCATGGCGGCGTCGAACCCCTGCTATAACCTCGATACCTTCATGATGGGACGGATACAGGTCGCCCGCTCCTTCGCCCGTCATGCGCCATCGGGAGGCATCTCACTCGTTGAGGGGAGCCGGGGGCTGTACGACGGATCGAATCTGGGAGGAGAGCACAGCACGGCCGAGCTGGCCAAACTTATCAAGGCGCCCGTGGTCCTCGTGATCGACTGCGACAAAGTAACACGGACGATGGCGGCCATGGTTCTCGGGTGCCAACGCTTCGATCCGGAGGTTGATATCCGGGGATTGATCCTGAACCGGGTGGCAGGAGATCGACACGCGGCGGCTGTGAGCAGGTCTGTAGAAGACCATTGCAGCATTTCTGTCCTCGGCACCGTTCCGCGGATAGCGGATATCCCTTTTTCGGAGAGACACCTCGGGCTGATTCCGCCGCAGGAGCATGACCGGATACATCAAGCCTTGCAAAAGGCGGCGGAGATCGCGGGAAATTACCTGGATATGGAAGGTCTGATACAGATTACAGAAAGCGCTGAACCTTGGAAAGACCTTTTGGTTCCGGATGTCCTGCCGGCAGATGTGCCGGCTGACCCGGTAACCATCGGCGTGATCAGGGACAGGGTCTTTCAGTTCTATTACCCGGAAAACATCGAGGCGCTCGTGAGAGCAGGTGCGAGGGTCATAGAAGTGAGCGCCATCAGCGAGGAGAAGCTGCCGTCCATGGATGCCCTTTATATCGGGGGTGGTTTCCCGGAGACGCAAGCCAGGCTTCTTGCCGGCAACATGGCTTTTCGCCGCTCTCTCTGGGATGCGGCAGAAGGGGGGCTCCCGATATATGCCGAATGCGGCGGCCTCATGTTTCTCGGGGAATCGCTGACAGTCGGCGATAAGCAATATCCCATGGTTGGCTTCTTGGCCATCTCGTTCGGGATGGAAAAGCGCCCACAGGGGCATGGATACACTGTTCTGAATGTCGAAGGGGAAAATCCCTTTTATCCTCTCGGGACGGAGATTGTGGGCCACGAGTTTCATTACTCCCGGATCCTCTCCCGGAACGATAGCGAGGGGCATCTGGCTTTCCAGGTCAGGAGGGGAATCGGCATGGATGGGAAGAGAGACGGGCTCTGCCGGAAAAATGTGCTTGCCACTTTCACCCATGTACATGCCTTGGGAACGCCGGAGTGGGCGGAAGGCATCGTCGGCATGGCAAGACGATTTCACGCCAGTAGGAGGGAGCACGGCTCTTCGGTAAGCCATAAAGAGACAAAGCAGCAATAAAAAAGTTTGCAAATATATATTTTAAAGTATTGCACTACAGGAGGTTTCGAGCATGCCCCAGATAGAACTGGCAGGAAAAACTTATGAGGTTGATGAAGATGGTTTCCTTCAGGAACTGGACAAGTGGAGTGAAGAGTTCGCCCAGGCCTATGCGAAAGAGGAAGGCATCGAGGGGCAATTGACGGAAGAGCAGTGGAAGATTATCAACTATCTCAGGGATTATTTCCAGAAGTTCGGTATTGCGCCCATGATCCGCAAACTCTGCAAGGACAACGGCATAGACATGAAAAAGCTCTACGAACTGTTTCCTACAGGGCCGGCCAAAGGTGCCTGCAAGCTTGCGGGGCTTTCAAAACCGACCGGTTGCGTGTGAACACAGATCGCTAAGTGCAGTAGATATAAAGTTGAAGAAGCCCGCTTCAGGGAGAATGGGGGGCACTCCTGCCGGATCAGCTTTATAAGACCTCCGTTACTGTAACGAGATAACAGGAGACTTCAGGAAACAGTCTATGGGATTTTATGTTTTATCTTATCTTTGCGTTGCTGTGTTCATTCTTGCAACCGGTTACCGAGTTTACAGGCAAATGACCCTTCCAGTCCATGTCCGCTGGGAAATCTATCCAGTCCAGCATGAAACCGGCGCCAAGGTGGCCTATGGCGGATCCTATCTGGAAGAGTTGAACTGGTGGGAAAACAAATATGAAAGCTCGCTGTTCAATGAACTGAAATATATGGCACCGGAGATTTTATTCATCAGGGGGTTGTGGAAAGGAAACAGGAGCCTCTGGCGGGTCTCCTTCCCCTTTCATCTTGGATTGTATTTGATGATTGCAACATTCGGTTTTCTTCTTCTTCATGCCTGTTTCATCCTGTGGCGATTTCCCGCCTTTGCTGCAGGGAGCACCATAAGAAGCTTGGTGGATGGCCTCATCGTTTTTGCGGGGTGGACCGGTCTGATCATAGGAAATATCGGCGCTCTGGGAGTTCTCTACAAACGACTAACCGATCCAGAACTCAGGGATTACTCGACTTTTTCTGACTATTTCAATATCCTGTTCGTCTTTCTTTTTTTTCTTTCTGCCTTAATCGCCTGTCTGCTTGGTGATCCATTTCTGGAAGGTGCAAAGGCCTATACGTTTGGCCTGCTGACCGGGGGGCATTTTCTGAATCCATACGTACCGGGTCAAAGCGTTCCCGGGAAGGTGGCCATTATATCGGCCTCGCTTCTGACTGCCTATATCCCACTGACGCACATGTCTCACATGTACATGAAGTATTTCCTCTATCACCATGTCAAATGGGACGATGCCCCGAACCGGCGGGGCGGATCGCTCGAGGCGGCCATCCAGAAAAATCTTGACCTCAAACCGACCTGGAAGGCAAAGCACGTGGAAGCAGACGGACGGAAATCGTGGCGCGACATCGCCTCTTCGGAGCGCAAGGAGACGAAATGAACAAACCTCGAAAACCCTCCGACATTGCCGAATCTTCTGCATGCTTATGTCACATCGAGTCGGGTGAGCTGTCACCGTTGCCTCCTCCCTATGAGGATTTCAATCAGGTGACGATACCCCCGCTGAGCCCGGGCAAGGTCAAGGGCATTGAGACATCACTGGATGACACGGTTGCCATCGGCATCCCCAAGCCCGCCAGCAAAGAGGAAGAGGAAGCGCTGATTCGTCAGTTTCTCTCCGGTCTCAAAAAACTTTTCGACAAGGAAAACAACTGGACATTTCTGCAGCCCCTGTTACTTTCCATGGAACATTGCGCCAAATGCCAGACCTGTTCCAATGCCTGTCCGGTCTATGAAATGAGCGGCCGGAAGGAGATCTATCGGCCCACATTCCGTGCCGAAGTATTGCGTCGGATTTACAGGAAATATTTCAAGCCGGGTGGAAAAATCGTCGCCAAGCTGACCGGCGATATCGATCTGAACTGGACAACAATCGCACGTCTTGCCGAACTCTCCTATCGCTGCACACTCTGCAGACGCTGTGCTGCAGTTTGCCCGATCGGCGTGGACAATGCTTTGATCACGCACGAAATCCGCAAGCTCTTCTCCCAGGAAATGGGCATCGCCCCCAAAGAGCTCCACGAAAAGGGCTCTGTACAGCAGCTGCAGGTCGGTTCTTCCACCGGCATGAACCCCTTCGCAGTAAAGGACAGCATCGATTTCATTCAGGAAGAGATGGAAGAGGTTACTGGCTATAAAGTCAACATCCCCTGGGATGTTGAGGGTGCGGACATCCTGCTGATCCACAATGCCGGTGAAATTCTGTCGTGGCCGGAAAATGTCGGGGCCTTTGCCATCATTTTCCAGGCGGCCGGTATTTCATGGACCTTGTCTTCGGAAGTGGTCGGTTACGATGCCGTAAACTACGGGCTATGGTATGATGATGTTCAACTTGCACGCGTTGCCGTTAAACATGCCGATATCGCCCGGAATCTGAAGGTTAAAAAGATCCTCATAGGCGAATGCGGCCACTCTCACAAAGCGCTGACCGTTACAGCCGACCGGCTCTTTACGGGAGATCTTAATATCCAGCGTGAATCGGCTATAGTCACGCTGGAGGATATCGTTATGAAGGGAAAATTGCATTTTGATCCTCAGAGGAATAATTTCCCCGTTACCTTGCATGATCCCTGCAACATGGTAAGGTCCATGGGAATCGTTGAGCCTCAGAGGAGAATCCTGAGGAAGATTGCTCCGCGATTCCGGGAAATGACACCCCACGGGGTAGATAATTACTGTTGCGGCGGCGGTTCTGGTTTCGCCATCATGTCGGGATATAATTTTGCAGAATGGCGAAATCTGGTCAGCTCCCGCAAGAAATTCCTGCAGATTCTCAATGCTTTTGAGGGCGAACCACAGGAGACCCCGAAATATGTCTGCGCCCCGTGCTCGAATTGCAAAGGCGCCATTAGGGACATTATCAACTACTATCATGCTGAAGAGCGAAGCCGTCTCTATTACGGCGGTCTGGTCGAATTGATTGTCAATGCTATGGCCGACATGAAAAAACCGATTATCCGATTCGGTGAGGAACCATCGTGGGAATCATGATATAATAAGAGCAGGAGGCGGGTAGAATACACATCATGAACCTTCTTGTGTCCCTGATTGCGATTCTGACACTGATCCTGATCGCCTTGGCCGGAACTACGATCGCAAGCCTCAAGCCCGTCTTTTTCGTTGTCATCCCCTGCGGTGCCATTGCCGTTTTTGTGTCAGGTTTTGTCTACCGCATTTTATCCTGGGGGAGATTGCCTGTCCCCTTTTCCATACCCACCACGTGCGGTCAGGAGAAATCACTGCCCTGGATCAAGTGTGAATCTCTCGAAAGCCCTCCGGGCACAGCCGGTGTCATCGGCAGGATGGCCCTGGAGGTTCTCCTCTTCCGATCGCTTTTCAGAAACACGCGGCTGTATCTCTACGATGACCGGCCCGTTTATTCGAGCGCCAAGTGGCTCTGGTTCTTCGCTCTTCTCTTTCACTGGTCTTTGCTCGTAATTATTTTGCGGCATATGCGTTTCTTCATCGAGCCAGTGACTCCCTTCGTCAATGACATTGCAGCCGTAGACGGTTTTTTTGACATCGCCATACCGACGTTTTTCTTGAGCGATGCAGCCATCGTCCTGGCGTTGACATTTCTCTTCCTGCGTAGGGTGTTGGTTTCTAAACTGCGCTACATCTCTCTCGTCACCGATTATTTCGCTATTGCTCTAATCCTGGGTGTCGTAATTACCGGCATTCTCATGAGGAATTTCTTCCCCGTCGATATCGAAGAGATAAAGACCATGGCCTTAGGCTGGGTGACCTTTGCGCCCTATGTTCCTAAAGGAATGAGTGTACTTTTTTATATTCACCTTCTTCTCGTCTCAGTCCTCCTCGCGTGGTTTCCGTTCAGCAAGCTCATGCACATGGGAGGGGTTTTTCTCAGCCCGACACGGAATATGGCAAATGACAGCCGGATGAAGAGGCACGTCAACCCTTGGAATGCGCCCGTCAAGGTTCATACCTACGAGGAATACGAGGATGAATACCGGGACAAGATAAAGGCGGCTGGACTGCCGTTGGACAAGGAGTAGGTATGTCCATCAAGATACCCAAACCTGAGGAGATGATCCGGATCAACTACAAGCCGCCGCAAACATCATGGATGGACACTCCCGTCGATTTTCGGCCGGGGACATGGAGCTACAGTGCCGCAGCGAAGAATCTTATCTACCTGGATATGCCGAACCCCAGGGCTTGGCAGCCATATGAAGAGGACTGGAAACTGCCGGCTAACTGGAAGGAGATCATTATTGAGGGCATGCGGGAACGGCTGGATAAGTACCGTTCCTTCAGGCTCTTCTTGGACCTGTGCGTGCGGTGCGGCGCCTGCGCGGACAAGTGTCACTTCTACATCGGCGGCGGCGATCCGAAGAATATGCCCGTTATGCGGGCGGAGCTGCTGCGCTCTGTTTATCGCCGCTACTTCACAGAATCGGGTAAGCGCTTTGGCAGGCTCGCCGGTGCGCGCGACCTAACCATCCCTGTCCTCAAGGAGTGGTTCTACTACTTTTACCAGTGCACGGAGTGCCGTAGATGTTCCGTGTATTGTCCCTACGGCATCGACCAGGCGGAGATCACCATCATGGGTAGGGAGCTTCTCAATCTCGTCGGATGCAACATCAACTGGGTCATCGAACCGGTTGCGAATTCCTACCGGACAGGAAACCACCTCGGCATCCAGCCCGGTGGCATCAAGGACATGCTCGAATTCTTAGCCGATGATATTGAGGAACGGACAGGCGTCAGGGTGGAAGTTCCCATCAACAAAAAGGGTGCGGAAATGCTTTTCATCACGCCTTCCGGCGACTACTTTGCCGACCCTGGGACGTACACGTGCATGGGTTACATGATGCTCTTCCATGAGATCGGCCTGAATTATACCTTTAGCACCTACGCCTCCGAAGGGGGGAATTTCGGCCTCTTCACGTCCCACGAGATGGTGAAGCGCCTCAACAACAAAATCTATGCGGAAGCGAAGCGTCTCGGGGTCAAGTGGATTCTCGGGGGTGAGTGCGGCCACATGTGGCGTGTCATCCACGAGTACATGGACACGATGAACGGTCCTGCGGATTTCCTCGAGGTGCCGGTGTCTCCCGTAACGGGAACAGTGTTTGAGAACGCCCGGTCTACGAAGATGGTCCATATCGCGGAATTCACGGCTGATTTGATAAAACATGGAAAACTGAAACTGGATCCCACTCGGAACGATCATCTGTGCATCACCTTCCATGATTCCTGCAATCCCGCCCGCGGCATGGGACTCTTTGAAGAGCCACGGTATATTATCAAAAATTCCGTGCGGCATTTCTACGAGATGCCCGAAGATACCATCCGAGAGAAGACCTTGTGCTGCGGCGGTGGCGCCGGTCTCGGGAACGATGAAAATATCGAGATGCGGATGCGGGGCGGCATGCCCCGTGCCATGGCTGTCAAGCATGTGAAGGAAAAGCACGGCGTGAATCGAATCGCCTGCATGTGCGCCATCGACCGCGCGACGCTGACATCGCTGATGGACTACTGGGTGCCCGGAGTTACGGTGACGGGTGTCCATGAACTCTTGGCCAATGCCCTTGTGATGAAGGGAGAAAAGGAAAGAACAACGGACCTGCGCGGCGAGTCACTGAAGGAGAGAACAACAGATGAGGCTCTATAACCGGGGGATAATTGTCGCAGGGATTGCAGTCTTCGCGGTAGTTGTTACCTTCCCGTTCTGGCACGCCGGTGGGAAGGCCGTACCACAGCCCGCAATCGAGCTGAACACGCCTGCAATAGAGAGGCTTGCGGATAAGCGCTGCGTGGAGGATACTGCCTTCATGCGGGATAATCATATGAAACTTTTGGCGTCATGGCGGGAGAGCGTGGTACGGAAAAATATCCGCGTGTACACGGCAAAGGACGGAAGGATATTTGAAATGGGCCTCACCGGGAACTGCCTTGCATGTCATGAAAATAAGACCCGTTTCTGCGACCGGTGCCATGATTATGCTGGAGTCAAACCGACCTGCTGGAACTGCCATATCAACCCAGAGGAGGGCCTGTGATGGTGTCCACCAGGAGAGAATTTCTGATTATAGCGGGCCTCTCGGCCATCGGCGCTGCCTGCCCGCCCCTGGGCAGGATCATCGCCAAAGAGACGTCATCATGGGGGAGTCGTCTCCCGGGCACACCGGGGAGCGTCCCGGCCCTGAAGGCGAAGCGCTGGGCCATGGTGGTGGATGCAAACAAGTGCTCCGGCGACTGTAGAGACTGCATGACCGCCTGTCATGAAGCACATAATGTCCCGGCTATAGGGAATGTCAAGCAGGAGATCAAATGGATTTGGCCGGAGCGGTTTGAGAACGTATTTCCTGCGGAAAGCCATGCCTACATTCAGGAGTCCGTCCGAAAACAGATTATGCCGGTTCTATGCAACCACTGCGACAACCCGCCTTGTGTGCGTGTCTGTCCCACGGGTGCCACATTCAGAAGAGCCGACGGCATAGTGATGATGGATTCGCACCGCTGCATCGGATGCAAGATCTGTCTTGCCGCCTGTCCTTTCGGGGCGAGAAGCATAAACTTTGTGAACCCCCGTCCATTCATCCGTAAGCTCAACCCCGACTTCCCGACGCGCACCAAGGGAGTGATCGAAAAATGCAATTTCTGCGAAGAGCGCCTGGCGCGGGGCATTCTCCCGGCATGCGTCATGGCCTGTCAGGAAAAGGCCCTGGTCTTCGGGGACGTGGATAATCCGAACTCGAAAGTTCGTCAGATACTCGACAGGAAATTCTCGATCCGCCGGAGGGCGGAGCTGGGAACGAAACCGCAGGTCTATTACATTCTGTGAGGTTGCCATGCTGGAAAAAGCGCTGACAGGAAGCCGCCGGTACTGGATCTTGGTGGGAATCCTTCTTGCTATCTTCGGGATGGGCGTGTATTTCTACCTCCATCAGCTTGAGTTCGGCTTGGGTCTCACCGGCATGAGCCGCGATGTGTCATGGGGATTGTACATCTCCCAGTTCACCTTCCTTGTTGGGATCGCCGCCTCGGCGGTGATGGTGGTCCTCCCCTACTATCTGCACGACTACAAGGCATTTGGAAGAATCACCGTGCTCGGGGAATTTCTCGCCATAGCCGCTGTTATCATGTGCGTCACTTTCATCTTCGTCAATCTCGGCCAGCCTGCACGGGTACTGAATGTCATGTTCCATCCATCTCTCACGTCCGTGCTCTTCTGGGACATGGTGGTAATCAGTGTCTATCTTGTGCTCAATGTGATCACGGGCTGGACGGTTCTCTCGAGCGTGAAAGAAGGAGTGCCGCCGCCGGCCTGGGTGAAGCCTTTTATCTATCTCTCCATCCCCTGGGCCGTCAGCATCCATACCGTGACGGCCTTCATCTATGCCGGCATGCCCGGGAGGAGTTTCTGGCTCACGGCGATCATGGCCCCCCGGTTCCTGGCAGCAGCCTTCGCTTCCGGCCCTGCGCTTCTGATCCTGTTGTGCCTCGTGCTCCGGCGCTTCAGTGGATTTGACGCCAGGAAGGATGCGATTCAAGCCATGGCCAAGATCGTGACCTATGCCTTCATTGCGACCATATTCTTCGTAGTGGTGGAGCTCTGGACTGTTTTCTACAGTCAGGTTCCGGACGACATGGAGCATTACCGTTTTCTCTTCATGGGACTCAAAGGCTATAACACCATTGCTCACGGGATGACTGTTTCGGTCATCTCAGCCGCTGTTGCCCTCGTGCTCTTGATCGATCCACGGACACGGAAAAAAGAAACTTTTCTGGCCGCGGCCTGCATCTTGGTATTTCTTTCCCTCTGGATAGAAAAGGGCCTCGGCCTGATGGTGACCGGCTTCGTCCCCTCGCCCCTCGGGCACATCACCCGCTACACCCCCACAGGACCGGAAATGGCAATTGCCATCGGTATCTGGGCCATGGGGTTCTTGATTATTACGGTGCTCTACAAGATCTTTATCTCCGTAAGGGAGGCCGCGGAGCTGGATTAAGATAAGTAATTGTGGCCGTAAAAACCTTAGTGTCGATTTGTGTCCCAGTCTCGGCGCCATAAGTATCAGTCTTGATGCGTAGTACGACACGGATAACGAGATAAAAGGAGCTTCGTATCGGCCTCACCAGGGTTCCTGTCAAGGCTCTTTTACCCGTCTTTTTTGAGATTAAATTTTTTATGTGTAAAATCAGTGTGTAGATTTTAGAAACGACTTGACACTTCTAACACCCTCCACACTCTTGGCATGAGCGGTGGCCCTGGTGATTTCTTTGCTGGATTTTACAATGCCAAGTAAAACAACATTGCATTGAACAACCTTGACGTCGATGTTCGTCGACCGGATTTCCTTGTCCGCAACGAGTTTGGCATCAACCTTTTCTCTTATCGCCAGGTTATCTCTTGTCCCACACGTATCGCGCTTTTTTTTCAGAAGAATGTATGTATGGATAGATCTTACCCCTTCAACACCTTCTGCTATTGTTATAGCCCTTTCTTTTCGCGGTTTCCTATCATATTCACCTACCAGATATACGTTCCCGTAGTAGCAGTAAGCCGATATATCAAGGGCCTTGACGTCACTGTCTTCAAGAAATTTTGTTTGGATGGTAGTTGTTATCTTTGCGTCTGAAGCAACCGTACCTGCCTTTCGTTCTTCTACTGCCACGCCATAGATTGTTGTACACCCGGCAATAACCAGTAGAAGCAAGAAATGGATGATGACAATATGTCTTTTCATATGTTACTTTCTCTCTCTTTATTCTTATCATCATAAAATGCAATAGATAAAATGGGTGCGTTGCCTGTAAGACTCTGATTTTGATTGAGAATTATAGTCTTTCGTTCAATAATCATCAACAACTAATAGACAACTAATGGCCAGTAATGGTCAAATTTCTACGAGCTTTAGATCATGGGATAATAGAAAGACGCAAGTTAGTGAATATATCGTTAAATGAACAAGCATCCCCGTAATGGGAACTCCACAAATTTTTGTTGCTTCGTTTCAAAAAATTCTGTAAATAGAGTGACGCATGGATATTTTCTCGCTGGCTCAATCGGGGTGCTGTAGTTGACATGGGAAAAGAGATTAAGAATAAGCTCCAGAAATCAAACTTCGATGTTATCATCGACAAGATTCCTTTTTTGTCCTGCCTATCAGAAGATGAAGTAGCCGGTCTGAGAAAAGACGTCATTGAGAAACGCTTTAAGAAAAAGCAGATCATCCTGCAAGAAGAAGATACCCTCAATTACCTCTACTTTGTTTATTCCGGCAAGGTGAAGGTAGTTCAACTCAGCTCGGAAGGACAGGAGAGGATCCTTCAGATCAGAAAAAGAGGTGATTTCTTCGGTGAAATGGCCATACTTGATGGGAAGACCGAACCGGCCACAGTCGTTGCCATGGAGGAGACGAACGTCGGATTTATTTCTGCGAGAGCTTTTGAAAGGCATCTTTTGGTGAATCCCAACGCACTTAGAGGCATTATATCCCTGCTCTGCCAACGCTTAAGGGAGGCATGGCTGATGCAAAAGGTGTTGAGCTTTGCCGACGCGGAGCAGCGGATAAGAGCGGTATTGAAAAACATTGGTGACCAGTTCGGGGTCAAGGATCAGAGAGGAACGATTGTCAACTTAAGGCTCAAACACAAAGACATTGCTGAACTCGCATCGACCGCAAGGGAAACAGTCACCCGTTCACTCAAACGCTTTGTCCAGGCGAAAGAGGTTGAAATTTTAGAGAACAATTATATCCTCCTGAAACCTGACTTTTTCAAAATGACTGATCTCTAGAAATCAATTCTCAGCACTGCTGCGCTTTCAACTCCCCCGGCTTGAGCATCGCGTAAGCGAAGCGCATCACCGATGTAGGCACATTTCTCTCTGCTCCCATACGTATAACGATGCCGATCAATGACTCCAGCTCGGATGGCTTCCCGGCCTCAACATCACGCTGCATCGATGGCTTTATGCCAGGTGCGCTGCGGTCAATGAAGGCTTGTGTCTTGGCTAGTATGTCCTCATCAAGTTTCACGCCTCTGGCTCTCGCTACAGCCACCACTTCGCCGATAGCCTCGCCGAGCAAGGCGCGTGCTTCCGGGACGCCGCGGTACTCGCCGAAGGTCACGCGTGTCAGGCTGCCCATGGCGCTTACGGATGAAATGAAAACGAATTTAGTCCACAGGACTTTCAGGATATTATCGCTTATCTCAATTGTAGCACCGGTTTCCTTAAGCACATCGCAGACGGCAGTCAGCCGCGGTGTCGTCTTTCCGCTGAACTCACCCAAAGCAATGCGGCGGAATTCACTATACTGACCTATGACGCCAGGCGCTTCGATTGCTGCGGAAAGCCACGTAGCTCCACCCAACATGTGATCCATTCCTACGACCTGGCCGATGCGATCTGCCGCGTCCACCCCGTTCTGCAGAGGAACTACCACTGTGTCCTTGCCAACCATGAGTTTCGTCGCCTTTGCCGCTTCGTCGGTCTGATAAGTCTTTGTTGCAAATATTATGATGTCGACCGGTCCGACGTCAGCAGGTTTGTCAGTTGCCCTGGCCTTCAAGACTTGGAAATCACCATAGATACTCTTAACTTGCAGGCCCTTCTTGCGTATTGCCTGAAGATGCGCGCCGCGGGCAATGAACGTCACGTCTTTGCCTGCCTTTGCAAGTAGTCCCCCGTAGTATCCTCCAACTCCACCAGTTCCCATAATTGCGATTTTCATGTTCACACCTCCCGGAAGGATGATGATTACATCTCATCTGCTATTGCAATATATAGATAAATTTTTACAAATAGAATCCTGGAACTTGATCATACATTTAGCAGTCTTAAAATATTGTGACATACGATATTTTCGAAATCCTCTTTTCCCAGGTTTATCTCCAATACTTCCTGAAGCTCGCCGCCGGGTGTCCCGAATGGGAAATCGCTTCCGAAAAGGATTCTCCTGCTTCCATACCTGACAATGAATTGTGCAATCTCCTGACGAGAGGCCAGTGCGGTATCGGCATATACCATTTCGTCATCCCAGGTCCCCGACTTGAAGAGCGCGGAAAAGCCTCCATTCAGTCCACCCAAGTGGGGAATGATGACTGTAGTTCTTCCACCGACTCTTCTTATGAAAGAGCGGGTGTTTGCGAAAGATTCTTCCAGCACAACGGGCAGCTTCAGGCGATAGACCTCCTGTAAGAATGCCTCACAGAGAGGATCATCGTAATGATAGACTGGTTCATATTCATGGCGATGCCACTTAACTGCTTTATAGCCTTTCTTCAGCTCATCCTTCCTGAAGTCGTTCCATACAAAGTAATAGGCAAAGAAATTATGATGGGATCGCTGGATGTCGAGCACATACTGGTTGGCATGCTGCCTGCAGTTGACCCAGGCGAAATTGTCTTTGAAGTCATAGTCGTATCGGTCATAGATATCCTCTACAGGTGCAAAGAGGCATGCACCCTGGATTCCCGCAGAATCAAGGTATCTCTTGATGTCTTCAACGGGCAGATTAGAATTCTGGACGCCGCAGTGCATATGGGAATCAATAATCATCATACTCATCTAACATTCCCTTAAATCTACTCTCGCGGATAGGAACACAGGAGGATTTTTCTAGAAAAAAATCCTCTGAGGCCTCTTTCATGATACAGTGGAAAAAAGGGCAAGAAAACGTAAAACCCCGTCATCGTGTGAATTCGAGAAAAGGGTTTCACAAGAATGGCAAAAATCACAATTATTGGACTGAACCTAAATTACTTTTTTTTGGCCTTCGCAGCTGGCTTTTTTCCGGCCTTCTTGGCAACCTTTTTTGCTGTTGCTTTCTTCGCTTTTGCGGCGGGTTTTGCCTTTTTCTTTGCCTTGGCGGGAGCCTTCATCTTGACCATTGGCTCTTCACAGCAAATCAGTCCACCCGCTGCGCAGCCGCATTCTTCGTCTACGACAACGACAAGATCGCATACTTCACACGTCAAATAATCTCCTTCTTTCAACGTTGCCATTCTCTTCATCCTCCTCTAATTGTTTTTCCCCAATCCCTCGCGGGCCGGTTCGATGATCATATATGAATTATTTTATAATACACATGGTGATTGTCAAGACATTATGCGATTTATTTTTTGGGGAAAGATCCTGTGCTATCAACCCCTACGATGCAACAAATTGTTATGCTATGATGGTTAAATGTTTTTCACGAAATCGTTGATGACTTCCGCTATTACTTGCGGCTGTTCCATAGGGATCAGATGTCCTGCATCTTTCACGACGGCATGAGTGCCTTTCTTCAGCGTGGAGGCAATCCGTTTGAAATCGACAAAGTTTTTAGTATCACTATATTCTCCCTCAATGACAAGGACAGGGCACGAAACCTCAGGCAGTAAAGGCCACGGGTTATACTGCGCGCCCCCCATGAAGAGGCCTGCTTCCATCTCGGGCTTACAGACCAATTGAAGCCCGCCCCCCTCTTTCGGTTCCATGCCATACGCAACATAGAGCTCAAGCATTTCATCGTTCCATTTCTTGAAGAGCTCTCTCGATCTGAGATAATTCATAGCCTCTGTCTCGTTCTTCCAGTAGTTCCTCCGTTTAATTGCCAGGGAAGCCAGGGGGTGGTCTTTTACGGTAATCTTAACGCGATAGAAATCATCGGGGAGGAGGATGGGCTCTATCAGGACCATGCCTTTTGCTTTTACGCCGCAGGCTACATTTGCAATCGTGCAAATAGTTGCTCCCATGGAATGGCCCACGAGGAACGCATCGCCGATACCGATGCTGCCCAAAAGAGCGGCAACGTCTCTCGCAATCTTTGCCCAGCCGAGGCCGCCCTTTTCAGGATCTTCTATGCGATAGTCGCACATGTAGGGGGCGATGATCTTGTATGATGGATATAATTCCCTTGCTATAGGATGCCATAGCCAGGGCGAGAACCCCGTCGCGTGAAGAAGGACTAGTGCAGGTCCGCGGCCATCATATAAGAGATATGGTAGATGAGCGCTACCAACATCCTGAGTCATCAATATGGGCTTTACCGGCCCCTTCGCTTTGACAGGCATATCAATATCCCCTTCCTTTATGAACAACTGATACTATTACCTCACATCAATATTATCAATGCGACAAATTTTCAATTCCTTTCGCCAGGGGAGGACGTAATAGTCAAAAGACGGGAGAATGTAAACGCCGCTACAATATAGAGTGAGACGGCTATCAGAATAATGGATTTGAAACCCCAACTAATGGCGATTAACACTGTTGTCGAACTTCCGATAACGGAAAAGAAACCGTTTATGCTCCACGCCCAGGCGATAACAGACTCTCTTTCTGTTGCGAACACCCTCAGTCCCGACGGAAAGGGGATACCCATGGGAATGGCGAGTGGAGCAATGAGTAGGCTGCATGAAATCATTCTTAGCCAGAGGGGGAGTCCTGCGAGGACATTATGCAGCCATCCGTTGGCAGTAATCAAAGTCACGCCCACTAGACCAATGACGAATACAGGCCAAAATATGTGTTTCGATTTCACTGAACAGGCATTCCTTGCGATCAGGCTTCCTACTCCCGAATACACGAGGAATGAGCCGATTACGACAATTGCGGAGAAGACGGGATCATAAAGATAGCGGATGAATTGCTGGAGAATGGATATCTCGAGGAACATGTACGCCAGGCCTAGAGAACCGAAATAAACGAGAATTGAAGTGATGCCTCTGTAAGAGGGAAAAATGAAAGGCATGGGAGCCAGGATAAATATTATGCCTAAGAGAGACACGATGCATGCTGTAATCCACACCAGTATATATCCCCAATCCAGGAAAGGGATCAGGGCGCGGTTGGATGAGCTGAGATATTCCTTGAGCATTTCAATTTTAAAAAAATGGGAAAAGAAAGGCCGGTCGTCTGTGGCTGGTTTTACATAGTAGGGATATGTTTCGTAGAACTTGTCTCTATTCTCAGATAATAGGCTGATTGCGGCAGAATAAAAAAGGTTGCCTTCAAACTTATTAAAGATATTTGTCTCTTCTTCTGTAACTCCCGGATAATAGGAAATATCGAAAAGGTGTGCCTTGCAGAATTCCTTTATGGCCCCTGTCTCTTTCTCGTGAAATCTGCCGTTTTTCACAACGAGCGTGGCGGTTTGCCAGCTCCTGATCATGACGACTGATTCGGCAGGCGCATTCTTGGCGCGCTGTTCAATAGCCTCGATAACCATGGCGAGGAGCTTGATGTTATCCCGCGGAGGATTCTTAATCCATGTGGAGATGGAGAGTATACCTCCAGGCGTGAGGCGCTCCATGCACATCTCTATTGCCTCTTTAGTAAAAAGATAGTTTTCGTTGAGAGAATAAACTCCGGCAGATGAGGCTGCCGGGGACTCCAGGAGGCTGATCTCTATGAGATCAAAACGCGCTTCCGTCCTTTGTAAATATCCCCGACCTTCTTCGACAAATACATGGGTATCTGCAGGACTATATATGTCTCCACTGAATGTCCTATATGGTCCCTGTAGCAGCCGGATGATGTCCCTGTTCATCTCCAAAACGGAGACGCTTTTGGCCGTGTGGTACATGGCATTGAGTATTTCTGTTCCGGAGCCGCCGCCGATAATGAGTACATGAGGGCGGTTTAGAATCTTATAAGCGACTGAGTTAGTGCGGTAATCCATGAAGCGGACATCATTTAGATTGCCCGAGAACTTATTTATTGCGCCGACCGTGTTTCCATCGAGAAAGAGACCCTTCTGCCTGGGAAGCGGGTATGGACAGTTTAAACTTAGATCAGGAAGATAATGGTAGGCAGGGGTGTCCAGTACCGTAACCAGACCAAGAAGACCAAAAATTTCCATTTCTTTTTTTGCCGCCATGAGATTTTCAGCCTGGGCGAGTTCTTTGAAATTACTCATCGGGAGCGGCAGGGAACGGAACAAGAAAATATAGATGAGTATCGCGATAACACCGGCTACTAAAACGGTTCCCCATTGCACATGGTTCGTGCTCCCTCCCATAGCT
>DASRZZ010000101.1:0-19926 GCA_035685925.1 Syntrophales bacterium | reverse complement strand
CAAATGAAGATCTGGACCCCATCTTGAAATCGGCCCCTTGCGCTATTATGATATGTATCTTTCCGAGACGCGTGTTATTCCCAAACTCCATACAGCAGTCGCTCCCGTAATACTCAAGCAAGAATGAATCGTAGAAATTTGCATTCTCTCCGATGCGCAGGCGGTTATTTCGGCCTCTGCCATAATGGACGGGCTTGTTTGTATCATCGCCAAACATCACAAATGAATGCCGGGGCAATTGAATGTTCTTTGACATTTCAATGACGTTGCCCCATTTATCTTCATAGGATTGAGTAAGCTTCGATAACTGAATAACAGGCCGTGAAACTCTGATATCCTGAATGGAAAGAACATAACAGTTGGGAACACCCAAGGCTGTCAATTGATTGTCAAGTGCAATGTAATTCTCGAACGAAGTCGTTACGATTACCAGCAAATCTTTAATTCTTGGCATATCCGCTGGGGGAAGGAATCTGTATTTGGAAGCCATCTCGGATTCCGCATAGGACGGGTTGTTATCGGAAATATACGAAATACGGAAATTCTGTTCCAGCTCGCGGATGCAATCTTTGTACATCTTCCCAAGCCCCATGATGCAGATGTTCTCGTAGTCGTTTATGTCTCTTCTATTCATCATTGGACTCTAGACAATCGCATATAAATCTGTCTCGGCAAGGGTCCAAGAATTGTGCCGAAGATAGAGTTTATAGTCCGGACAAATGCTCTTAACAAGTAACGGGATTTCAAAATAGGCCTCTAAGGAGTGATAGGCGCCGAGCACAAGTTTGGGTTTATCTCGTGCGATGGTCGTGGCGGCTCCCCGGATTGCATGGGGGATGACATTCCCAGGAGGGTCCATTTTGATAAAACTCACTTTCTTTTTACGAATGAAGTCATCCAGGCTGACGACCTGAACGTCGATATCGCCCTCGCTGTTGATAGCGGCGCCGGCCTCCAACACCGAATTCCTCGAACTTAGGAACCGTAGCACCTGAGATTGTGACCATAGCCCGATTTGATGGCAGGAGACGTTTTTGTACTCACGAGTGTTCTTCTTCAATGCCCGATAGTTTCGCGGGTCGGGTTCGAATGCGAAAATATGCTTGTAGTCAACCTGATGTCTATTGCAAGTCTGTACAAACGTTTCGATCGTATCGCCATCAAACGCACCCACATCCACATAGACCTCGTCTTCAGCAACCGAAAGCACATCATTGTTAAAGTAAAAATAAGCTTCAGGGTGGCCGGATGGGTCAAAACCAAACGCAGAAATAGGTTCGCAGAAGGAGAGAATGAAATCGCGGAATAATTGCAGGTTGTCGTTGGATACCATGAATGCGAGGATGGCCAAGAAGAGGTCTTTTGATCGCTGATCAGCGAACAAGTGGTAAGCCTCGAACACGCTCTGCTCATTTTCTAACAACACATCGAACATGGGCTTGGAGCTGTGCTGCTGCCTTAATTCCACGAGGTTGTTTTGCGAGATTTCCATGAAATACAGAACCAACGCGCTGTCAAATGCCTTGAACAAGACCCGATCCGAATTGAATCCATTTTGGAGCAGCTGGTTTGTTATGAGGTCTTGATATTTCAGCGTTGAGATGAGAATGAGGCTGTCCCGATGTTGTTTCTTCAACTCATCGAACGATATGATGGGGATGCCGCACAATGAGCCTCCGTTTCTTGAACTATCGTTGTCACAAAAACAGACCGGCAGAACTCCTTGATTCTGGAGGGTTAGGCATAAATCCTTGCCCAAGCTGCCGGCGCCGACCAAGACGACGGGTGTTCCCGCTAGGGCTTTCTGCTTATGCAGGCCGAACAGCCAGTCGAGGACCCTCATCTTGTCCGGTGCCGCATGAATACGCTGGGCGATTTGTTCTAGTATCTCATTCATGCTTCACCTTCCGTGGCATTTAATGATCGATCGAGCACCGCGATCAGTGTGTCTCGATTTGCATATCTCGCAAGCGTTTGCAAAATATCGGCTTGATGCTGTTTGGGCGATGCGACCAAAATGACCTCGGGGTTTAGCTCCGGAATAGCCCCGTATCCGTGAATGGTAATTCCGGCGATGGGTTTATCGTGGAGCACGGAATCCCGATCGACAAATGCAAGCAATTGACCTTGCTGAATGTCCGGGTCCGCCAAAAGGTCAGCGGTTAAGGTACAGGCCGGGGCCAAAACCACGCGCTTGCCGCGAAGCGACCATGGCTCCGGATGTTGATGAGGCATCTTGATCCGAAGCGGCATGGTATCAAAAAGGGCAAGGGGGATGGATACAGTTGTCTCCTCTCGTCGAAAATCTTTTAAGATCAGGCCGGGAGCATCGGTGGCATTCTGCATACTGGATTTGTTGATTTCAGATTGAACCTTCTCTATTAGAATTTGGCCATGCCTGCTGACTGCGGCAAGGTGGCTTTCTGTATAATGAACTGGCGTCAGACCGTGTTTTTTCATTAACCCGTACATTTTGACGTAGGCTGCAACATGTCTGGCATAGTCGTAACCGCCAAAATCGGGTGAGTCGCCCGGGAGACTAGTCAAGGGTTCAAAATCGAAGGTCAACCAGATTTTTTGTGGACGAATCGCCAACATGGCGTATGTGAACCCGGTGATATCATCGTCGTCACAGTTGTCCTCACAGAAGATATACTTGACCGCCAGCATTCCTCCGCCTTGGCCGCCTGCGTAGGCATACCGGGTCAGGTTCTCCATCACTTGGAGAAAATAGTCCCTCTTTTTTAGGCGCATAAAGGACGACGGTGAACCCGCATCCAGAGACGTACACACCCAATGAATCGACCCATCGACAAGTCCATCATAGATGGATTGGCGAAATTTGACCGCATTTGTGTAAAGAAGGACGCGGATGTGCAGAGAAGCGAAAAAGTCAAGGTATTCATCCAGATCGGGAAGAAGGGCCGGCTCTCCTCCGTTAAAATCGACAGCAGAATCCCAGACAACATCTGCCGGTGCGAACTCCCTTAAGACGGCAAGAGCATCATACTTGGATTCAGAGAACCAATTGTGCTTGGTATAGCCGCAAAAACTGCACCGAAGGTTGCATAGGGTTGTAGCGGCAAGATCGATACGGCCAAGCTTTGTAAAATCGATGTCGCTGTACCGTTTTGTCATTACCTGATGGCACCCTTTGCAAGGAATGTCACTCTGCTCGCCATTGAGCAAATCGAACAGCCATTTCCTCTTTTCGACGATCATCTCCTTGGTGATTTTGATTTGGGAGATCTCGTCAGCTGACCAGTATATGGGCGAAGATAACTGTCCTAGTTGGCAAGCATGAATTCCCTCCTGTCCAAGGCGGAGCCCGCTTTCGAGCCTTCGACATGATTTTACGAGATCGTTCTGTTGGTATTTCAAACTACCTCCCCGTGTTTTAGGTCCAAGGTGTTTTTAGCCTCGGGTAAAGAAGCGGACAGGAACCTCGCCTTCCCAAGGGCTGTTTCGATGCTCAATCCGGAGTAATCCTGAACGCTAAACCAGTGGCCATTGATCTCGCCCTCGAGTAACGCACCCAGAAGGGCTCCGGGAATGACGCTCTCAACAGCATGAGGAGCGTTGAATCCGGTCATGTCGGTGCGTACCCAGCCAGGATCGGCCAAAGTAACCATCACCCCCGTGTTTCGAAGGCTAGGAGTTAAGTCGTAGACGAATTTATCCAATGCCGCCTTGCTACAGGCATAGGCCATTACATCAGGCCTTTTTTGAACGCTGCTGGTGATGTTGATTACCCGGCCAAACCCACGTTGTATCATTGGAGGAATAAGCCGCTGGCAGATACGAATCGGGGCAACGGTGTTAACCATAAAGCAGCCCAGATAGTCTTCGCTGGATGCAGACCAGAACCCCGAGGAACACGGAATTGCCGCATTGTTAAATAGGATGTCTACTCGCGGAACGAGATGCTCCAAGTCCGAAAGCATGGTCTCTACCTCGGTCAGATTGCTCAGCTCCGCGGCAATTGGCACGACCTGCACGCCAAGAGCAGAACCTGTTTCAACAATCTCTTGGGCGTGTGAAATGGAACGGCTGTGGGCAATGATGTTTGAGCCCAATTTTGCCATTCCCAAGGCAATCTGTAGACCCACGCCGCGAGTGGCGCCGGTGACCAATGTCCATTTGCCCCTTACCTGAACAGTGAGGTGCTCCTGGGTGGATGCTCCCACCCGATCGTCTTCGAGTCTCTTAATTGCATGGAGGGTGTTGTAGCACCGATCGTAACAGCAAACGAAGACATCCTTCATCCCCATCCGGGTAAGCTGCTGGTAAATATCCTCATAGCTCTTGACCGTGATGATAACGGCTGTATCTTCACGCAGCCTGCCAAGCTCGGCCGGGGAAATGCATTTTTTCCCCAGAAACTCCACACCCCATTTCCCTTTATCGTTATCGCATAGAAAATCGGGTTCCCGACCGATCGATAACACCAGTTGGTCAAAACAATCATCGAGTAGGACACCGACCCCAAACAGGCATATTCGTTTGGCGTGATCTAGCGCAGCTTTTATCGCTTTGAGAGATTGCTGCATCGTCATACCATTAACTCTTTCTGCTGTCCCTGTCCTGTTCACGTATTTACCTCGATCGGAATGCTTCCGGGGGGCGGATCATAAGAAACGCCTCGATTGAGCAGATTACCGCTGGATCGTAATGTCTCGACGATTCTGAATTTTTCTGAACCATCTGACTTCCAATATTCATCCAGTTTTTTGAAGATCGGATCGCCGGTGATCTCGGGCATGATCGCTACGGCTAGATGAAAGTATCTCCGCGCACGTCTCTCATCATTGACGCATAACGAACGTGCGCAATATCGAAGACAGAGATGGCCGAGCTTATCCAAAGACTGCGGCAAACGCTCAATCACTTTGGTGAGATTATATGGAGATGCAATCTCGGCAAATTGGTGCTGTAGGACATAGGGCCCAATAATTTCCATTAAGTTCTCCGCAACGCGCGCCGACTCATTCCCTGAATGGAGTCGGTGCAGGAGTAATGCCTCTTTAATATAGGCCATATCGGATTCACAACATATGTTAAAATCCATGATGCGAGTGCCATACCACCGGGCTGCAATCCCACCCACAACTCCTTTGCCATGGGTCATCTTTCGATTGTACATGATTTGTGAAATGCTTGGATTCACCGATGCCATCATGTATACGGCTGCCTGCTCTGGCCCCGGAATAATGCATGTTTGATTGTAAAACGGTGGTTCTTCGGTTCTCCGGCCATTTTCGTCGATGATCGTTCGATGAACCATGGCAAATCCTGCGTTTGGGTGGGTTTCGAGCGCATGGACGCATTGTTTTACGAACTCCGGCATGAGCGCGTCATCCGAACATAATTCTACAAAATACTTGCCCCGAACATTCAGGAGACAGTTTGCAAAATTTGCATCGCTTCCAAAATTTTTTCGATTGCACGTTAGGGTCATCCTCCCTGGGTATTTTCGTGCATAATCAACTGCGATATCCCAAGAATCATCTTTGGAGGCATTGTCGGAAAAACAAATCTCTATATTGTCGTAGGTTTGGGAGAATACACTGTCCAGACATTGCCTAAGGTAGCGCCCATAATTATAGTTATGGATCGTCACGGTAACCAGGGGCTTTTTCAGGTCGTTCATGATAGGTTCTGAGTTCATCTATTCGTTCCCTTCTGCTTTCGCGGTCAACCGTTCATAGGCTCAGTCAAGCCAAAATGTGTTTAGCTTCCTGCATAATTGTCTCCAGGGAGCTGAATCTGGGAACATACCCGATTTTTGATGCCCCATGATACGTAGAGCAATAAACGCCTTTTGAGCCGGTGGCCGTTTTTTTAGTCAACGACGGACTGGTCTCATATTTCAGGCCATAAGCTGCCGAAAAATAGTCAAGAATCTCCTTTTTTTCGACAGGGTTTGTACTCACAACATCAAATGCCGTATTCAGACTCCCGGCTTGCAAGCATTTAATAATCATTGAAAAAAGATCTTCCGGATGGAGGTAATCCCGGATCATACTCATACTATCCGTGACCAGAACTTTCTTATTCAGGACACAATCCAATAAGTCTGTAATGAAATAGCCATCCGTCAGATCAATAAATCTGCTAAAGTAAGAAAATACCCTTAGATCGACGATCTTCAAGCGATCAAAAGCCCGATGCTTCGCCTCCGCATTAAGTCTGGCGATCCCGTAATAATCTTCGGGAGCGATGTGGTTCACTTTAATACGGGTCATCGTCCCTTCTTCGACAGGAGCAGAATGTTCTCTTCCGTAGACTGCTCCGCTGCTGAAACTGATATAGAGGGCGTCGGGACAGTGGTCACGGAGATACCCAATTGCTAGGTTGTCATATTCTTCAGTCACCGTAAAATACAGCGTATACTTTCCCCGGTGCTTGTTGAGTGTTCCCGCGCCGACGCAATTGATCAGAACATCATAGGGATATTTTTCAAAATCGGTGTAACCTTTATGAATCGTACAAGCCCCTTCAGCGGATTTACCCAAGGTACCGAGAAAGTTTCGCATTTTGTCCGGCGACCTCGTATACAAATGCAGGCGGAACTCACCACACTCCAAGAACCTGTGGATGAGGCTCTTTGCGATATGAGAGGTCGAACCCAGGATAGCAATTTTCGATTCTGTCACGTCAAAGCACCCGCGCTTGGGAGCGAACAGTCCCGCAGATTAAAATCGCCGACGGTCAACCGTCTTCAAGCGTCATAGTATCGTTTGAGCCTTTCGGCATCCTGACTTAAGACATCCTCGGGAAACAACCGGTGCTTAATGATGTCGCAATTCGAGCACGTGTGGCATACCTGTTTGGTTCCATCAAGCATCCTGCGCCTGAACTGTTGCAGCGACCTGCCCATCCAGATCTCGTTCAGGGACTGATGATTGCAGTCTCCGATGATCTTTGGGTACGCAATCGAATAACAGGGAACGACTTTCCCATCGGGGTTGATTTGGAGTGTAAAAAAAGGCTGCGGACACACCTCGACTTCTGAGACGGGTAGCCCAAACTGGGTGACAGACCTGTCTCTCTGCTTCAAAATCTCCTCATAATCCACGCCGGGGAAGATGGGACCCGCATGCTCAATCCCTATGCTGTCACAGACGTCTCCAAAAAGTTCATAAAATCTCTTCTCATCATCCTTTCCATTCAGTGCATAGTCTATGATTTTTATATGCACCTGTGCGTTACCTTTGTTATCAAAAAAATATTTTAAATTCCTGACGAACTTTACAAAATCTATCCTTGCTCCGCATACTTCTTTGTATTTCCCCTCTGATGTTCCTTGCAGGGACACAACTAATCTCGAAAGTCCCGCCGATAGAAGGGAATCCGACATCTCCGGGGTGAGCAGCGATGCGTTGGTCAGAATCTCTACTCTTTCTGCGACATCTTGTGAAGTGGCATAGTTGACCATTTGAGCGATATGCTTATGCAAAAGCGGTTCTCCCATTCCTACAAACCGCAATACTTTCACCTTGCTTGGAAATACAGCAATTTCGTCTATGGATTTTTTAAATAAGTCATACTCCATGGTAATCTTGTCTGAAATAAAACCTCGCTTTTCTTTATCAACAGAGAAAACACAATAGCGACAAGTAAAATTACACGCATACACCGGGAACATCTGAACCACCAGAGGAGTCTCCAAAGGGAGTACCTTAGCAAGGATGGTCCTTTTCCCGCCGGGGGCCTGTCGGTTCATATTGACTGCTCGCATATCTCACCCTTTCTTTTATTTCATTGGATTGATATATCTTTTATAGATCCTCTGAACTCTTACCAAATTGGCTGGACAATGATCATGCCATTTCAGATAACCTACGTCTTCTTTAGAAAGTCCTTTATTATGTGGAATAAACGTTCTGGGGAAAAAACATTTGTATAAAAATGAAACAAAATGGCCTCGTATAGCACGATCTGGATTGATAATTTGGTTTAGCGCTATCGGAATAGGATCGAAACGGATTGTGGCCCCTATTTCCGTTTGGGCAACTTTCTTCACCCTTTCTTCTAAGGTCTCTTTGAATCTGACGATTCCACCCGGAACATGCCATCCTCTCCCAGCATAGGGGTCATCTCGCCACGATAAGAGGGTTCGCCCTTTTTCATCTTTTATCAGAAGGTCTACATTGATGAGCGGTGTCGTTCGGCTGATGTAATAAAAAACGTCATCGGGCAGGCCTCTCGATGGATTCGGGACGTGTTTAAGAAGGGTGGCGATGGCAACTGGAATGTTCAAATGTTTTTTCTTTTTTTTCAGCGCAACGGAGTTGGATTTCTCCATCATGACAGTCCCTCATTGAAGCGCTTCAACGTTTTATCTTTATCTGTAAAAACTTCCGAACAGGGAACCGGCAAGGGTCTGTGGTATATGCGATCGACGATATATTGATCAATAAAATTTCTATCTTCTGCGATGAGACATGTGTCAACGTGCTCACCAAAATATTTAATGTTTAACCCTCTCTGAATAATATCTCTCAGAGGCTCTTCTAAAATATTTCCAATCGATGTGTGGATATAAGGGCAAGGCAATACGTCGCCATACTGGGTGACCGACACCATTCCCTTAACGCCAATACATCCCATGTCAAGCCCATAGGCAGGAGTTAAATGGGTATAAACGTTATGCACCTTCTCAAGCTTTCTCATATAGTCCATATCATCCCTGTCAACCAGAACATCAAAGTTACCTTCCCAGGCGCCCACCGGCTTGGCATACGTCACAAAGACCCCGATATCCTTTTTGTTGAAATAATCGATAAATTCAAGAAACTCAGCTGAATGGAGCCTTTGCTTTGTGACCACCGTTTGAATAAAAATTGCCAGGCCTGCATTTAAAGCCACGGCCGCTGCCTTCATTGCCCGTTCGTGTGAACCTTTGGCCTTTCTGAAGTGGTCATGCTCCTCGGCATCGAGACTGTCGATGCTCAATTGAACCCGATCCACACCCATGCCCTTCAACTCTTTCGCTCTCTTTTCATCCAAAAACCATCCATTCGTGTCGATGTTGATATAGAATTTTTGAGGGTCAATGGCCTTGACCACCTCCTCCAGATCTTTGAATATCAATGGCTCCCCACCCGTAATGACGAAACGGGCAAGTCCCATATCATCCGCTTGTTGTGCCAGCTTTTCTACGTCGGCAGGGATAAGTGACCGTTTTTTATTTTTTGCCTGAAAGCGTTTTACAGAGCAGTGCTCACAGATAAAATTACAATGGTAGTTATACTGAAATTGAATAATAGCAATGCTTTCCCCCCTTTTCAGTTTTTCCTCGAACTTCATGATTTTTTCATAAACATAAGGCTTCTCTTTTTTGAGCCTGTTTCTTTTATTGCTCTCTTCATCTCTTTTGGACTTTGGGACTGCCATGCAAACCTCCTGTCTTAACCGCGTTGCACTGTTATGATGATTTCGCGACTTTATTTAGAGCCGCTCAGCAATTCCTCCGTTTGGAGGAGGCCTGGAATGAGCATATTTTCGGCAAACTCTTGTCTATCCAGGAACGGCCACATGTCCTCCATGGGCATCGACTCCATGGATCCATCCTTCAGCGGTCGAGAAGAGACCCGAGGAGCCGTGACCTGCTCGGGAGAAACGATCACGTCGCAAACGACAGGGCCTTCGGCTGCGAGGATTTCACGCACCTGCTCGCGAATTCTTCCATGGCCCGCCATCGTCGTGGCCGGAATTTCAAAAGCCTTTGCGACGGCGACCACGTCAGGCAGCGTCAGCCCGCTGGTGCGCGTGCTCGCCACATAATGGCCGCCGAAATAATTCCTCTGGGTCGCCTGGATGGAAGCATATCCCCCGTTGTTTAAGACGAAAAATTTAATCGGAAGACCGAGGCGCTTGACAGTCTCCAGTTCCTGGATGTTCATAGCGAAGCCACCATCCCCCTCGATGCAGACCGTCCGTCTCTTCCCGCTTGCGACGCAGCCACCGATGGACGCGGGGATGCCGAAACCCATCGAGCCGATCCCTTGGCTGTTGAAGATCCGCAATCCTGCTTTGACCCTGATCGCCTGCATGGTGCGCTCACTGCAGGCGCCTGAACTTCCCGGGATCAGGAGGTCGTTTCCGGAAAGTTCGTCCGAGAGCACGTCGATCAGCACGTAGTCGTTCACGTACCTGCCGTTATTCAAGTAATCAGGCAGGATGACGGGATATTTTGCCTGCCATGCTTTGCACTTCCCCATCCATCCTGACCGGTTTTTCTTCTCGACCTTTGACAACTGGCGATTGAACTCGCGGATAAAGTCGCCGGCATCGGAATTTACCGGGACGTCGATCGTCGTCCGCATCTTATGAATCTCGGCGGCATCAATGTCCACCAGGATCTTACGGGCGCTGCGGGCAAAATTCTCGTGGGAATAGGCGGTCTGGCCAAGGTCCAGACGCGCCCCGATGATCAGCAGCCAGTCTGCGTTTTGCTGGGTGAAATTCGCTCCACGCTGCCCCACTGCGCCCGGCCTGCCCGCATAGAGCGGATGTTCCTCTGGAATGAAATCGGCGGCCTTCCACGTCGTCAATACGGGGATGCGGAAGTTTCCGATGAGCCGGAGAAAATCATCCAGCGCTTTTGATAATCGAATGCCGTTTCCTGCCAGGACGACGGGGCGCTCCGCTCTGTTCAGAAGTTCGATCGCTAAGCTGACCTTGCTTGAAAGCGTCTCTTGCTCGGGTGATTGTGGGACCTCGGAAATATCAAAACCCTGAAGGCGATCCTCATCGATCATCGCAGCCTGGACGTCCAGAGGAACATCGATCCATACCGGTCCCGGTCGGCCCTGCTTTGCCAGATAGACAGCTTTTTCGAGATGATAGCGAATCGACAAAGGCTCCATCACCGTTACCGCATACTTGGTGATGGGACGAACGACACTGACAATGTCAATTTCCTGAAACCCCATCTGCCGTACGCCGCGATCTCTGATCATGTCAGGCCGCTTTACCTGCCCGGAGATGAGAAGGACAGGGGTCGAGTCCAACCATGCGCTGGCGACGCCCGTCGTCGCGTTTGTGCCGCCCGGCCCCGTCGTGACAAGGGCCACGCCTAGATGGTTCGTATATTGGCTGTAGGCGTCCGCCGCGATAGCACATGCTTGCTCGTGAAGGTTGCAAACATAGGCCACGGTCGGATGACGGCCCAGCGAATCGTTCAGATGCATGGCCCCCCCGCCGGGAAGCATGAAGATATGACGAACCCCTTGCTGGGCTACGAAATCAATAATATAGTCAGAAACCTTCTTCATTCTACTCTCGGCTTTTTCTGCGCTGCTAAGCCCGCAACCCGGCAAGGGTTTCAGCGACGGACATCTCGCTCTGGTTCCACGGTCTTGGGAAAGAAAAGGAACAGATGCCTGCATTTTGGGCGGCGATGACATGTTCCGCATGATCATCGACGAAGAAATCAACCCTCCCCAAACGCTGCAGCACAGCCGTCTTATCTCGGTCATACTCAGGAATCACCTCATTTTCTCTCTTTGAGGGCACCACATGAAAAGTCCGAATCCAGAGGCCGAAATGTCTGAATACCCACTGTGCGGAGAAGGGGGCTGTGTGTAAAGGGACAGTCGTCAATGCAATGTGCCGAAATCGAGCACCGCTTTGAAGGAACCAATCTCTCACTACCTTGATGGGCGCCAAGTGCTGATATGACGCTGAAAGCCGGAATGCATCAAGAGACCGCAGATAGGCATCCATCGTAATCCCCAAAACCTCATGGGGCGGGTTTTCTTTGAGATCTTCATAGCGGATCGCACAGCCGGGATGGTCCTGGCACCACAACAGGAACCAAGAACGCATCAGATCATTCAGCACATCATCAACATCCCACACGATTGTCTTAGGTTTAATCATCGGGCTATCTCAGAGTTGAAGCACAAAGCCAATCAGACCAGAAGGTCATCCCCGTCTTCCTGTGTTTGCTATTCAAGATGCTTGCGTCATCATAAAAGGAATCGTCGGGATAGTGGGTCGTCGATATCTCTTCGATGATGGCGCCCCCTTGTGAACCGAAACCATGTTTTGCTTCCCTTTCGACAATGATCATGTCTCCCGTCTTACATCCCTTTGTCGTTCCTGCGAGGTTCAGAGCGACGTCACCGTAAACGACATGAAATGTTTCTTCCTTCCTCTTGTGATAATGAACGGGGTGTTTCTGACCGGGCAGTACGATGATCAATTTTTTGCAGTATTCCCTGTTGATGCAATTAATGATCGTCGCTCCGCACTCAGTAAATCTGTCCATCCCGTAGTGGTGAGAAAGCTCCATCTCCAGTTTGTTAGGGAGCGCAATCCGACTCGCGAGAAGGATATCTCGAACCTGTTGTACGATCCGGAGGACTTGGTCGCGCAGGTTGACCATGGCCACGTCGCATGCGAGGACAGGCTGATTCACGTCAAGGTCCTTCCTCGAAACATATTCAGAATACTTTGACATGTCGTTGGCCACAATCTGCCCTTCCAAATTGGGTATTGCAAAGAACGTGTTTGAACGTTCCATCCGCTCGCCCTTTCTTACCGGCCTCTTTACAAAGACCCCTCTCCGCAAACCCCTCAGGTCCGCACGTTCTTTGTCCGTACCTTCGAACCTTTTCCCTGAAATGCCACACATGCGAAAAGCCGAATGGGCGGAAGCCAACCATTCTGAAATCCGTTCCGGGGTAGAAGAGTAAGTATTGATACCATATCTTTCCGTTTTGATAGTAACATGCCGCTCAAAGACCGCTGCGCCCATCGCTACTGCTATCTTGATCGCATCCAAATTATCGGGTGATTCATGAGTCGAATATCCCACAGGGATATCCGGATAGCGCACCTTCAGGAGGCGTATTTGATTCAACTGCAGATTCTCATCTTTTGTCGGATATTCTCCCACGCAGTGCATGATGCAGAATCTCTTTTTCCTGTGCTCCAAAAAAGAAACAACCTTGTCCATGTCGTCGAGGGACGCGCCAGCCGTGGATGCGAGGATCGGTTTGTCTGTCTTGACGATCCGTTCGAGCAAGGGCCAATCGGTAAACGAACAGCTGGCAATTTTGATCGCATCATATTCATGTCTTTCAACAGCATCGACGGAAGCCTCATCAAAGGGGGTACAGATCGTAACAAAGCCAAGACGCTTTGCCTCATCGTGCAGGCGCTTCTGGTCCGCTTCTGAAATTCTTGTCTCCGTAAAGCGCTTGACATATTTTAGGTCCATCCTTTCCTTGTACTCGGGATGGATAAATGTGTCGAGGTCTCTGTACTGAAATTTAATTGCATATCGGAAGGGGTAGGGCTGAGCAGCGCATGCCATTTCTCTGATAATTCTGACGCCATGCTCAACATCGCCCATATGATTGTTGGCCACCTCAAAGATGAATAAACGATCGAATAACTCGTCGCCCATCGTTTCTCCCCGCAGATTCATTCTTCTTTTTTAACGAACCCGAATATGGTCTCCAGCATATAGTTGATCATTTCCTCTGTCAGTCCGGGATAAACCCCAATCCAGAAGCTGTCCCGCATCACCCGATCCGTATTCGCTAATTTTCCAACGACGCGAAATCCTCTTTGGCTTTTTCTCATCTCATCAAAACAGGGATGCTTGAGGAGGTTTCCAGCGAAAAGCATTCTTGTCTGGATTCCCTTCGATTCGAGATGTTGGACAATATCATCACGGGTAAACCAGGTACGTTCGGCAGCCGTGAGCAGGAACCCGAACCATGAAGCATCGGCGTGAGAGGTCGGCTCGGGCAGTATGAAATAGTCGTGAAAGTCCTTCAGGCCATTTCTCAATGCGGTCCAATGCTTCTTCCGCGCCTCGATAAACGCGGGCAGCTTCTCGATCTGCGCGCATCCAATCGCGGCCTGGAGATCCGTCGCTTTCAGGTTAAAACCAAAATGAGAATACACATATTTGTGGTCATATCCGTACGGAAGTTCCCCAAACTGATGTCTAAATCTCCTCCGGCACGTGTCGTCGTTTCCCGACGGGCACCGGCAGTCCCGGCCCCAGTCTCTCATGGAATCCATGATCTGCTTCAGGAGAGGATTGTTCGTATAGACCGCTCCTCCCTCCCCCGTCGTGATATGATGGGGCGGGTAAAAGCTCGACGTGCCGATATCTCCGATCGTACCGGTGTAACGCCATTGCCCTTTGTATCGATAGCGTGAGCCCAGGGCATCACAATTGTCTTCTACCAGCCACAATCCATGTTCGACGCAGAATTCCTTAACGCGGTTCAGATCAAATGGGTTGCCTAAGGTATGGGCCAGCATGACCGCCTTTGTTTTCTTCGTTAAAGCTCTTTTCAACTGGTCAACGTCGGCGTTATAGGTAGGCAGGGTGATGTCCACGAAAACCGGTACGACACCGTACTGGACGATGGGCGCAATGGTCGTCGGAAATCCGGCGGCAACGGTGATGACTTCATCGCCCCTTTTGATCCGTCTTTTGCTAAGCTCCGGAGAAGTGAGCACCATGAAGGCAAGAAGGTTTGCGGAGGACCCTGAGTTTACCAGAGAACAATATTTGACCCCGAGAAACGATGCCAGCTTCTTTTCAAAGATACTGGCAAATCTTCCTGCGGTGAGCCAGAAGTCAAGCGATGCATCAATGAGCTTGCATATTTCCTGCTCGTCATACACACGGCCAGCATAGGGAATGCGTTGCCCGCGCCTATACGGAGTGGGTCGATGAGCCGTGTGGCAATAGTGCACTGTCTTCGCCAATATCTGCTGTCTGAGCTTATCCGCTTTCTGTTCATTCATATCGATCTACTCGCCGGAGAGATACTCCTTGATTTGCTGATCACAGATCTTCCTGATATCCTGACCATCCCGATAAGCCTCATACCACGACATGGTTCTGTCCAGGGCTTTTTCTAGGCGCCATTTGGGATGCCATCCCAGAACTTGTTGCGCTTTTGTACTGTCCAACCTCAGGGTTGAGGCTTCATGATGCCTTTCCTTTTTAGACGTTCTCTCGAATGCCAGCGGAACTCCAAACTGACCGCTGATCTTCTTGGCAATCCATGCAACCGGTTTTGGGTCATCGCCCGCAGGGCCGAAATTCCAGGCTCCACCAAACAGGGGCCCTTTCTCATACAGCTTTTCTGCCAGCATTAAATACCCGGTCAGGGGTTCAAATACATGCTGCCAGGGCCTGATCGCCTGGGGGTTCCTGATCACGATCTTTTCTTGCCTCATCACAGCCTTGATGCAATCAGGGATGAGCCTGTCCTTTGCCCAGTCTCCGCCACCGATCACGTTGCCGGCACGAACAGAGGCTAATGCGACCTGATGCGTCTGGTAGGCCTCAGGATTGAAGAAAGAGTTTCTGTAGGCTGCCGTCACCATCTCAGAGCAGGCTTTGCTGCTCGAATAGGGATCAAACCCGCCCAACGGTTCATTCTCACGGTAGCTCCATATCCACTCCTTGTTTTCATAACATTTGTCCGTGGTGACGTTGATCACAGCACGAACGCTCATGCAATCTCTGACGCCCTCAAGGAGATTGACCGTGCCCATGACATTGGTTGAATAGGTCTCCCAGGGGTTTGCGTACGATTCTCGCACCAGGGCCTGTGCTGCCATGTGGATCACAATTTCCGGCGACGCGGAAAGGAGACTTCTTTTCAGCGTCGCGCGATTCCGAATATCAGAGAATGCCGTTTTTACTGTGGAGCGAACATTGGCTATTTCAAAGAGATTTGGATCCGTCGGCGGCTCCTGTGCGTACCCGATTACCCGTGCGCCAAAGGCATGGAGCATGAGGCAGAGCCAGCTACCTTTGAACCCGGTATGGCCGGTGATAAAGACTTTCCTGTTTTTCCAGAAGGCCTTTTCCATCATTCGCTACCAGACCTTCCACGGAGCGTTTCCGCTCTTCCACAGGTGGTCGAGATGAACCTTGTCTCTCAGTGTATCCATAGGATACCAGAACTTGGTATGTCGGAATGCCACCAGCTGTTCTTCCCGCGCGAGATTCTGAAGCGGCGTTGACTCAAGAGAGGTCTGGTCACCATCAATATACTTAAAGACTTCTGGCTGCATGACGAAGAACCCGGCATTGATCCATGAACTATCTACTTTAGGCTTCTCCTGAAACCCTCTCACAAGGCCATTCTCGTCGAGATTAAGCACGCCCCATCTTCCCAAAGGAAGAACCGTCGTAATGGTAGCGATCTTTCCATGCGTATTGTGAAACTGTACCAATTCTTTGATGTTTATGTCGGAAACGCCATCTCCATAGGTGAGCAGGAAAGGTTCGTTATTCACATACGGCTTTATCCGCTTCACCCTGCCCCCAGTCTGGGTCTCAAGGCCGGTATCCACGAGGGTCACGGTCCATGGCTCTGCCTGGTGATTATGGAGGATCCTCTGGTCTTGATGTTTGAAATCAAAGGTAATGTCCGATTGATGCAGGAAGTAATCGCTGAAATATTCTTTGATGTAATACCCTCTGTATCCCAGGCAGAGCACAAATTCGTTGAATCCGTAATGGGAGTAGATCTTCATGATATGCCAAAGGATGGGCTGTTCACCTACGTCGATCATGGGTTTTGGCTTTAAATGGGACTCCTCGCTTATTCGTGTTCCAAATCCGCCACAGAGAATGACGACTTTCATGGTACCTCCTGAGAAAATGTGGACACGACAATGAAGCAAGCAAGTCATCTGCATCAAGCATAAACCGCTTGCCTCTCTTCGTCCGCACCTCTAACGTGTCATGGGTCTCGTCTTTCGAACTCAAGAAACTGAAAGACTTCTATCTTGACTGCCTCAGCGACCCGACGCGCTAACTGATCGATCCGATTCTCCTTCTCAGAGGAACCCTCTGGAGTGACGCTGGAGAAATCCCGCTTGATCTCGGATAAGTTCATTCCTCTTTCCTTCTGCCGTTTAATCTGTTCAATCACAGCGAGATGTTCGGGTGTAAAGCGCCTCTGTCCTCCCTGGGTCCTGAGAGGGATAAAGAGGCCGTCGAACTCCTTCTCCCAGAATCGAAGTGTATGCTTAGGGACATTTAGTCTTCTGCTAACTTCGGATATGGTGAGCAGGTGGTTCTTCTGATTCATCGATTTTGTCTCCTCGCCCCGAGCCTTTAAAACGAATATCGGAATGATCCTGTTAAACTTTAACTTTAACTCAAACTTGAGCAAATCTTGTGCCAACGGGATATGTCAACGATTCCATAATAATATTAATGGGTTATTCCTGGCCTGAGATTTGAGTAGGCAATAACCTCCTTATCGAGAATATTAAAGTTGAAGAAATTGCCGGGGGGCCGTAAAAAAGACTAAAGTATTCCGCCCCGATGACGATAAGAAATGCAGAAGGGGAAAGGACTATGGAAATAGGCCGTTTTCAGGTCCAGCACATTCTGAGGGTCTATAGCCAGCAATTGTCCCTGCGTTCTCGTGAATCCAAAGAAAAGGTCAACAAAAAATCGAGTCAGAACGACGAAGTGACTATTTCAGCGGAGAGTCGGAAGAGGATGACTGTCGATAAGACGGCTTCCGACCTCATTGACCAGTTGACCAATGGGTCCGAGCGCAATGAAACGAGCCGCGAAATCTTAGACCGCTTAAGCAGGGAGTATGGTCGACCGTTGGACGTGGAGTCCAATAATGGAGATGGCCTGGCCTTCAAGGTGTTGAATGACGCCAGCGGCAAATCCGCCCAGTATCTTCCACCCTCTGAAAACGACCAGTTGAAAAAGAAGCTATTTGACATCACCCGTTCCGTTGTGTATGATCAACTTATTTGAAAGGAGTTTGAAGAATGAAAATCTCTGACCTTTATCAGCAAAGCAAACAGGTTCGGCAGTCGAATGAGGCCCAAGTCTCCAACCCTCTGGACAAGCCGAAGGTAGCTCCGAAGGACAAAGACCAGACTTCTCCCGCTACCGACACGGTGGAGATTTCTGCCCAATCGAAGGAGATTCAGAAGATTAATGATACTTTGAAAGAAACCCCCGAGGTCAGGTCGGACAAGGTTGCTGCTCTCAAAAAACAGATTGACGAGGGCCAGTATAAAGTGGATGCAGAATCCGTTGCAGGGAAAATGATCCAGCAATCAATCCTGGACCTCCTTCCATAAACTGTTCCGCACGGAAGATCTTTTCCCGGCTCCTAGAATCCTTATTTCAGAATATCAACGAAACTTGTGGATAAAATCTGGTTAGCCGAGTAGAGGGCGGCTTCATACTGGGTCAACTTAGCCTGAAGAAGAGTGGCCAGTGTGGTGGTGTCCGCGTTTTCAACGTCCGATAATTGGTTAGTATACTGTTGATCGAGGTTAGAAAGAATATTTTGGGAAACTTCAATTTGGTCCTGTCGGCTTCCTACCTCGCTCTGAAGTGCTGCCACATTGCTTTGGAATTGGGTTAGAGAGGACATGGAAGCTTGGATGGACCCAGAATCATTCGTCTCCAGAGCATTCTCCAACCCTGTCAAAACATCGAAGAGGTCATTTCCTGTTTCCCCGAATACCTCATTACCTGTGAGGTTCACTTCCACTTGGCTGGAGTTTCCTGTGACGACCTTCATTTTACCCGAATCGCCCTGATAGCGGCTCACATCGATGGAAAAACGATCTCCTGCGGTTAAAGTCCCTGAATTGGTGAAAGCGATCTGAACCCCCAGGTCGGTGCTGTTGTAAACGGGTGTGGGTGATGTGGAGGTGGTAAAGGCATCCGCGGGTCCCCAGGTTGCTCCGCCGTCCTCCGAGACCCGGTACTGGGCTACCCCCACTGCTCCGCCGGTCGTAATCTCAGCCACATATTGTTTGCCGGTAAGGCCCGTATAAGCGCCGGAGGATGTCGCCGTCCCGGTGTAGGCCGGATTGTTTGCCGGGGCGGCTAACGCCTGATGAATTGTTAAATTATCCGTAAAGGCCGGAGCATGATCCTGATAGCCGCTGAAGATATAGCGCCCATTCAGTGGGGTATTTCCAATCTGTACAAGCTGATCCAGGATATTTTGGATGCTTTGGGCCGCGGCCTGTCTTTGGCTTGCACTTCCTGTTTCGGTGGACATCTGAGAAGCGATGTCGCTGGCTTGGGAAATCAATTGACTGATGGTGTTTAACGACGTATTTGTGACATCTAACCAAGAAGACCCTTGTTGGATGTTTTTTCCATATTGATCGATTTGGGAGAGGACCTTTTTCAATCGCATCGCCTGCGTGGCGCCGATGGGGTCGTCCGAGGGCTTGTTAATCTGTTTCCCCGTACTCATCTGCTCCTGGACATGATTCAGCTCGGCGGTCATATTCGACAGTTGCGAACTGATATTTTGATAGATGGTTTGGTTTGAAATTCTCATGGCTCTATCGGATCGCCAGCAAGTCATTCATCAGTTGATCGGCGATGGTGAGTGCCTTTGAGGCAGCCACGTAGGCCTGTTGGTATTTGATGAGATTGACCATCTCCTCGTCCAAGTTCACACCCGATATGGCGTCCCGAGTATTGTTTAATTGGTTGATCAGAGAAGTTTCAAATTCCTGCCCTTGATTGGTCTGCTCTGCCAGGAGTGCCATATCGCCTACAAAGTTTGTATAGTCCTCACCCATGGTGAGAGATTGGGGTTGACTGGAAGGGACGCTCCCCCTAACAAAGGCCCATTTTCGGATATTCATGTCAAGGTCCTGAAGACCGAGGATCGCCAGAGCATTCTCATTGTTTCCTGACCCTCCGGAAGTGCTGGCAGCTGCAATATTTTGCGGGTTCCCATCCACGTCAGGGCTCAGGGCAATGGTACCGGCCGCTCCCGAGAAACTTGCGGCTGGAGTGTTCGTTGTATAATTATCCCCTGCATTCGGGACAAAGAAAGTTTTTCCCGTCGAGCCGTTGAGGGTCTCTCCGTTGAAATGAAGCTGGTTGACTTGATAAACGAGGGTTCCAGC
>DASRZZ010000100.1:0-3376 GCA_035685925.1 Syntrophales bacterium | reverse complement strand
AAAACGCATGACACCGAGATTTGTTATCACAGCAGTCGGCCCGCCGGGCATCAATCCTGCTTTTCCCCTGGAACCGGGTCCGTTGAGGTACCCGGGGCTCGTGAGATAATCAACCTTCTTGGGGAATTTTCTCTTCTCGTGCTGCATGAAGACCAGGTAGCGCGGGACGAACGAGGCTACATCGCAGGCGCCGCCGCTCCCGGAGAATCTTGTTATCGGCTTGAAGTAGTCGCCGATGGCTGTCGAATTAAGGTTGCCGTATTTGTCGATCTGCGCTGCGCCGAGGATGCCGATAACGCGGTCGCCGGTAATGCGGTTCTGCATTGTGGCAAAAGATTCGAGAAGACCCCCGTTCGACGCCGCCGAGTACATGACGCGCGGGTCTGCAACAGACATGGGGATTTCCTCAAGCTCCGAGTCAATTGCTCCGGTCTCAAAGAAGATGATACTGTTGGGCGCTGTAATGCATTTTGCTGCCATTGCCGCAACTAATGAAATTCCTGTTCCACAGAAGACTATGTCACCATCGCGGATTTCCCTGGCCGCCATTATTGTCATCATTTCTCTCAATGTGTAGTTCATGATTTTATCTCCCAACTATTACTTTCTGTCGAGCCCGGTTGCATACCCGGTCCTCGGGTCGGCTTTGAGCTTGTCCAACTGCGCTTTCCCGATCAATTCAAGGAGGCCATTATGGTCCTTGACACCAAAAATGAACTTGTCAAGGTATTCCCGATATAGATTGTCATTCTTAGCGAAGCTGCTGTGCTCGTTGAGGTACTGCGGATCATAATCGTAATAGCGATAGCAGGCCGTGGGATAGGCCCCATAGGGAATCGGCACGACGGCCGACACGTGGATAAACGGGATCTGATTGAACTCCGGTTCTGCACGCAGTTCCTTCGAATCGACCACCTCCTCGCAGGTCACGATCACGTTACGTGCCGACTTGGCCTGGTCCACGTCAGCATAAGCGAGTCCCATTATTCGGCACGTTCCGAATTTATCGGCTTTCTGTACGTGAATGATTGTGACATCCGGATTGATTGCCGGCACCAAGATTACCTTTGAAGCATCACTCCAGTTTCCGAAAGGGTTGTCAAGGGCAACGAGCTTCTTGTCCGGAACCTTGTAATCCTTTTCACGCATCTCCTTCGAGAAACCCCATTTGTTGACGATATCCGTGCCAAACGACGACCTGGTAGCGATAAAGGGGATTCCCATGGCGCCTGCATGAAAACGCAATGCCATCTGGTAATTGGTGTAATCCTCAAACTGGATTTCACCTCTCTGGATAGATGCCTTGAACCGAATACAGGTGGGAGCCTGTTTGGCATTGCCGCCATACGCGATTTCCAGTTTTGCTATGCATCCTCCGCCTATAAGCTCGTCCACGCCGGTTCCGTTGGAGTGGGCATAGCAATGCAGGCCCCGAATCTTCTGGCGTATGATTTCGTAAACGGCGGCCATGGGATTGCGGCTTACGGTAAATCCGCCGATGGATATATGGCAGCCGTCCTTGACATAGGTCCTGATAGCGTCTCCTAAGGCCATCACTTTCCCTTGATCAGAGCTCATTGATATCTACTCCTTGCAAAAGATCTTCAGACTGTTCCGCGGCATACCGCGATGCCTCGAATATTTTATGCTTCCCCTCGCTATGTGGCTTAGCAAAGGCCTTCTTAACGAACACTGTTTGGAAATTTCCGGTTGGTTAACTATGAAACAATTCGGGAGGCGCCCTGGTTACAAAAGGCGATGACATGGGAATGGTAACGCCAGATGGATATTCAATCTGGTCATAATAGGTTACGGTTGGATAGATTTCAATGACGGCCGTATGACCCGTGCCGTTGACTGAAATCTTCAATTGACAAACGGGGCATGTAGAGGAAAAGCCCTCAACGTGCTGATCAAGGGCAATTAAGATGAAGGAAAATGTCCAAGACAAAGTAACGAAGAGGACAATTTTTTTGTACGATTGCTTCTTTTTTGACATAAAGATCAGGACTCATCACTCTTTAATCGGATGCTGAATCGACTCCGAAAAAGATGTGACTAATAATTGCGGTCGGGTATTTGTCTCACCAGTTAGATTTAATGTCAAGCTGTTTTATGAGTGAGTCGAAATCGTGGCTTAATATCTGCAGTTTGAAAAATCGAGGGTATCGCTTGAAACCGTTGACGGGCATAAGAGATTGCATAATGCCCTGTGACAAGAAGGTCTGCCGCCGTCGCTATTCGCTGTCCCCGGCGTGTCAGTTGTTCATCTACGAAATAAACGCGCTGTCCCGCGGTATGATCCGCTGCTGTTTAATCGTGTGGCAGTATACTGCATCGTGATCTCATTCCCCGTAGCGACAACAGTCATCTGGTAGGCCCGTGTAGCCGTCCATCCTTGGAGTTCTATGGTGTTGCCGTTGATCCGTCTTCCCGAGACCGTGACCTCATTGGTCCAGAGGCCGCTTATGTTTCCGTTCTGATCCTCCTTGAGAACCAGCGAATCGTCACCGCTCTCCCCGAGGTTATTTGCCCATCGTCCATACCATTGCCCGGCAAAAGGCACCCAGTCATTGATGGCTCCCGGCGTCTTGGCTAAGCGTTTATCGTCTTCGTTTTTTAATTTTTGCTCCAAGTCGGCCTTTTCAGCTTCCAGACGGCGTTGTTCTTCTTTCAACTTTTGATTTTCCTCATCCAGCTGGTTCGTGGCCGTTGACTTTGAATCTACTGATCCGGGAATAAAATAGAAGTTCCCCTCCAATGAAGATAATTCCCAGGGTACTTGCCCTGTCTCCTTTTTTACCCTGCTTCGCACCTTCATGAAAACATCATTTATCGATAATCCCGGCCTGTCTATATTCTCCAAGAGGGCCTTAGTGTAAGGGCTGTTTCTCCCCTCTCCATCCCTGGCAACCTGGTTTGCTCCTGTAGAATAGGAAATGAACGTCCCTGAAGGGGCATTACTGATAATAGCCAGACCGCGGGTAGCACTACGAAAACTTCTCGAGAAAGGATTATCCCGGCAAGCGTCAAGAATTACTATATTCAAACCGTTATTGGCATTGGCCATCTCATCGAGAACCCTGCCTGCATCAACAGCTTTATATTTGATATCGGATTCTTTATTGATCTTGGCCCCTACAGGCACAAGATAATTCAAGCCGCCTATCTGCAGACCATGGCCAGCATAGAAAAAAAGACCTACTCCTCCTCGTTTAAGACGATTTCCAAAATCTTCAATAGCTCCTTCCATCTCCTCAAGGTTAGCATTCTTTTTAAGGATTACAGTGAAGCCAAGTTTCTTCAAAACGGCTGCCATATCCGTAGCGTCATTAACGGGATTCTTTAGGGGTCCGGATTGGTAAGAACTGTTGCC
>DASRZZ010000099.1:0-3337 GCA_035685925.1 Syntrophales bacterium | reverse complement strand
GTTACGCTATCGGCATTCACTGCTTACGGGGAATAGGCTTTGCTGGCAAACTGTGGCAACTTGATATATATGACATCTTGAAGAGGATAGTATGGACTTAGGAATACTGGGACAGATTCATTTTACCTGGGACTTTCTGATCGGTTTTGTCAGCATCATTATCGTGAATCTGGTCCTTTCGGGCGACAATGCCTTTGTCATTGCTCTTGCAGTGAGGGCGCTTCCCGGGAAGCAGCGGACAAACGGGATAGTCATTGGAGTAGGAGCGGCTATAGTCCTCCGTGTGGCTCTGACTTTTTTTGCGGCCATGCTCTTGCAGGTTCAATATGTCAAGCTCATCGGGGGCGCTGTCATAATCTGGATCGCTGTAAAACTTCTCATCGAAGGGTCTCCGGAAGACAAGCTTCAGAAAGAGGCACAGACTTTGTGGCATGCTATCCGGATTATCATAATCGCCGATATAACTATGTCGCTCGATAATGTTCTGGCTGTTGCTGCCGCTTCCAAAGGGAATTTTTTTCTCCTTATCTTCGGTCTCGGTCTTAGTATCCCAATCGTAATGTTCGCCAGTACCCTGCTTGTCTTGCTCATGGATAAATATCCAATAGTTATCTATATCGGGGCAGCCGTGCTTGGGCAGGTGGGGGGCGAGATGATGGTGACCGATCCATTTGTAATTGGATTACTGAATCCCTCGAACATTCTGAAGTACTGTGTGGAGGCATTCTTTACCATAGGGGTTGTAGTTGCCGGAAAACTCTGGGTTAGACAAAAATTAGCTACACAGAAGAGAACTAACAGTCCATCATAACATTTCAAGCATCTCTCTCAAGAAATTCGCCCATATTTGTCTTGACTAATCCATCAAATTATCTCATCATTTTAGATAAAGAAAGGAACACTATTCGGACGCATTTACCTTTTAATTAATGGCAAAAGACGAAAAATACATAAAAAAGGAGGTGCAATATGATAAGAGTAATGATTGAAAGAAAATGCCAGCCCGGAAAAGAAAAGCAACTGCGGGAACTGCTCCGTGAACTGAGGATGGCAGCGTTGCGGCAGCTCGGCTACATCACGGGTGAGACGCTCCGGGCGGCTGATGATCCATCACTCTTTTTGGTCATCAGTACATGGACCACAATGGACTCTTGGAAATTGTGGCAGACGGCAAGACAGCGTTTGTCTGTAGAGGAAATGATTGAACCCCTCATCACCACCGAGAGAAAGGTGCGTGTTTTTACCGAGGACTATGAGGACTGATTAGTCTTCATCTCTTTGTAATTAGATGACATCGTAAAAAGTTGCCAGCCTTGACAAAGGGATTTTTTACGATGTCATATTTCGAACCCTGCCCTTAAACATAAATCTGCAACTTTCTATCAGAAAATGGTTGACAGAAACCGTTTTCAATGATAGGAAGGCACGCGAAAAACCTATTTGCCCACCAATATTGAAACCCTTGAATAACGGCAGAAATGGCCAAAGTGACAGCAATTTATAAACAATTTAGGTATTAACATCTAGCGGATGGGTTTTTATTTAAGAGTTTCCTATTGATATCATCTTCAGGAGGTAGACTATGTTTAACGAGAAGGATTTGGAAAAGATCAAAGCCGGGAAGAAGAAGTGGTCGGAAGGGACCCTGGCGAAGACCTTGAGCAAAGCCCCTGAAAAGAAGGCTAAAACCACTTGGTCCGGAATCCCTGTCGAAACTCTCTATACCCCGGCGGAAATTGCCGGTCTGGATTATGAGAGCAAACTCGGCTATCCCGGTGAATATCCGTATACCCGCGGTGTTCAGCCGAACATGTTTCGGGGCAGGTTTTGGACCATGCGTCAGTACGCAGGATTCGGCAGCGCCAAGGAAACGAATGCCCGCTACCGTTACCTCTTGGGTCAGGGGCAGACGGGATTGAGCGTGGCTTTCCATCTTCCCACCCAGGCGGGCTATGACAGCGATCATCCCCTGTCCATGGGCGAGGTAGGGAAGGTGGGAGCGGCTATCGACCATATCGGTGACATGCGTATCCTATTTGACCAGATTCCTCTGGACAAGGTAACAACGTCCATGACCGTTAATGCCGCTGCCACCGTGTTGCTTGCCATGTATCTGTCCGTTGCCTCAGAACAGGGAGCATCCTGGGACAAAGTGGGCGGGACAATCCAGAACGACGTGTTGAAAGAAATCATCTGCCGCGGTCAGTATATCTACCCACCCAAGCCAACCATGCGCCTCACCGTTGACCTGATTGAGTTCTGCCAGAAAAACGTTCCCACTTGGAACACCATCAGCATCAGCGGTTACCACATCCGCGAATCTGGCGCCACGGCAGCTCAGGAAATAGCCTTTACTATAGCCGATGGTATCGCCTACGCTGAAGCCTGCGCAGCACGAGGGATCCCCGTAGATTCCTTTGCCCCAAGGCTTTCTTTCTTCTTCAACGCCTTCACCGATGTTCTTGAAGAGGTCGCAAAATTCAGGGCAGCAAGACGTGTCTGGGCTAAGATCATGAAAGACAGATTTAAGGCAAAGGACCCCCGTTCCATGATGCTTCGTTACCATGTGCAGACCGGTGGCGTTACCTTGACGGCTCAGCAGCCGCTGAACAACATCGTCAGAGTTGCTCTTCAGACACTCGCTACCGTGCTGGGCGGGAACCAGTCCCTCCATACGAACTCATATGATGAGGCGCTGTGTCTTCCCACCCAGGGTGCTGTGACCGTGGCACTCCGTACACAGCAGATTGTGGCCGAAGAAAGCGGTGCCTGCGTAACTGTCGATCCTCTGGCAGGGTCTTATTATGTCGAGTACCTGACTGATAAGATCGAAGCCGAAGTCGACGATTACATCAAGAAGATTGACGCCATGGGTGGAACCTTGGCGGCAATTGAACAGGGTTATATTCAGAAAGAAATACAGAACAGCGCTTACCTGTTCCAGAAATCGATTGACTCCGGTGAACGAGCTTACGTAGGGGTCAACAAATATGTCATGGAGGAGCCCCCCGTAACTGACCTTCTCAGAGTAGACATGAAGGTTGGCGAAGAAAAAGCTGCGGAACTGAAGCAATGGCGGGCCAAGCGCGACAAAGCCGCCTGGCAGAAGGCCCTGGACAAGCTTCGCGACGTTTCGAAAACCGATACGAACGTAATGCCAACCGTTATTGAGGCAGTAAAGGCCGGGGCTACCGTCGGCGAAGTTTGTGACGTGTGGCGCGAAGTTTTCGGGCAGTATCGACCCAAGGAATTTATTTCATGATGCGTGGAGGTGACTTACAATGGCAGAAAAGAAGATAAAAATCATCGTTGCAAAACCCGGGTTGGATGGCCATGA
>DASRZZ010000098.1:0-85664 GCA_035685925.1 Syntrophales bacterium | reverse complement strand
AGGATTAGAGTTGTGCGAAGATTACAGATATTCTTCATTTACGTCAAGAGATCTCACTCGAAACGCCTGAGCCCCTTTATGATTTCTTCGGCGCCATCTCTCGGCGTATTCAGATAGTCGCTGTTCACTACAAGATACTTTTTATTCACGTTTGCCGGGGCATCGTCGAAGGCATAAGCTGAACCTCTCCTATATATGTGGTCCTGAGTCCCAACCACCCAGACTAGCGCCAAAAGTCTTAGCTTCACATCTCCATCTATGGATCTTCGTTTTCACTACATGATGAAAGATGAAGACGATATATGAGATATTTCTAAACCAGATGATCACCATGATCGGATACAGGGTGCTCATTATCTTAGCCTCTTCTTCACCGGGTTCGAAAATACCCGCTTTTCATGAAGGATTTAAAAAATCACATTCTAGAATCGAAAAGACGGGTCACAAAGCAAATGATTTGTTTCTACATCTGCCCGAATCTATCCAGGAACTTTTCATCAATCCTAAAACAGGTATACCGGTATTCTCCAAAACACCCATACGCCTCGTCAGCAGCAAGGTAAGACCGGCATGACTTCTATACCGACCGAATAACCTTTCTCATTCACCTCCTTGGGCACCGGGATCGAAAATCTGCGGAAGCATGGTAGAAGAAAAACCCCAGGCCGATCGCCGCGTAAGGTTGAAGTCGTCCACTTGAGTAATCGTTGCTCTTAAAGAGGGCGTAGTGAAACATAACCCGAGTGGAAAGAGGGAGCACCGCTATTTTCATATTATCGCCATCGGCCGGAAGGCAGAGACGAAGACCAGCCCCCCCGCATGCACGCCCACAGAAATGGAATCATCGAAAGTTATACTCCTCGTCGCGCTTATATCCGGAAAAGGAAAATTGAAGACAGACACAATTACATCCCTGTTCGAAGTCCTGACTACCGCACCGTAGATGTCAATAAAGGTCTCTGCAAAGGCATGGGTGCCTGCGCCAACGACCATGAAGATGGAAACAATTGCGGCAGCTGCAGCCTTGTGTATGCACATGTCACCCCTCCTCGAGTCCAAGAATTGTGTTTCCATTGTCAAGGTTTGGTAGTCTCTGCTGCCTCAGGAACATCTCGTCTCTCTTTTCCATCCCGATTTCCCCTGCCCGTTTCCTCTCGGGTAAACAGTATCCTTCAGGGTCCTGCGGAATGTTCTTGAGGTAGCTCTCGATCTTTTTATTGAGGTCCCCTCCCCCGTCGTAAAACTGGTTGACTATAGGGATACCGAGTCTTGCCTGAAGCCCACCAAAGATGCCTGCCGTAATGGTGCCGGGCATGCAGCCGAACGGAGCGCAATTGACGACCATCCTCGCGCCCCGCCCGGCGAAAAGGATGGTACGCCCAACAGTCAGCACCGCCTCCCCTACAAAGTCAAGCGGCAGGTATTCTTTCGCTGCCATCAATATTTCTTCCATTTCCGGCTCACGCCGGTCATCCAGAATCCGGCCTGCAAGCCGGTAATAAGTCCTCTCACTGTCGAAAAGGTAGATGTTCTTCAGGAGAGACTCTCCCTTCTCAATCAGGTTGAAGCGACGCCTCCTCGCCAGCCACCTCTGCATGTAACTCGTATAAATCAGCCACTCGTGCATGGGTGCGAGTTGAGCCTCACCGCCGCCCTTCTCGACAGCAGCAATGACATTCTCGTTCGCGTAGCTGTTCGTTCGCACATAGATCTCGCCTACAATCCCCACGAGGGGCTTCTTTGCCTCGGTTACCGGAATGGACGCGAGTTCACCGACCGCGTTTCGCAATGGTTCATAGTGGTCTTTCCGATTTTCAAATGCCGCGCACAGATTCCGGATGTGTCTTTCCATCGCTTCGCCCGCATCGCCCCCGTTGACTTCATAAGGGCGCGTTTTCAAGAGTATCTTGTAGAGTATGTCGCCGGATATCACGGCATGCCATAAATAGCGCCGCAGGTCTTCATCCAAACCCTGGTATGAATTGATTGAAGAGGGGGACAGTATCTCGACGCCCCTGAATTCGCTCAGATCCAGGATATTCTTATGAAGCAGGCAATACTGGCCGAACCGGCATGGTCCCTCTGCAGTCGGCATGAAGAAGGCCGTGTCCTCAGGCTTTGCTCCCATTTTTCTAAGTGTATTTATGAGAACGCCTATGGTGAGGGCCGTGGGCAGGCATTCGCTGCCGCGGGTTAGCTTTCTACCAAGCTCAAAGTCAGCGGTATTCTCCGGGGGGAGCGCTTCCGCTTTGTAGCCGAAACCCCTGAAAGCGGCTGCGAAGAGACGGGTTGTCACAGGGTGCATCGGCGGGATCCAGATGGTGCGTCTCTTGAAATCTACCGCCGCCGGCGGGCGTTCATGCATTCGGCTTTCCGTCCTCGCGGGCTTTTTTGCCTGCGCCTTGAGAATGTCAAGGAATGCCTCTATCCGCGTGAGGTAGCCGCCGTCCGCTCCGTGCTCGTCAAGTTCCAGTATGAGCATCGGTTTATCGGCCATCTCTTTCTCTGCATAGCTCAACAGAAAACTGTCGGGGCCGCAGTTGAAGTTTGTGAAGTATACCGGAAAGAGGTTCCCGGAGTCCTTGATGCGCCTTAAAGCAGCGATGATTCTCTGGCCGTAAGACCAGTAGAGATTAAAGTATTCCGTACCGGCCAAAGAGGAGACATCTATGTCAAGCATGTCAAGAGGGAGCACCGTGTAACCGTATTCGGCAATCTTCGCGGGCAGGTTGAGATTCAGGCCTTTGTCATAAACATTGTATGGTCTGCCGATGATGACAATTCCCTGTTTCCCGCTTTTTTCCAGTTCCGAAATTATCTCTTCGCCCTTGTGCACCACGTCTTTCCTGTATTCATCAAGAAACGCCCTGGCAGCAGCAAATGCCTTGCCGATGCTGCCTTTGCTGACATTCAATCTCTCACCCAATGCGACGTGAAGCTCCCCGACCAGTTCTTTCTCAGGTCGTCTGAAATCGATAACAGGAGACAGCAGTTTTTGCACGGGAAGACCACTTGCTTCCGCGGCTGAACGGAGGAGGGATGGGACACTCTGCAGGTAGGGGCAGTAGTAGCTGATTGCCGTCGAGAGGTTTTCTTCATCTGCTATCAGATAAGGGAAGAATGCGAACCTCGCGGAATCATCGAGCATGGCTTTGACGAAACCGCCGTTAGCGACCTTCACGGGAAAGCAGAAGTCCGCCGCGATGATCTTATTTGCGAGGGTTTTTATCTCGGAATCCGTATAGGGAGTGAGCTTGGCATCGTAACCCAGATGAGCGAAAAATTCTTTCCAGAACGGGAAAAGGGAGTACATGGAAAGAGCCCTCGGCACGGCTATGGAAGGTGCGTCGGGTGGCAGGTTTGCCGTTGCAGGACGGTTGAAAAGACGCCTTTGCTTTTCGAACGGGGCGAATCCGACAATGTTCCTAGGCTTGAGCTCTTCAGGGTCCCGGCCGCATTGATAGCCCCACGAGGTCTTTTCCGGCTCGCCTTCGAGTGAAGCTATGGTTAAGCGGCAGCAATTGTTGCATATAGTGCATGTCTCATTTGCGATTTCGACTTTTCGATCGAGTATGTCAAACGCGCGGAATCTTGATTTTTCACCAGTGATTTCATCGAGCGAAATAAGCGCGACCCCGTATGCACCCATTATATGACAGTATGGAGATACTACGACCTCTACATCGAGCATGTTTTCGATTGCGGCGATGAGCCCCCAGTTCCGCGCTGTTGCGCCCTGAAACATGATCTTCTTGTCTGAGATGAACCTGTTGCCTACAACACGGTTTTTGTAGTTCTGGATCACGGAATAGAGTACTGCGGCAATAGCCTCGTGTCGGCTGAAGCCGGACTTCAGGAGCTTGCGCACATCCTGTTCCATGAATACTGTGCAGCGGTCCGAAGTGAAGGGGGGGCTTACTCCCATCACGGCATCGCCGATTTCTGTGACTTTATAACCGAGACGCTTTGCCTGTTCCTCCACGAATGATCCCGTGCCGGCTGCGCATACGTAATTCATATTCGAATCATGGATCAAACCGTTCTTAAGGTGCATATACTTCGCATCCTGACCACCTATTTCAAATATCGTTTCGATGTCAGGATCAACGCTCAGCGCGCCGGTAGCATGCGCTGAGATTTCATTTATGATGGAATCCGCGCCGATGACCTTGCCGACAAGTTTGCGGCCTGAACCTGTTGTGCCTGAGGACTTAACGTCAAGGACTATTCCTTTCCCATCGCAGTACTTTTTGAGAGCACGGAAGATTTTTTTTGAAGCCTCAACCGGCTCGCCCAGCGTCCGTCTGTATATGTCTATCACTACCTTTCTATCCAGTGCATCTACAACTGCGAGCTTGGTACTCGTAGAACCTATATCAACGCCGATCGCGACTGATAGGCGATCTGGCAGGGGCCGGCTGATTCGCACTTCATTGCCGTCGTCATCAATGTATTCTTCGAATGACTCAAACGAAGGATATTTGGACCGCCTCAATTCCAGCGCAGGCCTGCGGGTGTAAGAGTTTTCAACAGTTCTATGCAGCAGCGAAGATATGAGGAAATAGAACTTCGAACCCGGAATAACATTTTGGGCTGAAGCGCAGAGTGCAGCACCTATAGCCGAGGCAATTTGCCCCTGATGGGGAACGGTGAATTCATAGGCCGTCTTGTTGAGCCACCTCAACACTTCCCGGTTCAGTACCACCCCGCCGATAGCCAGTGTCTTGCCCACAAGGGGCCGCCCTTTGAGCAGCGTATGGAGTATTGTTTCGGTCATCCCGCGGCACAAGCCCGACCACATTTCTTCACGGCTCTTGCCTGCCTGCTGATTGTGTATCAAATCGCTCTTGGCAAATACGGCACACCGAGTTGCAATGACTGCGGGGTTTTCTACAGGCTTCATCTTATCAAGCCAGTCGTATGAAATATGAAGACGATCCGCCTGTTCGTCCAAGAACGCGCCCGTCCCCGCCGCGCATAGCGAATTGGTGGAAAAGTCCGCGAGATTGCCATTCTCGTCAAGGCGGATGAGGGTCAAACTCCCGCCGCCGATGTCGATTATGTTGCGTATGTCCGGAAAGAATGATTTTGCAAACGTCGCGGCCGCGCGCACATCGTCAACATAGGAAGCCCCCATCGACAAGGCAATGGCTTCGGAGAGTGAGCCGGTACAAGCAAGGGAAACATCTTCCGTGATAAGCTGCTGTTCCGACAATATCTGCCAGAGGGTTTTTTCAGCTTCGCCCCGGTGGGCTTTATATTCGGTGAAGATAATTTTTCTTTTTTCGTTCATGCCGACTATTTTGAGGAACATCGAACCTGCGTCAATACCGAGGAATATCATCATTCACCTCCATGAACTTCGATGGTACTGGGATTTCTTCTTGTGTTGTCCCTGGAACCAGCCATCCACATTCACCCCTTTTGCCCCTCGTTAGAGCAATTGGTGTACCAACGACTGATTTCTTTTTTTTATCCTGGCGCGAGTGAATGAAAGCGCAGAACTTGCATCCGATATTAGTGTATGATTACGGTGAGTTCCGGTTAATGACGGATGAACGTCACGGTCTTATGAAGTGACTCCTACGATTTGTTACTGAGGCAACTGAAGGGACTGACAGATTCTCTGAGGGTGCAAAAAAGATTGACGATGTAAAGCGGCGTTATTGAATTATACGAGTAAAATCAGGACGTCACAGATCGAGCAAGATATGTTCACAGTGAAAGAATTGTTGCACCCTTCTGCTTCAACATCACTGGAACTTCTGATCCCAGCCAGGAAGAGTCTGCATCGACCCCGATATAATATCTAATTCCGAAAGAGACATGGAAACGGCAGTTCTTCTTGGAACAAGGATTGGCACGTTTCTCAAGACAATAAACGGAGCACAGACTGACTAGTCCTTCAGTCGATGAGACCTATCCACGGGTGATCTTGAGGCGGCGATTCAAGGCCTGCCGGGTTATGCCCAGGCTGAGTGCAGCAGCGGCCTGATTGTCATTTGCCCGCTTCATAGCCTCAGCAACAAGCTGTTCTTCCATCTGCCTTATAGTCGGCAGCTGTTCCGGGAAGACAATGGCGGTCTGTGCACCCCCATCTTGCTCCCGCTGGGTGCCTTCATGGCTCGAACGCTGCTCCTGAATATAGGACTTGAAGACGTCCAGGGAAAGCATTCCCGATTTATGGGCACTAACGGCGTTTGTTATCACAGCCTGCAACTCTCTGACGTTGCCGGGAAAGCTGTAGGTTCTGAGGAGCGAGACAAGCTCCTTGGGAGAAACTGGCTTCTTCTTGCCGAGATTCTCGGATGCTTTATCAAGACAATGATCGATCAGGACCGGCATATCCTCCCTGCGGTCCCGAAGCGGCGGGATGTGGATATGATGGACACAAAGCCTATAGTAGAGATCCTTCCTGAATTTACCGCTCTCCTGCAGTTTCACTAGATCCTGATTGGTAGCCACGACGACGCGGGCATCGGAACGTTTTGCCACGTCGGAGCCGAGAGGGAAGTATTCTCCCTCCTGAAGCAGACGGAGCAGCTTTACCTGCGATTGAAAACTCAAATCTCCGATCTCGTCGAGAAAGAGCGTGCCACCTGCAGCCTGCTCCACGAGACCGCTGCGCACTTGATCTGCGCCTGTAAACGCGCCTCTGCGGTGTCCGAAGAGGGTATCTGAAAATACATTGTCATCGAGACCGGCAACATTCACAGGAACGAAATTTCCTTCCCGCTTTCTGAGTTTGTGCAGGGCCTTGGCCACCAGCTCTTTGCCGACGCCGGTTTCGCCCGTTATAGTGACCGGCTGCGTGCTACCGGCTATAGCCTCGATATATTGGAAGATGGATCGCATGGCTTCGCTGCACGTGACAATCTCCGCAAACGCCAAAGGTTGTTCCAGCTCGTCAGAGAAGACACGGCTCTTCAATCGCATATTTTCCCTCTGCAATTCTCTTATCTCTATTGCCCTCTTTACACTAGCTGTGAGTCGGCTCTTCTCAATGGGTTTGACAATATAGTCAAACGCGCCTGCTTTCATGCACTCAACTGCCGTATCCACATCGTTTGCTCCGGTGACAACGATTATGGGGACGCCGGGATGTTCGCTGCGCAGCACAGCGAGTATCTCTTCACCGGACAGATGGGGCATCATAAGGTCAAGAAGTACGACTTCGGCGTCTTGCCTGGAAAGTATAGGCATTGCATCGCGGCTGTCCTGACAGCGGATGAAATTATTCAAACCGGCGGATCGAAGCGCCATTTCGAAGCTGTTCAGTGCCTGAAGCTCGTCATCCACCATTAACACGGGTAAATAGGGATAAGCGGATTGGTTCATGTCGTATTCTCCATGAAAGTTCCAGCGTTTCGATTTATTGGGATAACAATATCAACTATTGTGCCTTTATCCAGTTCCGAAGTGAACACAAGCTTGCCGCCGTGCTCCTCTACGATCTTCTTCGATATGGATAAGCCCAGTCCAATGCCCCCAGAGTGTTGTTTAGTTGTGAAGAATGTGTCCGTAATATGTTGAATCCTCTCTGCTGGAATTCCTATTCCTTGATCCTCGACCCTAATGATGACGGCACGCATTTCCTCGCTGTACGACGTTGACACGAAAATCCCGCGATTCCTGTCCGGAAGCGAGTGGCAGGCATTTTGAATGATATTGATGACAACCTGTTCAAGTTTCTGAAAGTTACCGTCAACTGGAGGAATACCCTGACCGTAATCGATCGAGAAGTGTTCTGTCGATTTGACGATCAAATGAGAGACAAGAGAAAGAGAAGACCTCAGAACGGCATTGACATCGAGAGACTGGGTAAGGTCCGGCTCGTCCCGCCGGACATAATCCTTCAGGTCGCCCACGATTTGTTTAATGCGCGTCGCTCCGTCAAGAATTCCGGAAAATAAAACAGGTGCATTGACTCGCATCTCTGAATAGTTCATGCCGCCCATGATGAAATCACCATTCTCCCTGTAATATTCCTCCAGGATGGGTAGCGCCTTGTCCCATGCCTCCCTGAGGATGGGCGCGTTCAGCATGATGAAGTTGTTGGGGTTGTTAATCTCGTGGGCTATCCCTGAGGACAGGACGCCCAGAGCGGCCATCTTGCTGGCCTGCATCAGCTGTTGTTGCTGCTGTTTGGCCTGTTTCTCCGCGTGCTTGCGATCTGTGATATCACGCACCACGCCCCGAAAACCGGTTGGCGTGCCTGAGGCGTTTCGAATGAGGGCAACGGATGCTTCGACTGTCTTGTGCGTACCGTCCTTGGCAATGACCTCCCAGTCGAAGGCGGTTGCCGGCTCTCCGGTCCTGAAGACGTTGAGAAAGAAGTTGTAAACGTGTTTGGAAGCATCGACGCTCATATATTGCCGGTTGTTCATACCTGTCAATTCATCGCGTGTGTAGCCCAGGATCCTGCAAAGAGAATCGTTAAAAAAGGTCATGTTGCCGTTCAGGTCCACCTCATAATATCCTTCCTGAATGCTGTTTAAAATAGTGCGATATTTCTCCTCGCTTTCACGCATGCTTTCCTCGATCCGGAGCCGGCCGCGAATCTCCTCCTTGTAAGCTTCAAAGGCGTTCTGAAGCTCCATGCCCTGGGTTTCAACAAGCGACATGGTCTTTATGATCCGCACGTACAGGATAAATGCCTGGGAAAATATAAACAGGAATAAGCCGAGCGGTACGAGCAAACCTGTATTGATCAGCCCTCCTACGTAGAGCATGTCATTGATCACCGCAAGGCACAGCAGGGACATGCTGATAAGGAAGATGGAGGGCTCCATATATTCGCGAATGGGGTTAGACAGCATCCGGTAGAAGGCATAGAGGATCAGAACCGCCGTGATAGCTTCATAAAAAAGTAGGGAATGAGAAAACACCCTTACCGGTGCGACGATGACAATAAGCGAGAACACCAGTCCCATAAGAAGGACCGCCTGGATAAACCTCCGGGAGAAGAGTCCGAACAGTGACTGGAGGAAAAGGCCGAAGACGGGAACAGCCAGGTAGAAACTCAGATACTCCAGCTTCACCATCAACTCCCAATCAAGGCCCGGCATGATTTGAAGAATAGACCTTTGGCCTGTAGTCAAGAGCCTGAGGGCGATAAGGCAGCAGAAGACACCAAAGTAGAGCGTGGGCTTGAACTTCCGTCTCGCGAGGAAAAGAGACAGGTGGTAAATGGCCATGACGAAGATGCCGCCGAGGAGGAAGAAATCCAAAGCGCGCTTGCGCTCCGCCTGTCCGACGAGAATCTTCTCTTTGCCAAGGGTCATCAGCGGCCACAGCCCCCCCCGCCGGTGCTGGAAATTGCTGACCTGGATGAGGAGCGTGACGCGATTAGAAGCCGGCGTAAAAGTCAGTTGCACGGGATATTGGCGCGGAATGGTCGTCTCCATACTTTCGCCGGCAACTCCCACGGAAACCATCTCATTTCGATCGACGTATAGCCTGTATGCTGTGGAGACCTCTGGAATTTGGATGGCGAGCGGGGCTCTTTCATCGCCCACCAGAATGGTCAGGCGGTAAGTTGCATATCCGAAGCCGGGCAGTTCCTGGCCATCCAACTGGTAATCTTTCCAATACCCGGGGACGCGAATAAACCCGGAAGGCCGCGGCCGCGGCACAGCGGCAAAATCCGCAGGAGTCATGTGCCTGCTCCAATAAAATTCATATTCTCCTGCAAGATTAACAGCTCCTTTCCGCTCGAAATCCCAGCCAGTGAGATCCAGAATGCCTCTTTTGGCTTGAGGCTGATCTGTTTTGAAGGAATCGCACCCAAAGACGCCTGTCAGTGCCAGGCACAAAAAGACGGACAGAGAGAATCTGAAGAAATGGCACCCCATTTTACAAGAATTCCATTTGAGTGTCATAGAATATAGGGGTAGATATCCTTGCATGTCAAGATAATTCAACTTCCTGCGAGGAAACGGGCAGTATTATATATCTAGTACAATTGCCAGTGGAAATCCGGAATTAAAAGGCAGGGCAAAGTAGGGCACGGCACCCAATGGAGGCCTCCTCTTTTACTTGACACTTTATTGCGTTACGGTTATATGACAAAGTCAAGTCGCCTTCATTGCGCTTCCTGCGCCGTTGCATACGGGGTTGTCGAGTCGTTTTTCCCATGGCAAGTAATGATCTCTCTGAAGGCAATTTGCGGCAGGGTTAAGACATATCGTAACTGAACGAAAAAAATTGCGGGGTTGACTTATGAGATCATACGTCGTTTTTTCATTCATGGGCCCGGACCGTCCCGGTCTGGTAAGAGAGATTGCGGAATTTTTTTCGGCGCGGGGTATCAATATCGAGCGCTCACGTGGCTGCGTGCTGGGAAATGAATTCGGCATGGTCATCCTGACGTCGGGCAACAACGAGAGCATCGAGGGTCTGATCAAGGACCTAGACAGTCTCCGTAAGAATACCGGGCTGGACATTCACATCCGGAAGACAAAGGCACCCCTTCACAGGGAGGTTCTCCCGTCGATTGCCTATAAAATGGTCGCCATATCCATCGACCGTCCGGGGATAATCCATCAGATCTGCAAGGTACTGCACGAGCGGCGAATCAATATCGAGGACATATCGACCAATGTTGACCACGATCCCGCCACCGGCGCCAACGTCTTTCAGTTACTCTGCTATTTTTCCCTGCCACCTGCTGTCAAGATTGTCGACCTTAAGAACGCGATCACGCGCATCAGCGATGAGTACAATATCGATATCCGGTTTGATGCGGTGATCAACAGGTAGCCATGGGAAGAGCAAAGAAACAGCATGCCGTCAGGTTCATAAAGCCGATCTACGAAATCGCCGCATCCGTTGGACTCGCGGAAGACGACCTTGAATGCTACGGTCGCTACCAGGCCAAGGTGCGGATCGAAGCGATCAAACGCTTCGAACGAAGGGCAAACGCCTCCCTGATACTCGTCTCCGCCATGACCCCCACACCAGCCGGAGAGGGAAAGACCACCGTATCCATCGGACTCGCGCAGGCCCTGGCCAAGCTGGGAAAACAGACTATTGTTACCCTCCGCGAGCCGTCCCTGGGACCCGTCTTCGGCATCAAGGGCGGTGCCACCGGTGGGGGATTGTCATGCGTGCTTCCCGCGGACGACATCAATCTTCATTTTACAAATGACTTTCCCGCCGTGGAGAGGGCGCACAATCTCCTTTCCGCCCTTATCGACAACTCGGTGTTCCATGGCAACCCCCTGAATATCGATCCGCGCAAGATCACATGGCGCCGCGTGATGGACATGAACGACCGCTCCCTCAGGGATATAGTCATCGGCCTCGGCGGTTCCACGAACGGCGTGCCCCGAGAGAGCGGCTTCGACATTGTGCCTTCCAGCGAGATCATGGCGATTCTGTGCCTCTCGCAGTCTTATGCAGAATTAAAGGAGAAGATACGAAGGATACTGGTGGGCTTTACCTATGACGATAAGCCGGTCATCACAAAGGACCTGAAAATCGAGGGTGCCGTAACGTCCCTTCTTAAATATGCCCTTCTCCCCAATCTGGTGCAGACCACGGAGGGCGTGCCGGCCATCGTACACGGCGGACCCTTCGCTAACATAGCCCAGGGTACAAATAGTATCATAGGCACAGACCTTGCGCTCCGTTTAGCCGATTATGTCGTTACTGAGGCGGGGTTCGGTTTTGACCTCGGCGCGGAAAAGTACTTCGACATCGTGGCGCCTTACGGGAAGCTGAATCCCCGTATCGTCGTCCTAGTGGCGACAGTTCGCGCCTTGAAATATCATGCTGGTGTGCCCACAGATGCTCTTAACGAGCCCAACCCGCGTGTGGCCGTCCTCGGAATGGCCAATCTGAGGAAACACTATGAGAACATCGATAAGTTCAATGTCCCCTGCATCATAGCCCTGAACCGCTTCCCCTCAGATACCAACGCAGAGATACAAGCCGTAATCAGGGCCGCGGAAGATGAAGGAATGAATATCGCGTCCGTAGATATTTTCCGGCTCGGCGGCGAGGGCGGCCTGGAACTCGCAGAGAGAGCGACGAATATCGTCGCAAACGCCTCCGGCACCTTCCGGCCCCTCTATGGATGGAATCAGCCTGTGGAAGACAAGATATTCACAGTTGCGAGTAAGATCTATGGTGCTGTTTCCATCGACTACCAGCCGCTTGCCAAGCGGAATCTCGACCTTATCAAGAAGTTCGGCTTCGACAAGCTTCCGATTTGCATTGCCAAGACGCAACAGTCTCTTTCGGACAATCCCAGCCTTCTGGGACTGCCGAGCGACTTCATTGTCACCGTTCGGGAAATCAAAATCGCGTCAGGCGCCGGTTTTCTTATCCCCATCACCGGTGAGATTCTGCGCATGCCGGGCCTGTCGAAAGCGCCGGCGGCTTATCATATCGATATCGATGACGACGGGAATATAACAGGCGTTACTTCTCCCGGAGATGCCTGACGTCCTTTCTTTAAATTTGCTATCAGCACTAATGGACTGTCCGCCCTTTCTGCACCGCATCGTATCAAGATTGCTTTGACAGACATGCCCCATTCTCCTATACTCTGTAAAAGGATTCCACGCTGCGAAGGACGGTGCACGTTGAAATGGAAAAGCGGGAACGGAAAGCTTAAGATCCCGGACGTAAGAGGAAATACAACAATATTAAATGCCGGATAAAGGAGTTGTCACAGATGATAGCCAAACCGATGTTTCTCGCTACCGCCATCGGCAGCATGCCCTTTGATGATCCGGGGCGTGCCGTCGACCTGATCCTATCCAGCCTTCCCGAAGCCCCCCACTGGCCGCAATTGCCGAGACTGGGATTGAATGAGCAGATGGAAATCCAGTTTTCCGAGCACATGCCTTGCGCCGTGATCGACCGGGAAAAGAACCGGCTTTTTTTCGAGACATCTGGCGATTATTGCGACGCCTTCGCCCAATTCTACGAAAACTATCTCAAGTCAATGGAGATCGGGGAAGATGATAGTTACTGCGCAGCCGTGACTGTAAGTCCAGCCTTCTCGCAAGGGATTTACACACTCGAAGAAGAACTGCAGAAGAGGACTTCGAAGCTTCCTTTTGTGAAATGTCAAGTTACGGGCCCGTGCAGTTTTGCGCTCACCGTTGTGGACGAGAAGAAACGCGCCATATACTACAATGAAGAATTCCGGGACATGATCGTAAAAACGCTGGCCATGATCGCCCGCTGGCAGATCCGGAAATTCAGCGCCTATGCGGATGAGGTCATTTGTTTTGTCGATGAGCCGATTCTTTCGGCTTTCGGCAGCTCCACCTACATCTCCGTTCATAAGGATGATGTTATCAATCTCCTTGCAGATATGATGGATGCGGTCCACGCAGAAGAAGGCTTTGCCGGCATGCATTGCTGCGGTAACACGGAGTGGAGCATCCCTATCGACGCCGGCGCCGACATCGTGAGCTTCGACGCATTCCAGCACGGCGAGACAATCGCGATGTATGCCAAGGCAGTCAATAATTTTCTCAGAAGAGGCGGCGCCCTTGCCTGGGGCATCGTGCCTACGTCTGCTCTTATCAAGGAGCAGACCGTGGAGGATCTTGTCCTTCGTCTCGAAGGCGTAATGAATAATCTTGCTGCCAAGGGAATCGAAAAAAGGCTAATTGCCGATCAGGCCATCCTGACCCCTTCCTGCGGCACCGGTTCATTGACGCCTGAAGAGGCGGAACTGGTATATGAGAGGCTGGCGGCACTCTCCTCTCTTATGAAAAAGAAATATACGTAGTGCAGAGAAAAGAACGCTTAACGATTTGTCATTGACTCCCCTTATATACACGGAAATAAAACTGCGGGAGAAGTCTAATCAACTCTGCCATTCCCGTGGAAACGGGAATCCAGTATTTTATTTTATCACACACCCTGGATTCCCGCCTGCGCGGGAATGACGATAAGGAAACAAGTGTAACTATGAAGCTTGCTATCTCCGGAAAAGGAGGCGCCGGCAAAACAACACTGGCGGCAGCCCTGGCAATCCTCATGGCCCGCGGCGGCAGGAAGGTCCTCGCAGTGGATGCCGACCCTGATGCCAATCTCGCCGCTGCCCTGGGTATCACCGCCTCCCTTCAGGAAAAGATAGTTTCCATTTCACGTCAGACTGCTCTGATCGAAGAGCGGACGGGGGCGGAAGTCCGGCAATATGGGCAGATTTTCAAATTCAACCCGGCGGTCTCCGACATTGCGGGCAGTTTTGCATACAATCATCAGGGTGTGGCGCTCCTCGTCCTTGGCGCCGTTGACCGCGGAGGAGGCGGCTGCGCCTGCCCCGAAAATGTATTGATGCGCGCCCTGGTTACAGACCTCGTCTTATATAAGGACGACGCCCTGGTTATGGATATGGAGGCCGGTGTGGAACATCTAGGCCGGGCCACGGCCAGTGGAGTGGACAGGATGATAATCGTCATCGAGCCGGGGCAGCGTGCCGTAGACAGCACCCGGCGCATTCTCCGCCTTACACATGATATCGGCCTTCAGGATATCCGGCTCGTGGCCAATAAAATAGTAGGGCCGGAGGATGAGCGATTTATTCGTGAAGCCTTTCCGGAGAATGAATTTATCGGCATCATTCCCTACCGGGAGGAATTCCGCCGCTGTGACCGCAATGGCCGCTCCGTGCTGGACGGCTTGCCAGATGATTTGCTTCGCTGTTTCGAAGATATCCTGAAGAAGCTTGAGGCCCTGTGATGAGTAAGCTGATTGCTGTTACAGGTAAAGGCGGTGTCGGGAAGACTACTGTTGCGGCACTTCTGGTGATGCGTTTGCTTCAGCGGGGATGCAGCCCGGTGCTTGCCGTAGACGCAGATCCCAATACCTGCCTTGATGCGGCCCTGGGGATCAATGTAGTGAAAACCGTGGGCGGTGTGCGGGAGGATGCTAGGAAATTCACCCAGGAGCAGAAGATCCGGGGCATGGATAAAAAGCGTTTTCTGGAGCTCCGTATCGCCGAGAGCCTCGTGGAGAGTAATGATTTCGATCTCATAGCCATGGGTCGATCAGAGGGGCCGGGCTGTTACTGCTATGCTAATAACGTACTGAAGGCCATTTTGAATGCGATGGCAAGCAAGTATCCCTTTGTGGTTCTGGATAACGAAGCAGGCCTGGAAAACCTCTCCAGACGCATCGTCAATGAGGTGAGTCTCCTCGTGATGGTTACCGATCCGACTATCCGCGGTTTTGAAACTGTAAGGAGGCTCCATAAGCTATCCGGCGAGATGGAGATAACCTATGACAAGCTGGCCATTGTTATCAACCGCCTCCGGAGGGACGCGTTACCAGCAGGCGCGGATGGGCTCACAGAGGCCACGGGGGCTCATATCATCGTGGGCATACCGGAAGATCAAAATATCGTGGCAATATCTGAGACAAACGGGAATCTGAGACATCTCTCACCGGATAATCCCGTTTTGACTGGGATGGACAGGATACTCGAAATGATATAATGCAAAAGTCAAAATGAAAAATGCAAGATGGAGAAGGAAACATATTTTGCATTTGCCTCTACTTTGCCCTTGGAATTTTGAAATTTGCATTAAATGCAGTGTTCAATGACCAGAGAAATTAAAACACCACAGGACCGCGTATGGGACAGGGCGTCACTGGAGACGCTGATCAAGGCGGAGAAGGAATGCATAGATACCTGCTTCACGCGCCTGGATAGCCAACAGAACCCTTGCCGGTTTGGTTCCGAAGGCCTCTGCTGCCGGATTTGCTACATGGGCCCCTGCCGAATTACAAATAAGGCGCCCCGCGGCGTCTGCGGGGCCGATGCGGATACTATTGTGGCTCGCAATTTCCTACGCGAGGTCGCCGGCGGAACGGCTGCCCATTCCGATCACGGTCGCCATCTCGCTCTGTTGCTGAAGCAAGCAGCGGAAAGAAAGAGTGCCGATTACGTAATCCGCGACGAAAAAGCCCTCCGCCGCATAGCAAAGGGCTACGGCATAGAGGAGGTGGGAAAGCCGAGAGAATCGGTTGCCCTGGAGCTTGCCGACCTGCTCTTGAAGGAATTCATGCTTCAGGAAGATACTCTTTCTACGCTGCGTCTCTCACCGGTAAGGCAGCAGGTAATCTGGCAGGATCGGGCCGTGGCTCCGCTGGGCATTGACCGGATGGTCGTCGAATCTCTCCACCGAACCCATATGGGCGTGGACCACGATTACCGGAACGTACTCCTCCAAGCCTTTCGCACAGCCCTCGCCGATGGCTGGGGTGGCTCGCGCATCGCCACGCAAATCTCGGATATTCTCTTCGGCACGCCCTCGCCGGTGAGGAGCGACGCCAACCTCGGCGTCCTCGGAAAAGATACGGTCAATATCGTCGTCCATGGTCATGAGCCGGAGCTGCCGGAGATGCTTGCAATCGCATCACGCGATCCTGCCATACAGGCCTATGCGAAAGAGGCCGGCGCCCATGGGATCACCCTCGCAGGGATCTGCTGCACCGCGAACGAGATACTTATGCGGCACGGCATCCCCGTAGCGGGAAGCTTCCTCCAGCAAGAACTTGCCCTCGTAACGGGCGCTGTGGAAATGATGCTCGTAGACGTGCAATGCTGCATGCCGAGCCTCCCTGACGTCGCCCGGAGCTATCATACGGAAATCATCTCCACGTCGGATATCGCCAAGACCGTCGGGACAACGCATATCACGCTCAACCGGGATAACCCACTCGCCACGGCGAAGACCCTGATCCGCCGGGCCATCGATAATTTCAAGAACCGCGATCCTAATAAGATCTCTATCCCGGACGTCAGAAGGCCGCTGGTCGCCGGTTTCAGCGTGGACGCGATCAAGTACATGCTGGGCGGCCGTTTCCGCGCGTCCTTCCGTCCGCTCAACGACGCAGTCATCCAGGGAAGGATCAGGGGCATCGCCGGGATCGTGGGCTGCAACAATCCCCGGACACGAGTGGATGCCTACATCAACACCCTGACACGGGCCCTTATCGGTAAAAACGTCCTCGTCCTCAAGACGGGTTGCGCAGCCATTGCTTCGGCAAAAGAAGGAATGCTCAGGCCGGAAGCGGCGCTTGAGGCAGCCGGTGCGGGACTCCGAGAGGTCTGCGAGGCAATCGGGATGCCGCCGGTCCTCCACATGGGAAGCTGTGTGGACAACTCCCGCATCCTGGAGGCTGGGACGGAAGTCGTTCTGGAAGGCGGCCTGGGAAACGACCTCTCCCAAATACCCGCTGTCGCTGTCGCCCCCGAATGGATGAGTGAAAAGGCAGTGGCCATCGCCTGCTATTTCGTGGCCTCTGGAATCGACGTGGTGCTAGGACATCCCTTCCATATAGGCGGCTCCGATAATGTGACACGCTTCCTCAACATGGAAACACGAGAACTTTTCAATGCCTCCTTCCACGTCTGCGAAGACCCCATTCGAGCGACAGACATGGTCATCGAGCTCCTTGATAAGAAACGCGAGCGACTCGGGATCAACAGAAAGGTCGAGCGGAAACTCTACGACATGGAGGATCGGAGGAAACTCGGTGTCTAAGATCATCTGTGCGAGCGCCATCGACGGGGCCAAGGACTGGATCGCCAAAGCAGAAGACCGCCTGAATCATGCCATCAGTAAAAGGGGAGAGACTTGGCCTGCCGCCTTTCCGGGGACGGCCTACTTCCTTCCTGTCATCTATTCCTTCACCGGCGAGGCTGTACGTACACTGGGAGACCTCCGGCCCATCCTCCATCAGGCCAAGGAACTGATGCCACAGCGCCCTGCTGACACTGTATGGCTGCCCTACCTGGGGAGCGCTCTGGATGCAGGTGTTGCATCCCTATTCTGCTGTGAGATCATTGAAGCGTGCAAGTACGCCGTGGGACCCGATCCTGTAGCTGGGATATGGCTGGGTGCGGCCAATGACGTCATCCTGCGTGAAAGGGGCATCGAATTTGTGGATGGCACGGCCCCCGGCTTCGCCGCCATCACCGGTGCCGCGCCGACCAATGAAATCGCAGTAGCTATCGCCCGGCAGCTTCAGGAGAAAAATCTCTATGTTTTTATGGGGGGCGGTACAGATGGCAGGCAGTTTGCCGAGCAATTGGCCGAAGAAGGCGTGCAGTTGGGATGGCCGACGCGCCTGATTCCCTTTGGCCCGGATGTATCCGCCCTGATCTATGCCTTGGGATTCGCCAACCGCGTGGCTCTCTCCTTTGGCGGCGTGCAGCCCGGCGATTACGAACGGAATCTTAAATACAACAAGAACCGTATCTTTGCTTTTGTACTTGCCATGGGCGAGGTCACCCCCGACAAGTACGCTATGGCCACCGGGGCAATAAACTACGGTTTCCCAATAGTTGCCGACACGAACATCCCCCAGATCCTGCCAACGGGCGTCTGCACCTACGAGCATGTGGTCTCTTCCGTGCCCTACGACATGATGGTGGAAAAGGCACTCGAGGTGCGGGGCTGCAAGATCAGGATTACCAAGGTGCCCATACCCGTGCCTTACGGACACGCCTTCGAAGGGGAACTTATACGCAGGGTCGATGCGCACGTGGAGTTCGGCGGAAATTTAACCACCGCATTTGAGTTTGTGACCAGTATCGACATGGATCAGATCAATGACGGCGAGATTGAAATCATCGGACCCGATATAGACGAGGTTGACCCCGGAAGCACGTTGCCGCTCGCCATCTGGGCGGAGGTTGCGGGCAGGAAGATGCAGCCCGATTTTGAGCCCATCCTCGAAAGACAGATCCACCACCTTGTCAACGGCGCCGAAGGGATCTGGCACATGGGTCAGCGAGACATCGTCTGGACACGTGTCTCCAAGAGCGGCTTTGCACGGGGGTTGAGGCTTCGCCACTTCGGCGAAATCATTCATGCAAAGTTCATCTCCGACTACCCGGCCATCGTGGACAAGGTGAAGGTGACGATTATTACAGATGCGACGGAGGTGGAGCGCCGCCTCACAATTGCAAGACGGACCTATGACGAACGAAACCGCCGCCTGGAAACCATGACGGATGAGGCCGTGGACACCTTTTACTCGTGTCTCCTCTGCCAGTCCTTCGCCCCCAATCATGTCTGCATCATCACACCGGAACGGCTCGGCCTCTGCGGGGCCTACAATTGGCTGGATGGCAAGGCGGCCTATGAGATCAATGAAACCGGACCGAACCAGCCCGTGAAGAAAGGCAAAGCCATCGATCTTGTGAAAGGCATCTTTCAGGGCATCAACGAATACGTCTATATGAGCAGTCACAAGACTGTGACGGAGTTCTGCTGCTATTCACTGATGGACAGGCCCATGACGAGCTGCGGCTGTTTTGAGGCAATCCTAGCATATCTCCCCGAATGCAACGGCGTCATGGTTGTCAATAGGGAGTATCAGGGCGAAACGCCTCTCGGGATGACCTTTTCAAGCCTCGCCGGCAATGTTGGTGGTGGTCACCAGACCCCCGGCTTCATGGGCGTGGGCAAGGTCTTTCTCACGTCGAAGAAATTCCTCCGGGCGGAAGGAGGATTTAAACGCATCGTCTGGATGCCGAAGGCGCTCAAGGAACTTCTTGCTCCCGACCTGAAAAAATGCCTCAACGAACAAGAAGCGCCGGATCTCTTGGAAAAGATCGCCGATGAGGAAGTGGGCGTCGATGCACATGCAATTCGGGAATACATGGAGAGCGTCGGCCACCCTGCAATGAATATGGAGGATATGGCCATTTATGCACTGCCTACTCCGCCATCACCTCCGGCCCAGGCGCATAGACAGCCTTCACCATCCGGGGCGCGTCCGGTTGAGATTTCGGAAAAAGAGACATTGATCGTGGAGACGAATGGAGAGACGATCAACGGACCTGCCGCAAGCGAATTTCTGGATGGCGTCACCGCTTTTCCCATCTCCCGGCAAAAGTACGATGCACCTACATGGGAGGTCATGCTGGGAGCTACGAAGAAAACGGGCGGCACCCGCGGCCATACCCTGAAAATAGGCGGCGCTACCTGCATGCCTTTCCACCTCTGGGAAGGTGCAATGCCGAACCGTCCACTCGTGGCCATGGAAGTCTTTGATGTAATCTCGGAGAAGTACCCCGCCATTCTGCGAAACATCTATGGCAATCTCTTGAACCAGCCGGCGGACATGGCCAGCGTCTGTGTGGAAAGATACGGCGCCGATCTTATCAGCGTTCGCCTTGACGGAACACATCCTGAAAAGGGAAATCGCTCTCCCGAGGAAGCCGTGAAGCTCGTCAGATCGGTCTTGGCTGCTGTGGACGTGCCTCTGATCGTCACCGGTCACAGCCATTACGAAAAGAACAATTCCGTATTGAAATCCATAGCCCAGGCCTGCGCCGGGGAAAATCTTCTCCTCAACTGGGTGGAACAGGACAACTACCGCACGATCGCCGGGGCAGCCGTTGCATACGGCCACAGCATTGTTGCCCAGAGTCCAATCGACGTGAATATCGGCAAGCAGTTGAACATCCTCCTTACGAACATGGATGTCGATCAGAAGAGAATCATCATGGACCCCATGACGGGAGCTACCGGTTATGGCATCGAATATACGTATTCAGTCATGGAGCGCATACGCCTTACAGGATTGGACGGAGACCGGATGCTCGCCGCTCCGATGGTCGTCTCGCCGGGACAGGAGTGCGCCAGAATAAAGGAGTACAGGGCCATGGAGGCCGATTTTCCTGCATGGGGAAATCTGGATGCACGTGCGGCCATCTGGGAACTCTCCACGGCCGTGAGCCTTCTCTATGCCGGGGCTGACCTCCTGATCATGTATCATCCGGAAGCAGCCATGGCGCTGAAAAAGACGATTATGAGACTAATGCAAAAGGCAAAATGAAGATTGATGAACTCACAAGAAATAAAACCTGCCTGAGGTTCCTATGGCTTTAACGGGTTTACAGATTCAAAAACTGCTTCCGAAAACCAACTGTCGGGAATGTGGCGCCAATACTTGCATGGCCTTTGCCATGAAACTCGCCGCGAAGAAGGCTGAGATCGCCCAATGCCCTTATGCCTCCCCCGAGGCTGTGCGGGTGCTTGGCGCGGTCAGTGAGCCTCCCGTGCGCGCAATTTCCCTGGGGTCCGGCCGCACACTGAAGCTGGGCGAGGAAACCGTCCTTTACAGGCACGAAAAGACCTTTTTCCACCAGACCGCCATTGCCGTCAATATTACTGATACAGAGCCCGCGGCCGTGATCGAAGAAAAACTCGCGGCCATCCGCGATTATCGGCTGGAGCGCGTCGGGGAGACATTCCGAATCGATATGGCGGCAGTAACTCAGAGAGGCGCTGACGTGAATGGATTTGCGGCACTTGCCAAAAGAGCCTGGGAAACTACCGGGCGGCCCCTGGTGCTCAGGAGCGAGAAGCCATCCGCATTGAATGCAGCCGCAGAGGCCGTGAAGGGATCACGCAGTGTCCTTGCCGCCGCCACGCCGGAAACGCTGGATGAGCTGCACATCTCCGCGGAAAGAAATGGCCACATTCTCGCTGTCACGGCCCCCGACCTGAATAACCTTTTTCTGTGCTCTTCCCGTCTCCGGGGAACCGGCTTTAACGATATACTGCTCCAGTTTCAAACCTCATCCCTAGCCGAACAGTTCCAGACGAATTCCGCCATCCGACGTGCAGCCCTGAAAGACTCTGTCAGGCCCCTCGGGTATCCGTTCTTGCGCTTCCTTCAGCATACCGACGATCTGCTGGAGATCGCTGCCGGGGCAATCACCGAAATCAACAAATACGGAGGCATCTGTGTTCTGCCCGTCTTCGATCCCGCCCTCATAGCCACGCTGATGACGACCCGTCTCAATATCTACACCGATCCCCAAAAGCCAATCCAGGTTGAGCCCAGGGTTTATGCCATCGGGGAACCGCATCCAGCATCTCCCGTTTTCGTAACAACGAATTTCTCTCTAACTTATTTCATCGTCTCTGGAGAAATCGAAAACAGCGGAACCAGCGGCTGGCTGGTCGTCCCGGACTGCGATGGAATGAGCGTGCTAACGGCCTGGGCAGCGGGAAAATTCTCCGGTGCTTCCATTGCGAAATTCGTCAAAGAGGTCGGTTTCGAGAACCAGGTATCCACGCGCGAGATCATCATTCCAGGCTACGTCGCACAGATCAGCGGTGAACTGGAAGAAAGCCTGCATGGCTGGAAGGTGCTCGTGGGTCCCCAGGACGCAGCAGACATAGAAAGCTTTGTCAAAATGCAAAGAAAAAAATATAATATAGATTGAGACACTTTCGTAGTCCGATATTCTATCATTTCCGTAAAACCGGGAATCCAGAATTCAAAACATACTATTATCAGATTCCCGCCTGCGCGGGAATGACCACGGGAAATCTGGAATCATGCCTCTCATAACTTTTCAACCATCCGGGATCGTACTTGATGTACATGCAAGTACAACCCTCCTTGACGCGGCGCGGCGCGCCGGTGTGGAGATCGATGCCCCCTGCGGTGGCAAGGGAACCTGCGGAAATTGCGCCGTGCATCTCGTCTCCGGACAGGTCGCTTGCAAAAGCCTCGGCGTTTTGACGCAGGCGGAAATCGATCAGGGCCTTGTCCCAACTTGCCTCACATCCATGCAGGATTCCGATGTTGTCGTTGAGGTGCCTGATCAAGAGAGGCGTTTCGGCGGCCAGTTCAGCGATGATGACGGCCTAGGGCTCATCGATGCAGCGCTGCTTCCCACCCCGGAAGACTGCCGGCCATTGACCGAAAAGATAAATATCTCAGTGCCTCCACCAAGGAAGGGCGACGGGCTATCGGATCTGGACCGTCTCATGCGCGCACTGCAGCAGAAGCTTGGTAAGGAAGAAATCATTGTTCCACTCACTGTCATCCGTAATTTAGCCGATGCTTTGCGGGCGACGGGTGGGGATGTGACCGTCACGCTGACTAGGGAAACCCCATTCGGGCAGATGTACACCTCAGACCACAATTCCGTCATAAACAGTAGATACCTGGTCACCGCCCTCGAAGCGAAGGACAGCACGGCGAGACACTATGGGATCGCTATCGACGTGGGCACGACAACGGTTGCGGTGCAGCTGGCTAATCTCTCCAATATGAAAGTCCTTTCCACGTGCACCGATTACAACAGCCAGCTTGCCTGCGGCCTTGACGTCATCAGCCGCATTGATTATGCGCGGCGCCCGGACCGCAGAGAGGAGCTCCGTAATCGTGTGCTCCGAACAATCAACCGCCTCATTCAACAGTCGGCCCGTCACAGCCGCGCGGAGAACCTTGAAATTGCATGCGCTGTGGTATCCGGCAACACCACTATGATCCATCTGCTCCTCGGACTGAAACCCGAATATATCCGGCTCAAACCGTATACGCCGACGGTTCTCGATGTACCCTTTTTCACCGCGTCTGACGTCGGCTTCTCAATCAGCCCCCCGGCGCCTGTCATGATCTCGCCAGCCGTTGGGAGCTATGTGGGCGGAGACATCACTGCAGGCATCCTCTGCACAGATTTGTCCAACGACAGGGACGAGGTTTGCCTCTTTATGGACATTGGCACCAATGGCGAAGTGGTTGTAGGCAACAGGGAATTTCTTTTGACCTGTGCCTGCTCTGCCGGACCGGCCTTCGAAGGGGGAGGGATCAAATGCGGTATGAGGGCCGCTCAGGGAGCTATCGAGAAAGTGGAGGTTGATCCGGCAACGGGCCGGGCGACCTGCTGGACCAACGGGCAGGTCAGGCCCCGTGGCATCTGCGGCTCCGGCATGATATCACTTCTCGCTCAACTCCTTGAAACAGGCTGGATTGACGCCGCCGGAAAATTGAACCGTTACTGCCCGTCGAATGCAATCCGGATTGACGGGCGTCAGGCCGCCTATACCTTGGTCTCAGCGGAGGAAAGCGCCACCGGCCGCGCGATTATCATGAACGAGAAGGACATCGAAAATATTATCCGCGCGAAAGCGGCGATATATGCCGCCTGTTCGTTCATGCTGACGCACGTGGATATGGAATTCCACAACCTCCGGAAGATCTATATTGCCGGTGGATTCGGCAGATCTCTAGACCTCAATGCAGCGATAACAATAGGGCTCCTTCCAAATCTGCCGCGGGACCTGTTTCACTTTATCGGCAACGCTTCTCTTGCGGGGAGCCGTATGGCCCTGGTATCAGAGAAGCACCGGGAAAGGCAGCGCCGGAATGCCCGGCGGATGACATATCTGGAGCTCTCAACAGACCCGTCTTATATGAATGAATATACTGCGGCCCTCTTCCTTCCCCACACTAACCCGGATCGCTTCCGCCAGAAACACATCGAGTAGTAAAGATATTTTACGAAGTGAATGCCGCTATCCGAAGTTGTTGGATTTCTGAAATCCAGCAATAACTGATTCTGCCTCTCATAGCTTCGTCCAACTCCTCTCAGTCGTCTATCCGGGTGCTAAGGGAATAGGTCACGTCAAATGAGGATTTTACTCAGTTACACAAGGCAGAGTGCGGTGGTATGCTTTATATCAAATACTTAATGGAGGTAACTACAATGGCAGCAGAGATGAAAAAAATCGAATGCCCGGCGCCATGCAATTTTTCAGTCAAAAGCCATGACGAAAAAGAGCTTGTTGAGATTGCCGTGCAGCATGCAAAAAAAAGCCACAATATGAGCATTACTGAGCAGGATGTGAAGAAGATGATCAAGCCGGCCTGAGAGGCTGCAACAGATCATTCGCCGCGCTTCTTGTTCTTATCCGTCTTTCTCTAAGTCAGCGGCCCATGCTGTTGAATCGCAGAGTTAAAACTCGTACTGGGCTTACATAGAGTTAGGGACTAGGAAGCCCGATGAAAGGCATTTGTCCGAGCGGCGCATCCCTTCACGTGTCATAGGATGATCGAATCTCCGTTTTTGACAGTTTTATAAGGGTGAGCCTTTTCTGTCAGTGCGAATGGCGTTCCGACATCAGCCTTGTATGCACAAACGCGATATGCCCGCGCAGGGCATAGAACTGATCCGCGAATGATGCGGGCACCTTCATCCTGTTCACCTGCCCCTCGATGGTGTCGAGCTCCTTCATCAGTTCTTCGCGCCTGTCGGGCGTCAGCTCCATCAAAACATTCCGCTCTATCACCAGCAGCGCACGATACCATTTGAAAATACGCGATCTGAAACGCCAGTGGTATATGGCCGGTATGATGCGCAGTCCGGGCAGCAACAGGACTATCACCGGCACCAAGACGACGACGATGCGGCTCACGAGGCTGGCAAGCCAGAATGGAAAATATCTATAGAAGAAACTCTTGCCGGACTTATAAAAGCGGGTCGCGTCACTGCTTATACGTATCTCCTGTTCGATGGGCGCTGGAAATTCGTTCTTGCTCCTGAAAAGTCCCGGTCCCGAGTGAACCTGTGTCGCTGCTTCAAGCAACAAATCAGAGAGGGCCGGATGCAGATTTTCTCGCGCAATCAACTCAACGGTCGGGGCGAGCAGAAAAACATCACGCGCAGGAGTGCCTTTTCCGAAATCTATAGATCCCTGCGGGAGTGTGATTTTATTGAGATAAGCGATGCGGCGGGTATAAGCATCAGCTTGCGTAAAGTCAAAGAGGCGGATGCCGTTCGTATGCAAAAGCTGGCGTATGAGATCTATGGAGACGGAGTCCCCCATCAAAAACACACCATCAACCTTGCCGCTTAAAATTGCCTTCACGGCTTCGTCGGAGTCCATCTCTGACAGTTTCGTAGGGCCTGCCGGCTCTATGCCGTTGGCTGCAAGCAGTACAAGGGCAAGAGTATGCGATCCGCTCCCAACCTCGCCAATAGCGACGCGCTGGCCGGCCAGTTGGGAGAGGCGCTCGATCTCCGACCCGCTCCTGTAGAAAACAAAAATCGGTGCATAAGAGATGCTGCCGAGCGATACGAGCCCGTCAGTCTTGATACCATTATACACGCCGCCCTGCACAAACCCTACATCGACCTTTGATGAATGGTCAGCCAGCCTCTTGATATTTTCAACAGAACCATCGGACGGAAGTATCTTAAGAGTCACGCCTTGTTTCTTGAGTATCGTTGCATATTTTTCCGCGTATCTTTCGAACGAGCTGTCTTGGGGACCGCTTGTCATGATAATTGTATTAGGAGGGGCAAGGTATAAAAACAGAAATACGCCGAGTGCGATAACTGCAATCGTCAGGACGGCCGCACTCACCATTGCCGCCCGACCAAGACCGAAGACCTCCGTAAACATGGACCGAAGTTTGGCGAACCCCCATTTTTTATCCATTGCCATGGCTGATACCTCATTCTGCAACTTTTCTTGATCACGCTCTGTTTTCATGAAGCATATGTCGCATTAAATATGCCCGGTACTGTGGAATGTGTAATATGTTATAAAATAAGAGATGCGAGACTAATATGTCAAGAGGGTTTTGCTCAGCTTTTTCGAAGGTTGTAATAATAGATTTCGACGCCCTCAATAGGGAATCGACCGATTGTGGCCCATACCGCCATCTTTTATTCTAGCATTAATGATGGGTGTAATCATTTGCAAACAGATATGAGACAAAGGAGGATGCTATGAAAAGACTGCTGTTGATTGCCATAATTTCCCTATTTATTCTCGGATGCGGAGCAGCGGCTACAGAATCAGGCTTCTACGAACACAAAGCCGTATATGCGGGCTGGGACCATCTATGGTACAGCTGGTTTGGTTACAGGCAATGCGACGATAAATATATAAAAGAATCAAAAACAGAGCAGTGGTGGGGGATCCCCGAAAAGTATCCGGCCGCCGCATGCGTTTCACAGGGTGAAGGGCGCTGAAGCGACAGGGCTTGAGACGCCTCCAGAAGAGTTATTTGACAAAACGCCCTCTGTCAGCATGGAACAGTGAGGAAGTAAAAGGATATAATCTTTAATAAGGCTCAACTTGTGCCCATCACATAGAGCTGGCCCAAATACTATCAAGCCTATATCCTTACTGAAGGTCGTGCGCTGCTCCCCGAATTATGGTAGATGGTCGACGGTCCTTCAGAACATACAGCCGTGCTATTTCTAAGTGGCTTCAACGCCAGAGGTGCTGAGTTTCCGAGACCGTGCGGCTACATGCCTTCGTTACTTTCACGACTTTCATAAGTTGACGACTATACACTTGTCAGACGAAAATCAAAACTGCAGCAACCGATCAAAACAAAAATCCTTTCCCTGTCGTCCTATCTCCTCTCCTTCAGTACCGTAGGCCTCAGCTTTTTAATTGTTGCTCTTGACTTAACTTTTTCAATCAGGATAGAGTAGCGCGCGCTTAACGGAGGGGCTTGAAACATAATGCATGACCCCCGCAAACTAATGACGTTTGAGTTCTTAGGCCTGTGTGTGGTCATCTTTCTCGCCTTCTGCAACGTGACCGTCTTCTACAATCTCTTTAATTACCTGGAAACGCTCCAGATACCTGCCGATCTTCGAGGGCTGGCGATCGGCTCCTACTCCCTCACGGCAATGCTGCTTTACCTGCTGGTGAGCCCTACCTTAACGCCGCCAACGCGGTGCGCACCATGCTGCTGGGAATCGCGGTTGCAATCCTCTGCGGCGTGAGTCACCTCTTTATCCATTCCTTCTGGGGGTTGCTTTTGCTGCGCATTATGAACGGCTTCGGGCAGTTCCTAATGAGTGCAGGAGCAATGACCCTCTTCGTATCCGTCATCCCTAAGGAAAGAAGCAGGCAGGCCTTTGCCATTTACTCAATGGGCCGACAGCCGTGCCAATATGAAGCAGTTGCCGGTTGCGCTGCTCCTTCTGCTGACTACGGTTTATATAATCAATCGGACCGGCATGTTCTTTTTGATGAAGGGGTTTGCGGATCAAAAGGGAATAATTAATGTAGGGGCTTTCTTCGCGGTACAGACCGGTCTGATGATTGCTTTTCGTCTTTTGGGAGGGCGGCTTTTCGATGCCTTCGATAAGGCCCGGATAGTGCTCGCCACATTTATTGTCATAGCCATCGGCCATCTGGCGTTAGACAACCCCTGCCTGGGGCGTGGGCGATATCACTCGTGGCGGTAATCTTTGGCGTGGGTATGGGAACGGAGCAGCCTACCTTCCATGCGTTGATGTTTGAGGTATCACCCCCCCGCTTCCGTCCCTTGAGCGCAAATATGATTCTCTTTTCCACGCAAGCGGGATTTTTCCTCGGTCCTATCTTCGGCGGCGCACTCATCGCCCGTTGGGGCTACCATGGCTACTTCCTATTCAGTGTAGGACTAGCCCTGGTGGCTGCATCCGTCAGTATGCTCCTCGCCGGGAAACGTCAAAAGTATTCCGCTTAAGGCATATTCTCCGCACCATTTTTGGGATATCCTTCTTCCTTCTCGACAAAAAATCAAATATGGCTTAGCATTGATCACATATATTTCGACAGATCCAACAGGAGCACAGAGAACCCATGAAAATCAATTTCGGAAAAAACAACGGTCCCGTTGACGCTCTCATTGAGCAATTGATAGAGACGGCCGATGGCATCAAGAGACCAGAATATATCCGCGAGATGATCATTGCCTCACTTAAAGCCGGGCAGGAGGACGATGAGAGCGCAGACCTTAAGCTCATGAACACGACGCTCAAGGAGATGCGGTTTACTTCCAAGGTCTTCGGCCCTTACCGAAACGTGCGCAAGGTAACGGTCTTCGGATCGGCACGCACACAGCCGGGTGATCCTTTATACGAGATGGCAAGGCTCTTCGGGAAGAAGCTCGCCGATGCAGGATACATGATCATTACCGGCGGGGGAGGAGGCATCATGCAGGCCGCAAACGAAGGCGCCGGCACCGAGCATTCCTTCGGGGTGAATATCCGCCTGCCATTCGAGGAGAGGCCTAATGTAGTAGTCGAGGGTAACCCGCGGCAGATCAATTACAAATATTTTTTCAACCGCAAGGTCGCATTTCTTAAAGAAACTGACGCGGTGGCACTCTTCCCTGGCGGCTTCGGCACGCTGGACGAAGCAATGGAGACGCTAACCCTGGCACAAACAGGCAAACGCAATCCCCTACCGCTCGTGCTCTTGGACGATCCGGATTGCTCCTACTGGATACATCTGATAAAACTTCTCGAGGAAGAGCTTCTGGCTCGTGGCTATATATGCCGATCAGACTTTGCCATCTTCGAACGGGTCTGCTCCGTGGATGAGGCGGTTGAGAAGATCAAACATTTCTATCGCCGCTATCACAGCATGCGGTATGTGCATGGACAGCTCGTGATTCGGCTCACCTCTCAGCTCAGCCCCGATGCGATTCGAAGACTCAGGGATCAGTTCAATGACATAATTCTAGCCGGGGGAAGTATCATAGCCTCCCAGGCACTCCCGGCTGAAATGGATGACGCAGATATTATTCATTTGCCGCGGCTTCTGATAGACTTTAACCGTAGGGACTTTGGCAAGCTGAGGAGTCTTATTGATGCAATCAATAATTTTTAGCCTTCGGGAAAAATGACAGCCGTGTCCTCATAATCGAGGATATCAGGAATTCCGCTTTATCTGTGTGTTCTTGTCAAGAATAAATATTTGACCCAAATGTGATCTAAAAGCTGCTTTGACTTTTCCACATTTCTTTATAGTCTCCACTGCAAATAATCAGATCATTTACTTTTTCAAAATATACCTGTTTGGGAAGATCACCTTTAGTCACCGGATTGTACCACACATATTCCACCCACCCGCTATCTTTTGACCGGGCCGATTGAATGATCTCTTGAACAAATTTTTTGCCGTTTGCATCTCTAACGTCCATAAAGTTCTGGCCGACGTATTTATCGTTGGCACCGTGTGCGAGCATAGTTCCTCTGAAGTTCACCACAAAAACATACATATCGCCCTTAACAAAAGATCCTTTAGGATTTGAGAACTCCGCCAAAGCAACCGCTTGGCCTGTTTGGTTGTAAAAGGCTATCGCTTTAGCCACCCACTCTTTCGCCTTTTGCAGTGACTTTTCAGGCATTTTCTTACTCCTTCTTATACTTCAAGCCTATCGCGTTCCATGCAAGACGCTTCGGCATTTAATAGATCCTATGATCAGCCTTTCTCAGAAATTAATAAATATACTATGTAATGCCGTCAGTGAAGAACCTTTCTATTTTTTCTAATTACCTTTGCCTGAGAGTTTTATCGTCTCGGCAAGGCCGACGATTATTTTTGCAGTCTCACGAAAACTGATAAAGCTTGAGTCGACGCAAAGGTGAAAATTACGTGAGTCTGTCCAATCGAGGCCGGCCATGTCCCGTATGTACTTGGTCCTGTTTTGGTCTGAATCTTTGACTTTGTTGCGTGCCTTCCGGATGTCAGTGATATTCTGCACTTTCATGACGCGTTTGACCCGAAATTCTAGGGGAGCGTGGATAAATACATGAATCACGCGAGGTTGCTCCCTCAGTGCGTAGAAACCGGCACGCCCTATGATGACGGCATTATATTGATTTGCAATTTCTTCGATGATCTTGCACTCCAGGGTGAACAGATCCTTGCTATACACAGGTTGTCTCATCGGTTGCATGGTTCCCGCATTGGGTGTTCCGTATGAGAATCCTTTGATAATTGTTTCGATAATGCCTGGCGATCTTTCAGAAATGTCTTCCAGCATCCCCACGTCTGTTCCAAACCGTTCTGCAGCTTGTCTTAATATCTCCCGGTCAAAATATTTGAATCCAAGCTCTTTCGCAACCAGATGACCTATGTACACACCGCCGCTTCCCATCTGTCTTGATATGGTTATCGTAATATTTCGTTCTTCACTCATGCGCGACTCCGGTTCCTCCATAAGCCTACGCTGACATCAATACCTACGATCTTTGCCTGTCTTCAGTTATGATCAGTTGCCTTTCTTATTTATTTCTTCTCGCTATATTTATCAAGAAGAATCTCACCTGTGGTTATTTCGACACCAAAGATAGTGCTTTTATCTAATTGCACAGACTGTTTAATAAAGGAAATAAGATACAAAGAGGTGGTTGTTTAGTTCAGTAGAGTAGAGAGCTGGCGTAGTGGCTTATAGCTCTATCTCCAGCTCCCCTCCCCTTACGTTCAGTTTCCCCGAATACGGCTTTCCGATTATCTTCCTCCGGTTGCTTTTTCCCTCCTGCTTGGCCTTCGGTACAGTTTCCTCTGAAGTTCCCGGATCTTCTCTGTAGTTTCCAGGACTAGTGCAATCCCCTTTCTTCACTTCGGACGGCAGGGCCAGAGGTGGCCCTGCCTTTCCATATTCAGTTGTTAATCATGTGCTCTATACCTGAACAGATGATAGGAGATAGAAAGATCGGAGATGAATTTGCTCAGCTTAATCGGTTCTCGACGGGTCGGACGTATTTTGAAAGTCTAACAAATTTGGGAATGAGCTCCTTCTACTCGGTCTCGTATGCTAACCTGTCGCTGCCATTCTCTTCAGCAGTTCTTCAGAACCGGTAACAAAATCGTCAATGACTTCCTTCACTGTACGAATCCTCCGGATCACGCCCACACCCTGCCCACAGGCAAAAGGGCCCTCCTCGCCGCTCATGGGGTCACCGGAAAAGATGAAACTCATGATATCCTTTTTTGTCACACCCGCAGAGATAAGTTTTTCCAATTTATCCGTCCACTGATTCGTGAGCATCCTTATCGGGGCGATGCCTCTAGCCAGGATTTTTGTGGAGACATCTCTTCCGCTCAGGATTTGTTCCCGCCATGCAGGGCCGATTTTAGTGCATTCCACAGTGGCGAGAAAAGCCGTACCTATACTGACTCCCTCCGCCCCGAGAAGGCGGCAGGCCGCATATCCCCGTGCATCGACTATACCGCCGGCTGCAAGGACTGGTATTCGCACGGCATCAACGACCTGGGGGATTAAGGCGAGAGTGCCAATTTCAAAAGGCGATGCAAATCCCCCGGATTCGAAGCCCTCGGCAATGACAGCATCGACCCCGGCGCCTTCCGCCTTCTTCGCGGCATCGACGCAGGGAATGACATGTACCACGCGGATACCGGCATGCTTCAGGGCCGTCGTGAAGAGCGCCGGACTGCCCGCAGCGGTAATCACCACAGGAACTCTGCTATCAATCACAACCTGAATTAACTCTTTGGCCCGGGGAGCCATGAGCGGAATATTTACAGCAAAAGGCAGCTTTGTCATATCCCGCAACCGGCGGACTTCCGTCGCTAAGCTTTCGGCGGACTCTGTGGCACCCGCAATTGTACCGAGCCCTCCTGCCTCACTGACTGCGGCGGCCAGTTTGGCATCGGTCACCCCGGCCATCCCTCCCAGAGCAATGGGATATCTTATATGGAAAAGTTCGGTTATACGGTTCTTCATTCTGTTATATCTCCTCAAATAAAATGTATGGACAGATAGTTAAGAATTGGTCGCTTCGTCCCTTAAGAGGGGCGCTTTGCTATTCCCGCAAAGACAGCCATGCATAACTCCTTTGTGAGTTCCTTTGCGGAATACGGCTTGCCGTAAATTATCTTTGGCAGACACAGGTGCTCGATACCACCCAGTAATACCTGCCTCATGGCCGTAACCGGTATGTCGTTGCGGAGTTCACCATTCTTTATGCCTTCCTTCAGAATCTCCGTTATAATTCTGCTGAACCTCTGCACTTGACCATAACTTTCGCTCTCAAAATAGCCCGGGTAATTTCTCACTTCCAGAAGGAGAATCTTGGCAAGTACCCGCTTCGACTCATAGAGGTTAATCTGTGACCAGACGATCTTTTTCAACTTATTGAAGGTGCCCTCGATCCCTTTCAGCTCCGATTCCATCTGCCCAAGATACTCGTCGAGATAGTCCCGGAGCACCTGATGCAGGAGACCTCGCTTGTCACCAAAATACTTATATATGAGGGCTTCATTGACACCTGATTTCCTGGAGATCTCGGCCGTCGTAATCGCGTTGAATTCCTTTTCTTCCAGGAGTGCTTTGAATGCCTCTCTGATTTTGACGCCCCCGACCGGCAAAGGCCTTACACTCAATTTGTCTGAACCCTTCCTGACATTTTCGCGTGCGGCTGGCATACGCCCTCCAACGAAATCATTTACGGCGTTCCCGTCCCCTCAACATAGGCAGGAGCAGAGATCGCACAACGCGTCCCGCGTCCCTACCATGTTTCGTCATCTCTATACCCCCTCATTGCCTATCTTGTGCGGTATATATTCAAGGGATCGCACTGTTCCCTCAGGACCTTCAATTCCTCTAAGAGTAGCGGGTCTGCCTCAGTTGCGCGGGAGATGTCGATGTCGAATCCCGTGTTCTCCTTGATGGCTTCGGGTTTTACGCCCTGAAAGTATTTTTCCACGTACATGATCTTCGTTTTTGCATCGAATCTCATAACGCCCATGGAAGAAATAAAGGCGATAGGTCCACCGGGCAGACCAACCTCTTCCCTTTTGACCATCTTGCCTTCCGGCCATTTCTTCACCATCCAGCCCGGCGTGGTGAGATAATCCACCTTTTCCAATATTCGGCGTTTCTGATGGGCCATGGTGATGATTGTAGCTTTCGCGAAACCACCGATATCAACGGCACCCGCCGTGCCGGCCAGTCTTTTCGTCGGCTTATTGTAATCGGCACCGATAAAGGTGGAGTTCAGGCTGCCATACTTGTCTATCTGGGCCCCCCCGATGAAACCGAAGTCGATTTCCCCCCTCATCAGGGGGAACAAGCCTTCCGGGTCGCCCATCTGCCAAGAAGAGCCATAAGTCAGACGACTATCCATGATGGAGAGGGGCACCTCAATCGGATCTGCATCGGCCTGACCCGTTTCCACAATCATCTTCATGTCTGGTGCATAAAGTAACTTTGCCAGGTGCGTAGCCAGAAGCGGCGCTCCAATCCCGATGATCCCGGTCTTACCATTGAATTCTTTCAGCATCCGTGCGCCGTAAATAACCATTGCCTCCGTTGGCTTGTAGTCCTGCGCTTTTGCGTATTGTTCTGTCATGCTCTTGTCCCTCCTTTTGGTCTTGGACGATACCCGAAAGGCGGTATGGCCCGCAACTTCTCCAGACGCGCCGCACCCAGTTTATTCAGGTAATCGTCATGGCCCTTCAGCCCATGAACCCAGGAATCGGCCCATTCTTTGAAGCCTGCTTCCGTTTTCGCTTTTCCGACATAATCCATAAGGAACGGAATATCCATGTCATAAAAATTGAGAACCTGCCCTGGATGACCGCCCCAGGGGACCTCAACGACCATGTCAACACTCGTGCAGGGGATCTGATTGCGATTGGGGTCGCGCCTTAAATACTCCTCAGGCACAACCTGCTCTGCCGTAATAATGACCTTTTCGGCTCCGTGGGCTGCAAAGTGGTCGAAGACCAAACTGCCGTCGATCCGGACCGTACCTTCCTCGCCCGCATACTGGGCGTGGCAGATGAATACATCCGCTTTCATTGCGGGGTGGAGCTGAACCTTACCGCGGCCATAAAAAGGATCCTCCATAAGAATATATTTCTTCTCCGGAATCATCTCCTTGTTCCTCGCCAATGCCCTGATCTTGGCCACGTTATCAAAAGCGGGATTCAGCACATCCGTTCCGAATGTTGTTCTGGAAGCGATGAATGGGGCTCCAGCCATGGCTGCCATGGCGCCCAGACAGACATCTGTGTGGCCGATATCATCAATAACGATGCGGCCCGCCTCTGCCATTCTCTTCGTAGAAGGAGATATGCCGAAAGCCCCGATGGCCGTGTATGTGCCGCGATACGCCGCGACACAGCCTGCTCCGACGAGCATATCCTCCGAAAGTGAACATTCCGCCAGTATGATGAGGTTTTTCTTGCCCTGCCTTATCAGTTCCAGGCTAGCGGCAATAGGGCGACGATCTTCCACCACACCGCCCATGACGAGACAATCACCATCCTGTACTTCCTGCATTGCTTCTTTCAAACTGACGACCTTGCTTTTTTTCATAATTTCCCCTCCTTGGCTGTATCTCAATCAATTGTGACCAGATAACCGCTTGTGATCGTCCAATACCGGTTCTTACGCATCACCTCCCGTCTCATTGAACATGTTCTCATGATTATGCAATCTCTCACAACTATTGCGGGGACGGTATCCGTATGGTGGAATCGTCCGCAGATATTGCAGCCGCGCCGCTCCTATCCTGTCCAGATATTCATCGTGCGTGCTCATTGCAAAAACCCACTCATGAACCCAACTCTCTAAGCCGGCCTGAGTTTTAGCGGCTTTCACATATTCCGTTATGAAGGGCATATCGACGTCGTAAAAACTTTGTACCTGGCTGGGGTGCCCGCCCCACGGAATTTCCACGACCATATCAACACTCGTGCAAGGGATCTGATTACGGTTAGGATCTCTCCTCAGAAAGGTCTCCGGGACCACCTGCTCCGCAGTGAGGATGACCAGCTTGGCTGCGTGGATGAAATAGTGGTCAAAGGCAAGACTGCCTTCTATCCGCCCGGTGCCATCCTCGCCCGCTTGCTGCACATGGATGACAGCCACGTCAGCGGGCATGGCGGGCTGAAGTTTTACAGGACCGCTTCTATAAAATGGGTCGTCCATCAACACAAATTTCATCTCCGGAATCATGGAAGGGTCACGCGCGAGCGCCCGAATCTCCTTAGTCCGCGAAAACTCGGGATTGAGGACGTCGCTTCCCAAAGTGGCGCGAGTAGCAACGAAAGGGCTTCCGGCCATGGCTGCCATGGCGCCCAAGATGATATCAACATGGCCGATATCATCCACGATGAATTCACCCGTTTCTATTTTTCTTAACGTTGCCGGAGAAAGCCCAAAATTCGCTATCCCCGTATAGCAGCCGCGCCAGGCGCTAGCACAGCCCATGCCTACGAGCATATCTTCCGCAAGCGAACATTCCGCAAGGAGGATCAACCCTTTTTTTCGCTGCCTGACAATTTCATATGCGGCGGCCATGGGACGCCTGCATTCGATTAGGGAACCGAGGAACAGGACGTCCCCGTCCCGGATGCAGCCGATGGCATCGTTCAATGGAACAACTTTCCCCATATCACCTGTTCGTGAATGAAGGCTTTCGCTTTTCCACAAAGGCCTTCATCCCCTCTTTCTGGTCCGCTGTGGAAAAGAGAATTTCAAAACATCGGGCCTCATAGGCCATGGCCGACTTCATGTCCATATTCAGCCCGCCATTGACCGCGATCTTTGTAATTTTTAAGGCAAAGCCCGGCTGGCGGGCAATCTTCCCTGCCATCTTCCTTGCTTCCTCCATCAGGGAAGCAGCGGGCACGACCTTGTTCACGAGGCCGATGCGATAGGCTTCCTGTGCATCAATGAAATCGCCGGTGTAGAGAAGTTCCTTGGCCTTGGTGATGCCAATGATCCTAGGAAGCCGCTGAGTGCCTCCCGCCCCTGGAATCACGCCGATCTTTATCTCCGGCTGCCCGAAGGTTGCGTTGTCCGCGGCGATCCGCAAATCGCAGGCGAGCGTTAGTTCGCAACCACCACCCAGCGCCAAGCCACTCACCGCGGCAATGACAGGCTTTTCCAGATCCTCAATCCTGTTGAACACCGCCTGGACATCCTTCAGAAACCGGTGAGCATCCACCGGCGAGGCAATCCCTCCGATCTCGGTGATATCGGCGCCTGCGGCGAAGAACTTCTCCGCACCCGCAAGGATTACCACTTTCACTTCCTCATCACCGTCAACCTCAGTGAGGACGCAATCCAGCTCCTTGAATAGCTGGCTGTTGAGGGCATTCATGCTCTTGGGGCGATTCAGGGTGATAACCGCTATCCCCTCGCCCTTCTCATATAAAATCGTCTGATAGCCCATCCCTTTTTCTCCTTTGTTCTTCCATTGTCTGCAATCATTGTCGCGGGCTGCGCGTAGAACTCTTTTCTACACCTTGATTATAATCGCCTCGCCCTGCGCGAGACCGCCGCAGATAGCGGCAACGCCGTAGCCGCCTCCCCGCCTTTTGAGTTCATAGGCCAGGGTCATCGTAATTCTGGCGGCGCTTGCCCCCACTGGATGGCCGATGGAGATGGCTCCGCCGTTTACATTCGTCTTGGCCTGAAGCTCTTTCCACTTGTTCTCATTGTTGTTGGCCAGAATCTTTGTGGAAACAAGGGGTAGAACTGCAAATGCTTCATTTATTTCAATCAGCTTCATGTCGTCAAGTGTCAGACCCGCCTGCTTGAGGGCTTTCTGAATAGTATAAGCGGGAATGACGGCAATTTCGCGGGGGACTGTAGCCGAGGCCGCTACTGTAACTATTGTAGCCAATGGCTTAAGACCCTTCTCTTTGGCCTTCTTAGCGGTCATAAAGAGGATAGCGCTCGCACCAGCGCTTATAGGTGGTGCGTTTCCCGCTGTCACGGTCGGGCTCCCATAGATGGTTTTTAACTTCGCCAGGGCCTCCATGCTTGTACTCCTCGGCGATTCATCCTTCTCGATGACGATGGGTTCGCCCTTCTTCTGGGGGATCACCACAGGCATGAGTTCCTCTCCGATCTTGAACTTACCTTCCGCATAGGCCTTGGCATATTTCTCCTGGCTTCCAAGCGCCCATGCATCCTGCATGTCCCTCGTCACGCCGTATTCCAACGCCACTTCCCCCGCATCTTTGGCAACGGGGTTAAACCCTTTGGCCGTATAGCCGAGCTCAAAGAGGCAATCCACGAGTTTGATATGTCCCAATCGAGCTCCCTTTCTCAGACCTGGGGCCAGATGGGGTGTGCGCGGCATGTTCTCCGCTCCCACGGCCATTGCTATCTCGGCCTCTCCCGCCTTGATGGCCCTGACGCCCAAGCGAAGACAGGTCAGGGATGAACAGCAAGCCCTATCAAGGCTCACGGAAATATTATCTGCCGGGAACCCGGCAAGGAGCGTCGCTTGCCTCGCCGGCACGTCCGTTTCCAGGGCAACCTCCGCCGGAATGCAACTCCCGTAGCTTATGTCATCCACTTCCTCGGGCTTGATTTTCACTCGTTCGATGACCTCTTTCATGACCATAACACCGAGATCAATGCTTGGTATATCGGCCATGGCAGAGTCGAATTTGCTGAACGGCGTTCTCACCGCACTTACAATAACAATACCATTCTTGCTTTCCATCTCTTTCTGTTCTCCTTATTGGTTTCTTTTACATCCTTGTATCCGGAATCCCGATAGTTCCATGCAGGATTTCGTTCTTTGAGGTTTCTTATTTCGCTGCCATACGGATAGCACCGTCAAGCCGTATGACTTCTCCGTTGAGCATGGGATTCTCAATGATATGCTGGGCCATCTTTGCATATTCCACGGGATCGCCGAGACGCCGCGGAAAGGGGACCATTTTGCCGAGGGCATCGCGGGCGGGCTCCGGCAGTTGTGCGAGCATCGGCGTATTGAAAAGACCAGGCGCGATCGTCATCACCCTGATACCGTACTCAGCGCATTCTCTTGCAATGGGCAGGGTCATGCCCACCACGCCGGCCTTGGAGGCGCTGTAAGCCGGCTGCCCGATTTGACCGTCGAATGCGGCGACCGAGGCAGTGTTGATGATGACACCTTTTTCACCGTCTTTATTTCCCGTGTTCTTCACCATCTGCTCAACGGTTAGCCGAATGACGTTAAATGTGCCCACTAGGTTGATCTGCACCACGCGATTGAACTGCGAGAGAGGCATGGGGCCTTTCTTGGAAAGAATTTTGCCGGGGTCTCCCACACCGGCGCAGTTGATCACAACATCTATTGCCCCAAAGGCTTCCATCGTCTTCTTGATGGCCGTCTGCACGCTTTCTTCGCTTGTTACGTCTGTGTTCACATAGATGACATTCGCTCCCAGTTCGGCGGCAAGGTTCTCTCCCTTTGTCGCGTCAAAATCGAAAATTGCCGCCTTCCCTCCCAAACCGGTCAGGTTGCGGACGCACGCTTCGCCCAATCCCGACGCACCGCCGGTTACAATCGCTTTACAACCTTTAACATCCATTTAATTTCCTCCTTTCAACGTAAAACCTTTTTCAAAATCATATTCCTGCTTCTTTTTTTTGTTCCTTTACGGTTACAGGCCCATCATGCGACCCACAATTACTTTCATGACCTCTGTAGTGCCTGCAAATATGGGAATAACCCTTACATCTCTTGCAAAACGGCAAATCGGATATTCTTCCATGTACCCGTAGCCGCCGTGAAGCTGCAAACAATCATAAGCAACACGGTTCGCCATTTCTGAAACCCAGGCCTTGCCCATAGAAACTCTCTTAACAATGTCTTTCTTTTCACAGTAATCCAGAATGAGAGAATCGACGAAAGTCCTTCCAATCTCAATCTCTGTAGCCATCTCGACAATTTTGAACGTATTATGCTGGAAAGAACTGATGGGCTTTCCGAAGACGGTTCTCTCCCTGCAATACTTAATGGTCATTTCCAGCATGGCCTCCGCCATTGCCTGACCCATAATGCACACCACGAGCCTTTCCGCCTGCAGCTTCTGCATCAGGTAATAAAAGCCCTGTCCCTCCTTCCCCAACAGATTGGACACAGGCACCCGGCAATCTTCGAAGTTCATCTCTGCCGTGTCCTGGCTGTGAAATCCCATCTTGTTGAGCTTTCTCCCCTTCTGGAAACCCGGTGTTCCGCTTTCGACACAGATGAGACTGATGCCCTTAAAGGGAGGATCGGCGTGGGGATTAGTCTTGGCCACAACGATGACCAGATCGCAGTGAATACCGTTGGAAATGAAAGTCTTCGCGCCATTGATTACGTATGAATCACCATCCCTCAACGCCGTTGTCCTGACCGCGGCAAGGTCCGACCCTGTGCCCGGTTCAGTCATGGCGATGGCCGTCACAATATCGCCTGTAGCACATCCGGGAAGCCACTTCTTCTTCTGTTCTTCATTTCCGAAGCTGTAAATGTAAGGAACAATGATATCGTTGTGCAGGCCGGCTATAAGCCCGTGGCATCCGATGTAGGCAAGCTCTTCCATGATAACGGCAGAGTATTCGAATCCCGCCCCGGAGCCCCCGTATTTCTCGTCAAGCCAGGGACAGAGAAATCCATTATCGCCCAGCCTGTTCCACATTTCCCTGGGAACAATGCCATCCTCTTCCCACTTGTCTATGAACGGGGTCACCTCCCTAGCGAGGAACTTCTTGAATGAATCGCGGAATATCGCATGCTCCTCACTGAACAGACTTCTGCCCATATACGTCCCTCCCCACTTTTTTTTGGTTTTTCCAGATGAGGTGTTGCCAAATCAACAGCAATTCTTGATACCCGTTAAAAATCAGGTTTGCAAGAATGTCGTAACACTGAGTCATCTCCTACTCTTTACAAGAACAAGCTAATTCGTGATCTAACACGGACGGAAGGTTTCATTGCACCCGAATTCAAGACTTCAAATACAGGATGCGGTTTTAACGGATGCATGAAAGACTACCAACATTGAACGGTTTGAAAGGATGGTAAGTAACGTTTACTTACCTGGTGGTCTTGAATAATATATAGTTGGGAGGTTGTCAAGCTTTTTCTAGAATATTTTTCTTCGCCTACGCCGAACCTGTCTTCAGAAGGAACATGGAAGATACAGTTGCATTTATATTTTAAAATATGGGACTTCTGCCCAAAATGTGTTATAAGTAAGTGACAAGTTTGATGGTCTCTTGCAGATATTTCTACCTTTCGCGGTGGTGAGATGGCCTGTGATGTTAAATGGGGATCCTGTCGGCGATAATGCGGAAAAAAACAAGGAGAAACGAAGATGGAGTTAGGAGATATGGTCGTCGTCGATCATCCCAGGCATCCTCTTTACGGCTGTGAGGGTAGGATTATCGGAAAGAGGGGAAAAAGGACATCTGATGATCTCTGGATCCTTATCTATATCGTCTCAAAAATGCGTGACTATCTCGTCCCGCAATCGATGCTGCGTCTCGTAAGAAATGAAACAGATCGGACGCAGCTTCAATAACGCGCCTGTCGATCAATGCCGTTCATAATCAAAGGCATAAATGAACGGCATTTCAACCGGAATTACCATCTCCGGAAGCCACCCTATATGGCCTTCAAAATTTGACCTGAGGGGCTGTCTTTGCCTGAGACGGCGCCTCAAAAAAAGTCGCGCTTCGGAAACCGAACATCCCTGCAAAAAGATTCCCGGGAAAGCTTCTGATCGCCACGTTGTAGGCCCTTACTGCATCATTATATCGCTTCCTTTCCACGGCAATCCGGTTTTCCGTGCCCGCAAGCTCATCCTGAAGGTGCATAAAATTCTGGTTCGACTTGAGATCCGGATACCTCTCAACGACGACCAGGAGTCTGGAAAGGGCACCGGACAATTCGTTGTTCGCGCTTATTTTATCCGGCACGGTCGCTGCACTTCCCACCTTCGCCCTGGCGTTCGTAACTTCAACGAAAACATCCTTTTCCTGCTTGGCGTACCCCTTAACAGTTTCCACAAGGTTGGGAATCAGGTCGTATCGTCGCTGCAACTGGTTCTCCACTTGCGCCCAGGATGCCTTTACGGTCTCATCAAGGGAAACGAACTTGTTGTAACTCGAGTACAGAACGAGGACAAGGATGAGAACAACTACTCCTGCAATAATGAGATTTCTTTGCCCGCTGGTCATGTCACACCTCCCGATGTATTATGCAACTATATAAATTCGCTGCGCTGCAGCAAGGGTCTTCATACGCTCATGCCGTCAACGATAGCGGACAGCCTTTCTATCTCCTTTACATAGCTTATAAAAACATTCTTGATCTCGGAAGTGGCACTCCGGTCAATGTCTTCCTTGATATCTGCACATTTCAGGAATATGCCGGGATCAACGGAATATTCCTTGGCGACAGCGTTGATTATATCCCTTCGTTGCTGTGGTATTTCAATCCCCTTGCAATAAAGGAGGGCTCTAAATATGGAGATGAATGCCGTGAAGGACGCTTTGATAATTTCGCGCATCTGGCGCGCCTGTCCTTCCGCTTCCAGGTAGCCCCTCCGCAAATGAACCAACTTCCCTTTAAATTCCCTCTCCGCCTGTAAGCGGAGATGGGATGGCTCGAAGGACAGTCCACCGAGGACATCCTCGCCACTGACCGTCACATAATGTTTTTTCATAGAGAGGAACTCAATGGGATACGTGTCACGGGACGATAATACTTCCGCCTTCGTCATGAATAGAGGAATTGCCACTTTACGTTTACGCCACCGGGCAACAGTCCCAAAGGCTCTGTCCAGATTGTCGACCCCTCCTTCGGAGAGGACAATGAGAAAATTGAGATCTGATTTCCCGGGCACATAATGGCCGCTCGCCCCGCTTCCATAGAGAATAATGGAAATGAGATCACTGCCAAAAATATTCTTGAAGTCATCCGTAAACTCTTCAAAAATCTCCTCAGGATTTTTCGGTACCTTTGCCATATCGATCACCTCTCGTCAGAAGTCGCCGCTCGCCCCGCCGCCCCCGCTTTCACCGCCGCCGAAGCCGCCGAAGCCGCCCCCGCCAAAACTCCCAAAGCCTCCACCGCCGCCATAGTTTCCGCCTCTACCGGTAAACAGCAGGAGCAGCAGCCAGGGGAGCATGGCCCTCCCTTGCCTCGTGCCCAAGAGTATAACCAGTATCAGAACAAGGACAATCAGCGGCCATATGCCGCCTCCTTGCCTGACTTTCCTTTCTGCCGGCTGCGCGATGGGTACACCGCCTGTGATGGATACATTGGCAGCCTTCGCCACAACAGAAGCAACGGCAGCCGTGGTATTGTAAAGTCCCTGCCCGAAGTCACCCTTCCTCAGGTACGGAATTGCATACCTGTCACGAATTTCACCAACGAGTCCGTCGGGGAGGATGCCTTCGACACCATATCCCGTTTCAATTCTGAATTTTCGCTCCTTCAAGGTTAGGAAAATCAAGACCCCCTTGTCTTCCCCTTTTTTGCCTATGCCCCAGGCCTTGTATAAGCGGTTGACATAGTCATTAAGTTCGTCATCACCTAAACTTTGCACCGTTACAATGACAATAGCCGTCCCCGTTTTTTCGAGGACCTCCTGAGCGAGACCCTCCATGCGGTTCTTGTAATCCGGTGGAATCACGCGCGCAAAATCATTGACAGCACCAATCGGCTTAGGAAAATTGTCCGCGGCCCATGACATGGCCGCCCCAAGGACAAGTAAGATAAAGCCCACTGCAAGGAGAAATTTTCCGGTTCCTTCGCGCAAAGACTGATTGGCAGCAATCCTAAGATTAGACGTATGAGTACCTATTATTTTGAGTTTCTGTATAGAGAGTTTTTCATGATGTAATGCCGGACCGGCTCAGGAACAAGGTACTTGATGGACCTGCCTTCTCCAACCCTTTGCCTGATATCGCTGGATGAGATATCCAAAAAAGTAACACCCCTGAAATAAATGACGTAGCCCGTAGAACCCTTAAGACCCTTCACGCTATTATCATACTTGAACTGCGAAGCGAAATCGGCCGGAACAATTCCTTCTAGGCCTCTATCCTCATAACCGGGTCTTGTCATAACAACAAAATTGCATAAGAGCAGCAACCTCTGCCAGTCTTTCCAACTCTGGATGGCATGGAAGGCATCCTGCCCCAGAATGAAATATAATTTTAGATCCTTCATGTATTTCTTGAGAATGTAATCAACAGTCTCCACCGAGTAAGACTTCTCTTCACGCTGCTTCTCCACATCGGAATATGTAAATACGGGGTTCCCTTCAATGGCCAGCTTGATCATCTGTTCCCGGTGATGAAATGACGTTATATCACCATCTATTTTGTGCGGCGGCTTCGCAGCAGGGATAAAGATAATCCTATTCAGATCAAAAATTTCGAGTACTTCTTCGGCGCATCTCAGATGACCATTGTGTATCGGATCGAATGTACCCCCCAATAATCCCCATTTCATGTTCTCACCTGCCCATTCCCGTAGATAATAAATTTTGTTGTTGTCAGTTCCTCCAGTCCCATGGGACCAAAAGCGTGAAGTTTCGTCGTGCTGATACCTATTTCAGCGCCGAGGCCCAGCTCAAATCCGTCGCTAAAGCGGGTAGAGGCATTGACGAGGACAGTGGACGAGTTGACTTCATTTAAGAAGCGCTGTGCGTTTTGGTAATTGTTCGTAACGATTGATTCCGTGTGGAGAGAACCGTATTTTTCAATATGGCCCACTGCCTCATCGAGATCATTTACGATGCGTACGGACAAAATTAAATCGAGGTATTCCTGATACCAGTCTTCTTCTTTTGCCTGTTCGACATCCTTTAGGATTTGCCTTGTCCTGTCACAACCTTTCAGGACGACGCCGGCTTCCTCGAGATGGCGGGCAACCAATGGCAGAAATTCACCCGCAATACCCTGATGAACAAGCAGGGTCTCCATGGCATTGCAAACTCCCGGGCGCTGGGTCTTTGCATTAATGCAAATATCTACGGCCATCTCAAGATCAGCGCCAGCATCAACATATACGTGGCATACCCCTTTGTAATGCTTGATCACAGGGATCTTCGATTCATTGACGACGGCTCTAATCAGGTCCTCACCCCCTCTGGGGATGATCAAGTCTATGTATTCTGCAAGCTGGAGCATCTCGCGGACCGCATCCCTCTCGATCATGGGGATCACCTGAATGGCCCCTCCGGGAATGGCATGATCCGTTAAGACAGTCTGAAGAATATTCGCTATGGCAATATTCGAGTTTATAGCCTCAGATCCTCCGCGCAGGATGACAGCATTGCCCGATTTGAGACAGAGAGCGGCTGCATCCACCGTCACGTTGGGACGAGATTCATAGATGATGCCTATTACGCCCAGAGGGATTCTCATGCGGCCGACGAGAAGGCCATTCGGCCGGCGCCACATGGATGTTACTTTTCCGACAGGGTCCGGGAGACAGGCCACATCTTTCAGACTTCTCGCAATGCCCTCTATTGTGCCTTCGTTCAAGGTGAGCCTGTCGATCATGGCGGCCGAAAGGCCTATCTTCCTGGCCTTCTCAACATCCTTTGCATTTTCCTTTATGAGAAGTCCCGTTTGCCTGATGATCGCCTCAGCCATGTCAGAGAGAGCACAGTCCTTTGCGTCCGACGGCAAATGGGCAAGCACTGTGGCCGCTTTCTTCGCATTTCTTGCTATTTCTACGACGCGGGACGTCACATCCATACAAATGTTTTGCCTGACTGTCGATACAGACTTTTATCAGCACGCTGCCAACAATAGACGTTGACAAAACAGCCGGAGTTTATGTATTAACCGCCATCAAATTGAACTCGCGGATAAATCCTTTCTAGCCGTTGTTACTTTATCGAAGGGTCGGGACAGTGTCAAGGCCATTTGTAACAGTTCCCCGCAGTATCAGTTTGTCCCTGAATCATTTTTACCCGATTCTCGAGGATTTCGAGATCGCCGACGGTGGATAAGAATGAATGACATATGTATTAAAGCTGGAAAGCGGGCCTATGAAATCATCCGGGATGGCGGCTTCAATCTCGACCGCATTACGACATATTTCGGTCCCGCAACCGGTCCCCGGTGGCTGGTGGCCAGCGGCTTCGACCTGACGCTCCTGACCAATGGCCTCCTCGGATGCGTAAAGTCTACGCACCTCGTCGGTTCATCGGCGGGGGCAATGCGGTTTGCTGCCTGGTTGCAACCCGAGCCGGAGAAGAGTTACCGAATCCTCATGGAATCCTATATCGGTACAACTTACAAGAGAAACGATACTCCGGTCACTGTCCTCGAGTCCTTGATGGGCATAGTAAATTCATATCTTGAGGACGATGCTCTGCCCTTTGCACTTTCCAATAAAAAGTATCGTCTTGCCGTCATCACCGTCCGTGCAAGAAACCTTGTAGCTTCCGAATTGCACTGGGTACAGCAACTTGGCCTCAGCATAGGCTTTCTGCTCAATGCGATCAAGAGATCATACATCTACTATTTTGCCGAGCGCGTCGTATTCTACAACGGGCCAAAACCGCCTCCCTTTTGTCTAAGGCCGGGTTTCCGTGGACGGTACATTCCCATCAACGCAATCAATTTCAAGTATGCTGTGGCAGCCTCGGGCGCCATTCCCCTGGTAGTCGCCGGAGTCAAAAACATCTATGGTGCTCCTATCGGGACATACCGGGATGGCGGTCTCATCGATTATCACCTGACCCACAACTATGCAGCAACAAATGACGATATCGTCCTGTTCTTCAATCATCAGGAAAGGATTGTGCCGGGATGGCTGGATAAAAAACTCTCCTATCGTCTCCCGCGAGCAAACGATCTCGATAACGTCCTGATGATCCATCCCTCGCCGCGTTTTATTGCGGAACTACCCGGAGGCAAAATTCCTGATCGGGAGGATTTTGTGATCTTCATAGATGACCCTGCCACCAGGATCCAGAACTGGTGGAAGGCGGTGGAACGTGCAGCGCCCTTGGGGGAGGAATTTCTGGAACTCGTAGAAAGCAAAAAGATCAGGAACGTTGTTGAAAAGATAGATATTCAGTGAGGTACGATCTCAGGTGAATGCTGAAACTATCTCACGGCGAAATATTGACCATCTTAAGTCAATCCTGAAAAGCTGCACACTCTGTCCCAGGAAGTGCCAAGTCGACAGGACAAGAGGCGAATTGGGATTCTGCCATCTCACTGATGGCGTCAAAGTAAGCCACGCCCTGCCCCACTATGGCGAAGAGCCTCCCATTTCGGGAACCCGAGGTGCCGGGACAATCTTCATGTCATCCTGCAATCTGAAATGCATCTACTGCCAAAATTATCAGTTGAGCCATGACAATTCAGGCCGGTTGACAGATGCTCGCGGGCTTTCAGCAATTATGCTGGCCCTTGATAAAAAGAATTGTCATAACATAGAACCCGTTACACCCACTCCCCAGATACCACAGGTCATGGAGGCCCTTCTCCTTGCGCGTCAAAGAGGTTTGCTTCTTCCCCTGATTTACAATTGCGGCGGTTATGAGAACCCGGAGGTTCTGAAGATCATGAAAGGCATGGTGGATATCTACCTGCCGGACTTTAAATACGGCACTGAGCATGACGCCCTCGTCCTTTCCGGGGTAAGGGATTATGTAGCCCATGCCCTCCCTTCCATCAAGGAAATGGTGAGTCAGGTGGGTGATGACCTTCTGGTTGAAGAGGGCGTAGCAAAAAAGGGGGTTCTCATCCGCCATCTTGTCATCCCTGGATTCACATCGAACAGCCTGGAAGTTCTCAAATTGATTAAAAAGCACATATCCCTTTCTGTGCCTCTGAGCATTATGTCTCAGTATACACCCATGCCCTCCGTTGTGGATCATCCCCATCTGGGGAAAAGGGTTGCCCGCGAAGAATATGAGCTTGTCGTAAACCATGCCCTCGATATGGGTTTCGAAACCATCTTCACCCAGGATGTTGACAGCAAGAAGCTGCCTCCTGATTTCAGAAAGAAAGTGCCTTTTGACTGGCCATAAATATGTTATAATGGATCGGCAATGTGGATATGCGGTTGCCCTGCTATTCTGGCGATAGCAAGTTAAGTATTAACATCGCTTGCTATCGCTGTGACAAACGTGAGCTACTCGGCAATCCCGTTTACAAAAGTCAGGACAAAAGGGAAATTTCTATGCCTGATTTTTCCAGCTTCGGTAAGATTCTCATTATTATTGGAGTCGTCATAGCAGGCCTGGGATTCCTTGTCCTCCTGGGAGGGAAAATACCATGGCTTGGAAGGCTTCCCGGTGACCTCTATTTCAAGGGCAAGAATTTCACCTTCTATTTTCCACTCGCCACGAGCATAATCATCAGTATCATCCTGACGATCATCCTGATGTTCATCAGCCGCAAATAATAGCGCAGTTACTCCGTATCGCAATACCTTGATAGAATAATATCTATCACCTACGCCCAGAGGATAAGCCCTGTCGCGTGCTTGGCGGCAAGATTCCTATGGAAGGGCAGCACCCTTATACCGTATAAGTAGGGTCCATTGTGTTTCACAATGTATTCCGCAGAATATGTTAGGATTCCGTCTAATCCCTTTTTAGCCATGGCCAAAGGAATGCAATCGGGAAAATCGGCAAGTTCATACCCGTCCCTTTTTCCTATTATCAGTTCAACTAATATTTCTTGTGGCTCCACCTTCCCGGGATCTACCCTAGCGCTGATGATCAACGGCTGATCAACGAAAACGGTATCCCCGTGAATCCCTTCAATGCTGGCATCGAGGAGCCTGAGCGAGGAGAAACGCATAGGGATTTTGCGCTTCCAGTCTGCGAGCTCGCGGGCCAGTTTATGCGCATTCGTATAAAGTTCGTGTTCCCTCTCTGCCGTGGGTAGATAGATTTGGTTGTAATAATCCAAGAGCATCCTTTCCGTGTTGAATCTGGGCATAAGGGTTTGCAGGGATCTCTTAATCATGCTGATCCATTTTTCCGGCATCCCCGATATTTCCCGGCTGTAGAATGCAGGTATCACCGAGTTCTCAAGTATTGCATATAGCGACTGGCTGTCCTCCTCATCGGCATTCGCCCTCTCTTCATTATACCCTTTGCAGACAGGTCCTATTGTCCAGCCATTCGTTCCATCGTAGCCTTCGCACCACCACCCGTCAGATACGCTGATATTGAGTACCCCATTGGCGACGACTTTTTGACCGCTTGTACCGCTCGCCTCGTAAGGTCTCCGGGGTGTATTCAGCCACACATCAACGCCTTGGACAAGGCGCCGCGCTATGTTGATATCATAGTCCTCGATGAAAAATATCTTGCCTCTGAATCTTTCATCCTTACAGACATCTATGATTTTCTTTATAAGGCTTTTCCCCATGCCGTCATTGGGATGCGCCTTCCCTGCCATAATTATGTGAACGGGACGAACCGGATCATTCAGGATTCTGTCAAGACGAGCCAGGTCAGACAGTATCATATCGGAGCGTTTGTAAGGTGCAAAGCGTCTTGCGAATCCGATTATCAGGGCGGCGGGATTGATCTTTGAAAAGAACTCTTCCCGCCACGTCTTCGTATAACCATATTTCACCCAGTGTGTGGAGAGATATTCCCGCAAGAAATTGATGGTCTTTTGCTTGAGTTCATATCTCGTGTCCCACAGCAGGGAATCGGGGATGTCTTTGACCTTTTCCCAAATTTCCGGGCTTCCCATGTTCTTCTCCCAATCTCCCAGATATGCATCGAACAGGGATTGCATCCGCGGCGAGATATAGGACATCACATGGACGCCATTCGTGATGTGACGGATCGGAACGTCCGAGATGTTAAAACCCTTCCACACGTCACGCCACATCCGCTTTGACACTTCTTCATGAACGCGACTCACGGCATTACTCATGTGGGCCATCTTCAGGGCAAAAATTGCCATGAAAAATGTTTTATCCTCTCCACCTTCCTTCCGTCCCAATTCCCAGAACTGTAACCAGGACATACCCGTTTTCTTGACGAAACTGGAGAAGTAATGCTCCATCAAATCCCTGGAAAACCTTTCAATGCCCGCTTCAACAGGGGTATGTGTAGTGAATGCTGTGCTTCCGCAAACGATCTCCATAGCCTCATCCAGGGAAAGGCCTTCCTCTGTCATCAAACCAGTTATGCGTTCGAAAATAACAAAAGCGGGATGACCTTCGTTGAGATGATAGACACGCGGCCGGATGCCCAATTTCTTCATCAGTCTGACGCCGCCCATGCCTAAAAGTATTTCTTGTTCAATCCTTATTCTCTGGTCTGCGTGATAAAGCCGCTCTGTTATTTTTCTGTCCTGAGTAGTATTCCCCGGAACATCTGCATTAAGCAGGTATAATGATACGCGCCCCACCTTGACCTCCCAGATATTCGCATAGAGTGTCCTTCCGGGCAGTTCTAGGGATATCTGAACCTCATTCCCCGTGTCATCCCTGACAATTTGAAGAGGCATCATGGAGAATTCATTCTCCGGATATTCCTCGATCTGGACGCCGTTCTTATCAATAACCTGTTTAAAATAGCCGTTCTTATAAAGAAGACCAATACCCACAAGCGGAATATTGAGATCACTGGCGGTCTTCAAATGATCGCCGGAAAGGGTACCCAACCCTCCGGAATAGATGGGGATGCACTCATGAAGTCCGTATTCAGCTGAGAAATAGGCAATCGGTGAAGACCATTTGATAGCCTGAGAGACCTGCAGCTTTTCATCGTGGGTCCTGACATTCATATATTCGTCGAACTGCTCTATGATCTGGTTATACATTGTCAAGTAGCTGGGGTTTTCTGATGCCTCCACTAACTTTTCCGGTGGCACATTCTCCAACATCCTGACAGGGTTATTGCCCATGTGCTGCCACATCTTGGGATCGAGAGAAATATATAGACTGCGGGCCCTTGGGTGCCATGTCCACCATAGATTGTAGGCTAGTTCCCTCAGCCGTCCAATCTTATGTGGGAGATTTACCACGGCCGTAAATGCGCGAAAATGAGGTTGTGTTGACACGCTCCCGGCAAAGACATATTTCTTTTCCATCCTGTAGTCTATCAAGACGAGCTTTTCTGCGCGTTCATTAGCAACGGCGGCGGCTGTATCATAGGCTTGGAGGTAAAACTTGAAGAAGTCTTCCCAATTTGCCTGCATGGCTACGTGCCTAGCGCTTTTCCGCCTCTCTTCAATTTCATGATCAGTCCATGATAGAAATTCCCCGAAGATATTGTATAGATTTTCTTCGATCAGCTCGATCTTCTGACCCTTGCGTTTCAAAAGGATAACGCCGCTGTTCTCGCCTGCCTTCTCCTGAACCCAGAGTCCGAAGCCGGCCTGATCGCTTGTTATCGTGGGTACCGAGTGGGCAACACACTCAAGAGGCGTATAACCCCACGGTTCATAGTATGATGGGAAAACTCCTAGGTCGCATCCCGAGAGGGCTTCGTTATATGTCATGTTGATCAGACCATCATGACCGTTTAAGTAAGCCGGAGTAAAAATAACGTGAATCCTGTTTTCGGGCGTATTCATGAGTCCCAATCTGTTACATGTCTGCAAAATGGGATCGAATGCCTCATTGATGAGCCTGTGGGTGGCAATGGGGGGAGAGGCCGGTTCAAGTCTTCCCTGCTCGCCCTGCAGAGTGGGAATCAAATCCATATGCCCTCCAATCACGAAAAGACAGGCCAGGATCTCTTCATCTTTGGTCATGTCTTTCTCGAGCCGGCCCAGGGCATTTAGAAAAATATCAATGCCCTTATTGTGGAATTCATAACGTCCCGATATGACCAAAATCTTAGTATTCGAAGGAAAATCCTTTCTCAAAAACCTTGAAGCGGCAGTAAGGAGTGTTTCCCTTGATTTTAACGCCGGCACTCTGTTCGTAGTGAGATCAGGAATCTGGTCCATATCAAGACCGTTGGGTGTAATAACATCGGGATACCTGCCAAGAAAATTTTTTGCTTCTGAGGCGGTTATTTCACTGACCGTCGTGAAACAGTCTGCCTCCCTTGCAGAGGCCACTTCCATGGAATATTTGGCCTTAATATTGTGGGCGCTTGCTTCCGCCAAGGGCGATATATTGTCCATGACTGTGTATATATCGATCCCTGAGCCCGCGAGGGTTCTTCCGAGAATCGTCGCGTGTGTCGTAAATGTGGTACCTATTTCGGGAACCTTCTTTTTCACGCAGAGAAGGCCCGCTCCGCACATCCATTCATGAAACTGAGCAATGGCCGGAATGTTTTGCGGTCTGGCCATGAGATTATAAATTGTTTCGATTACCTCGCCGCAGGCATAGCTGAACATCAACGGTTCCACATAGTCCCATCCGCCGGCAATGGAATCTATGCCATAATCTTCCCAGAGTCTGTAGAGCAATTGGTCTTTGTCATACTTCTTTCCGAAATTGACAAGGATGACCTTCGGGTCTCCGGGAATTTTCCACCTGCCAAGACGGCACGGGATTTCCTTGATAGCAGTGCTTTCCCTAATCTTGACCCAGCAGTCCTCATCAGTCTCTTCAAAATCAGGGTTGGTCTTGAGGTCAGGCCCTAACAGGAAGTACTTCTCTCCATAGTTACGAATGGCCTCTCTCGTCTTGCTGGCAATGACGGCATATATTCCTCCTACCTTGTTGCAAACCTCCCAGCTGACTTCAAATAAATAGCCTCTATTCTGCCTCTTCATGAATTACGCTCCTCTTTCTTGCCCAAGTATCCGGAAAAGTCATCAATGATATTCATATAGTTGATATACGCATCGTAAGGCGACCCGTAAGGATTGGAATCCTTATGGATGCTCCCATCAGCAAGCCCTCTGGTACGCATGTAAAAGAAATGATCGGATGCCTGAAGCATGCGCCAAGTCCGGAGAAATATCGCGTCTTTCCGACGACGCACTTTTGACTCCATGCCGTACAATGCATCAATGGCGTCCTTCTGCAACGCATTGCCCAACCGCACATCCAAATCCCTTTCAGCATCTGCCCATGAGATATAGTCCTCCACATCGACTTCGTCAACAGGATTGTAGTCCCGGGCAACCTCCGAAGGGGTTTGAAACCTGAAAACGGAGTCGGTCAGGATTTCGCGGGGTAGGAGACGGAGAAAATCGAATATCCCCGTTTCATGCGGCTGATGTTCACCAAAGGTCTCGTAGTTCATGAGCAGATTTATGACATCCACCGTATCCTTCATGCCGTAAATCCGGTCAGCGTATTTATCGGCTGAAAATGGATGTTCGGTCCACTTCGGGTTGGAAAAATGAAAGGCAATGTCATCGGAAAGACGGTGGTTTCTGAGAAACAGTTTCAGATTCTTACACCCTCTGGGCCGATAGACATAGTTGGGAGACCGCCATCCCAAAATCTTATCTGCCCCTTCCGCCAGAATGACATGGTATCCCATTTTTTCAGCCAAGTTTGCAAGCGCGCTGTTATAGATGAGCTCAGTATTACAAAGTGTCTTGGGATTTTGACCAAACAGGCTTTTTATCTTTTTCTTATGCAAGATAACCTGTTCTTTAAACTCCCGCGGAGAATAGAGATATGCGAGGGAATGGTAATAAGTCTCACTCACAAACTCGACACATCCCGTGTCGGCAAGTCGCTTGAAGCTTTCAAGAACGTCAACACGATGTTTTTCAAATTGATCCAGGAGAACTCCCGTTATCGAAAAAGCGACCCGGAAATCTCCTCTGTAGCGCTTGATCAGATCAAGCATGATGCGGTTGGCTGGGAGGTAGCATGTTTCAGATGATCTGTTCAGGTTCTCAAGGTTTCTTCCTGCATTCTCGTAAACATGGTCGTGGTCTATATCGAAAAAGGTATAGTGCTTCAGCCAAAGAGGCTTATTAACGTGAAAGAGCAGACAGATACTTGGCATTCCTCCACCTTTTTAGTGCAATACGAGCCGGTAGATATGGGCGATCTTTTCCGCAGCTTTTTCCCAGTGAATACTTCGCAATTGTTCACGCGATCTCTCGACAATCTCCGCTGTCAGACTGGGGTGTCTTAAAATAGCCATTATCTTATTTGCAATTTCATCGACATCCCAGAAGTCTACTTTCAAAACATGATCAAGGATCTCCGCGGCACCTGACTGCCTGGACATAATGACCGGCACGTCGTAAATCGCTGCCTCAAGAGAAGATATGCCGAAAGGTTCCGACACGCTGGGCATGACATACACATCGCTCATTGAGAATATACGCTCGACCTCTGCTTCCTGAAGAAAGCCGGTAAAGTGAAAATTCTTCCCTATATGAAGTTCGGCAACTCTCTCGATCACAGGAGGCATCATATCGCCCGCACCGGCCATGACAAATGTCACTTGCGGAAATTCTTTCAAAACCCTCGCCGCGGCCTCGACAAAATAGTCAGGGCCTTTCTGGAATGTAATCCTGCCCAGGAAGAGCACAATCTTCTTGTCCGAGTCTTTTTCCCGATGGTACACCGGTGGCGCCTCGTCCCGTGAAACAGCGTTATGCACTACGGATATTTTATCAGGATCAATACCATAGTGTTTGATAATCAAATTTTTTGTATAACTGCTCACGGCGATAACATGATCGCATAACACCATACCGTAACGCTCCAGATAATAGATATCCTGATTTACGTGTTCGCCACTTCTGTCAAACTCCAGGGAATGGATCTGAAGAACAAGAGGCTTCCCGCTGACTTCCCTGGCATAAATACCGGCAAATACAGTCATCCAGTCATGGGCGTGGATGACATCAAAAAAGTGATCTTTCGCAATAACACCGGCAGCCCTGGCATACCTCATGACCTCGGCAATCAGATTTGGACCGTATGGCCATGAGGCTCCCAAGACGCGGAGGCCCTCCCTCACCGTCCCGTCTTTTTCATACGCATGCCTGTCAAAATGTAGTTGCTGCGACCTCTCATAAGCGCCCTCATCTAAATATGGCCGAAGCGTGGAATTTATCAGCCTGATATCGAGTCCGCAAAAGATATCTACGGCGCCAATATCTCTACCCCTTCCAGGAATTGCTTGCGCTGAAATCAAGTCTACGTGCGACAGGGGAGCTTCACCAGGCAGTCCAGGAATGACAAAATATATCTTGTGACCCCGCCCCACGAGTGCCTTTGTTAAACCGAAACATGCCGTTCCGAGACCGCCACTCACATGGGGCGGAAATTCCCATCCAAACATAAGGATTCTCAATCGCTGAGCTCCTCCTTAGAATAAAACGACTATGTATGTATCGGAGTGTTATTACAGGAGTGACTCTTGCACGTTACCACTGAAATATACTATCGCTATATGTCATAACAAGGGGTTAAAGTAAACCAGAAAATCCATTCATCAATGTGCCATCGCCGCCTTAACGGGGCGTCAGGTATCGGGTGCATCATTTAGAAGCATGTACAGTCTGATTAATCCGGCGGCACTCCAGGCCTGCGAAATGCAACCGTTGGGGCGATGAGGAAAGTCACCATCGAAGATTTCAGATATGCAACCGATGCCGGCTTCCGCCATATGGTTGCTTAGAAATGCTCGAATGAAATTCAAGAGAAATGTCTTTGCCGCCGCCTTATCTTCTGCGGCCTTCATGTATGCCTCGCCGAAATGCGCGATCAACCAGGGCCATACAGTGCCTTGATGATAGGCCGCATCTCTTGCCAAGCTGTCGCCTTCGTACCGCCCTCTATAGCTATCATCTTCCGGCGACAAGGTTCTCAAACCTACAGTAGTGAGCAGGTGCTTCTTGACTTTCTCGACAACACCTGTCCATTTAGCTGCGTCCAACGGCGAATGGGGAAGGGAGACGGCCAGAATCTGATTGGGCCTTATGGCCCGATCAAGAAAACCGTCGCGGAAGACGTCACCCAAATAGGCCTCGCCCTCTATCCAGAAGGTATCGACAAAGGATCTCCTTATCCTTGAAATCAGATCCAGAAAGGAAAACGCATGATCATCGAAAAGCTTCCGGAGTTCGTCTGCAAAGCAGATGGCATTGTACCACAGGGCGTTGATCTCAACAGGATATCCCCAACGGGCCGTAACAGGCATGCCTGCGCCTGTTGCATCCATCCACGTTATATGCGTACCCTTGTCACCCGCGTGGAGTAAGCCGTTTTCGCTCATATAGATATTGAATGCCGTACCATCCATATATCCCTTCAGAATCCTCTTCATGACCGGCCACATCCGGTTTTTGATAAACATTATTTCGCCGGTGTACTTCAGCATCTGTTGAATAGACCAGAAATACCACAACGATGTATCGACCGTATTGTAAGCATTTTCCATCTCATCATCGGAGAAGTAGTTGGGCAGAATGCCGTTTTTTTCATATGTGCTCATTGAACTCAAAAGGGCCATTCCCTCCTCGGAACGGCCGCTCAAGAATGTCAAACCCGGAAGCGATATAAGCGTATCCCTTCCCCAGTCGCCGAACCAGTGATATCCTGCAACGATAGACGGCCGGCCTGACGGTGAATTGATGAGAAATTGCTGACCTGAAGTAACGAGATTTCGGACGTGAATCCTGTCTTCCTCATTTTCAAACTTCTCCGCCATCTCCTCGTCTCTTAATGTCTCCTTTGCCCGCCTCGCCGTTTCCGTCATCCAAATATCTTCCAGGTTTTCCCAGCAAACGTCAGTTGAAGCAGAGAAGATGATTACACTTCCCTTCTCAATGGGAATCTCGAAAATACCGGGGCAGAAGAGATCTTCATGCCAGTCAAAGCCCCTATCTTCCTCCCTTTTGTATTCAAAATTATTGTACCAGACGGGAGAAGGAAAAAATTTCACTTCCACATTCGTCCGCAGAACCATAGGAGGCATGCGGTCATAAGGGTGCAACTTGAATCCTTCTTCCGTTTTGTAAACTTCCGCCCGAAGGAATGAGTTCTCTTTAGTCAATTCGTGATAACCTCGAAACGCAATAAATGGCTTGAGACGCAAAAGACACGGAGACTGACAATGTTCGACCTCGTACCTCATGAGAACACAATCCTTCTTATGGATCATCATGATCGCCTTGTGGATGCGAATTCCATCCGCTTCGTAGATAAATCGAGGGGAATAATCCAAATGAAATTCCTTCAGAAAATGTTTCTCCTGGGGGAAAAAGTAACCGGGGTATTGACTACATGAAAGAAAGATTTCTTTTCCTTCTGCTAAAACCGCATCTTCTATCCATGAAAGAAGGACATACTTCCCCTTCGGTGCTCCCAGGTTTGCCACTAAGAGGCCGTGATATTTTCTTGTATTGCAAGAAAGGACAGTGCTCGAGGCGTAACCCCCTAGCCCGTTGGTGTCAAGCCACTCCATGGTCAATGCCTTTTCAAGGTCCGAGCAGGAATGTTCATCAATGACAAATCGTTTCATATGTATCATCCTTCAGTGAGGCAATTTAAACCCGGAAGAGCCACTGTATAACAAATAATTTAGGCCATTCGGAACCAAAATCGATGAATATTGATACAAACATATTCCAAAAAAAGATTTTCAACTAAGTCGCAAAAAATCAGAAGATTGTGCTGGAGAGGTGGCGACGTTACCATCAATTATGGCATATTGTACACATCTACGCCTGATGGGGGCTTGAAGCTAAAAAGCTTGTCGTCAAGGTTGTTGTTGATTCTTATATCCGAGAGCCTGATACGGGTGAGATTTCCATACAGGTCTGTAAAACTACATTGTATGATCTGAAAGTTCTCTTTATCTATGGTGATATATAACTTATCGACGCCTGCCTCTGAAACTTTGGGAATAAGGGTAAGAAGATAGTTACCATTCTTATCCACATTATCAGGCTTTGAAAAGCCCACATTAAAATCTTCGCTCAGTTTGCCTATGCCAGAAAGAAATTTCACGGCCAGCTTCGATTTATATATATTTTCCGTATCCTGCACATAGGCAGCGTGATCCTCTGGAATGTATAACCAGGCCTTCTTGGGGTTTATGATTAATTTTTTTTCCTTCGGTTTTGAATAGACCCACAACATCCTTCTGGGATTTTTTACATAAACAGTCCCCTCTTCCCTTTCTGTCTTATTCACTGACTTGATCGTCACTTCCTGTATGAAATAGGCTTTTAAGTCATTTGTTTTTTCATATCTATCTTGTGCCTTCGCAATTAACTCACCAAGAGGCATATCCCCGAATGACGTTCCAGCGGCAAAAAATATGAAAAGATTGAAGATAATTGCTATCTGAAATGAATAATGACTGCTGCTGTTGCCTTTTTTCTTCATTTTTTTACACCAACCGAAAATCAAAATGGCACATTTTTTCCATTCATGCCTTGCGAAATACAGCCGGTAAATAGCAGAGCTAAAGTCTACTACTTATCTATCATATCGTAATTGTTAAACTTATCTGGCACATGCCTAAATAGTATGCAATGAGGTATAAATTTGTCACAATTGAGGGCTTAGGGATCTTATCAACATGTTTATCAACAATCTTTTCCACACTTCTGTGGATTTCAATCGCAAGTCCTCGTAACGAGGGGAATATCGTTCGAAATGCGTATCTCAGTCCGATACAGGCACCCTCCAGCCAAAGGGGTCGTCTTTTTCGCCGTATTGTATCTGGAGGATTTCATTGTATAATTTTTCGGTGAGCGCCCCTATTTTCCCCCCGCCAATGGCTGTCGGCCTCCCCCTGTAAAAAATCTCCCCTATGGGAGAAACGATAGCAGCTGTTCCGGAGGCAAAAGCCTCTTTCAATGTGCCTTGAATGGAAGCATCCATGATTTCATCTATTGATATGGGTCTTTCAGAAACGGAAATATCCCACCTCCTAGCCATCTGAATCACCGAATCCCGGGTCACACCAGGCAGGATGCTCCCCGCGAGGGGCGGTGTAATCAATTCATCCCCGATGAGAAAAAAGACATTGCTTGTCCCCACCTCTTCAATATATCTTCTTTCGATCGCATCCAGCCAAAGTACCTGGGTAAAACCCTTTTCAGCGGCCCGTTTGCTCGCCAGAAGACTCGCTGCATAATTACCCGCAGCTTTAATGAACCCTATACCTCCCCGCACAGCACGGACAAACTCTTCATCCACGTAAAGACTCGTCGGACTGAACCCCTGGGGATAGTACGGACCGACGGGACCGACTACAATGAAAAACAGGTATCTATTGGCGCTGTGCACGCCCAGGGCCGCTTCCGTAGCAATCATCGTCGGCCTGATATAAAGGGATGCCCCATGGGATCGAGGCACCCAGTCTTTTTCGATGAGGACAAGTTTTTTCATGGCCTCCATAAAAAGATCGGGGTCGATCCGTGGCATGCAGAGTCGATCCGCGGAGTCGTTCATCCGTTTTATGTTCCGGTCTGGTCTGAAGAGAAAAAGTGAGTTGTTCTTTCCCCGGTATGCCTTCAATCCTTCAAATATCTCCTGTCCGTAGTGAAGGCACATGGCCGTGGGGTCAAGGGACAAAGGCTGATAAGGTTCAATCATTGCGTCATACCAGCCGCCATCCGAATGATATTTCATTGTAAACATGTGATCGGTGAATATTTTGCCGAACCCCAGTTTTGATTCGTCCTGAGGTCGCGCCTTCATTTGGCTTGGTTTAGCTCGGACAATCTTAATCTTCATGTTCTTATCTTCCTCCTTGCAACAGCGTCGCACAGGTAGAGTCCCTTATCACTAAATCATCTTTCTATCAAGACTTCTGTGCCGGATAGCCTCAGCGACATGACTGGAGCGGATCTTCTCATCTCATTCGAGATCCGCAATAGTTCTGCCAATCTTCAGTACTTTGTGTATGCCAGGGCTGAGAGACCGAGATTTTCTATGGCCATTTCGACCGGTCTCTGGGATTCATCATCGACGGTACAGTATGCCCTTATCTTACTATAAAACAACTTTTTTATGGCAAGATATTTCTTTTGGAAAAACTATTTTGTTAACCTTCTTGACTGGGGAAAGGGGCTATGCTAATTTTACTGATACTTTCTCATGCGAGGTTCGGAAAATCAGAATGACTAAATTCTCCCATATTGATACTAAAGGCAATGCCCAGATGGTTGATGTGACGGCAAAAAAACGGTCCGTACGCAAGGCCGTCGCCCGCGGGAAAGTCCTGATGAAAAAAAAGACGCTCAGTCTCATCGAAAGAGGAGAAATACCCAAAGGGGATGTCTTTACCGTCGCCAGAATTGCGGGTATCATGGCAGCCAAAAAAACAGGCGAAATGATCCCCATGTGCCACCCTTTGGAATTGACGGGTATTGATATACAGTTTACGAAAAATGCAGGCCTGGGTGAAATAACAATTGAAGCGACAGTCCGGACTGTGGGAAGAACAGGGGTGGAGATGGAGGCCATGACTGCCGTGAGCGTCGCGGCCCTTACAATTTATGATATGTGCAAATCTGCCGACAAATACATAGTCCTTTCAGACATCAAATTAATCACAAAACACGGCGGTAAAAGCGGTCTCTTTATCAGAGATACGTAGACGAGTGGTCCGCGTCTGTCTATCCATAAAAGCTATGTACCAAAACGTCTACCGAATAAAAAGATCGTTTTTAGTTCCTTTCTCCGTTGATTTTATTCTTCTCTTCTTCCTACTCCTCCTGTCGTACTTTTCTGGAGGTTCAAATTTGGAAAGAATATTACTTACAGTAATTTTCATACCCGTTCTTTATGTTCTCTTCGAATCTTCATTTCGCATGGTTCAAACAGGGGACCATGGCATCATGATCAGGAAATTGATGCGGAAGAAGGAACTCCGCTGGGAGGATATCACTCATATTGGCGCCCTGATCTTGAGAAAGAGGGTATATCTCCTATTGACTACTGTGAAGGGATTCTATATTCTATCCAATGCTTATGAGAAGTTTTCCACTCTTGTCGGTGATCTTGTCGGTCGCATGGACAATGAAAAAGTCGACGAAGAAGTGAAAAGACAGATGGAACATCCTGCAAGGAACTTGTCGGATATCGTCATGACATGGTTTACGGCTATGGTTCTTGCGGGAATCATAATAATCAAATTATTTGCCTCGTAAATTTTCTGATCTTGTAAGAAGTCATAACCTGAGTTATAAGTCGTCAAACTTTCTTCACGACAAAGCATGAGAGAAAGGGCCCGCAGTTATTATGAAACGCAAGAAAACAAAACCTGTTGCTATCGATCAAAGTGTCCAGGCAAAGCCATACTCGCTCATTGAAGAGACTATGGAAAAGAAACTTGAGGATATTTCCACAGTCCTTTGTTCAGTAGGTGACGGAAAGAAAAGGAAAAGCAGATTACACGAAGAGATTCTCGTTATCGTTGAAAGGTGTCTTTTCAAAATTGCCCTCAAGCGGAATGGTAATGTGAAGAGTGCTGCAGCCAATTATCTTGGAATCAACAGAAATACATTCCAGAAAAAAATGGCCAAGCTGGGCATCAGTCGTGAAATTAAGAGTTAGCCTGTCACATAATATAGTTAGATTGATGGAAAAGGGGGTCCATATACCGAGCCCCTTTTCTATTGATATCGGGGAAGAAATAGTTCTCGAGAGGATTGCCGGTGACGGCGTAGCCATCTATCCCGGAACCAGGATTTACGGGTCAAAGACACTGATTTCCCGGGGAACCAAGCTGGGGTATGAAACGCCGGCGACCATCGTCGATTGCCAAACCGGACCACACGTTGAGCTTAGAGGGGGATTTTTCAAATCGTCTGTGTTTCTGGAAAAGGCATCCGTGGCATCCGGCGCGCAGGTCCGTGAAGGATGTATCTTAGAAGAAGGGGCTAATGCGAATCACGCAGTTGGATTAAAGCAGACCATTCTTTTCCCCTTTGTCACCCTGGGCAGCCTCATTAATTTTTGCGATTGTTTAATGGCAGGCGGAACAAGCCGGAAAAATCACAGTGAAGTCGGCAGTTCATATATACATTTCAATTACACACCTAATCAAGATAAGGCCACACCGTCACTCATCGGCGATGTGCCCAGAGGCGTTATGTTGAACCAACCACCCATTTTTTTGGGGGGTCAGGGAGGTCTGGTCGGTCCTGTCAGGATCGGTTACGGTACCGTGATTCCGGCTGGCGTGATTTGCAGGAGGGATTATCCTGAAGGAAATAGATTAATAACGGGAAGTGACACCACCACCCACGACAAATCCTTTCGTATGGGTTTTTACACAAATATCAAGAATCGCGTCTATAATAACATCTGCTACATCGCCAACCTCTTAGCCTTGAGACAGTGGTATGTCCATATTCGGCAACCTTTTTTTCGGAGGGACGATATGGGTGGGAATCTTTATGCCGCAGTCATGGACAACCTTGAAATTGCCATTGATGAAAGATTAAAACGATTCAGAGACCTGTCTGACAAAATGGAAACGTCGACAGGGTTGGGCCAGAATGTCTCGAAAAAAGGCACTCAGAACAAGCTTTTTAAACAGAAGAAGGAGTTAAGCGCGAATTGGCCGGAGATCGAGGAGACATTTACCTCCGGGAAAGAAGCAACTGTTGATCTTGCGACACGGGACTCTTTCATCAAAATCATTTATAAGAGAACGAAAGATGCAAGCGATTATGTGACAGTCATCCAGGGCTTGGATAAAGATGCGTCAATCATGGGAACGGCATGGCTACAAAACATCGTAGATCACTTCATCCGTTCGGCATTATTCCACTTGCCATCCTACAATTCTTGACGCCATCAACTAAACGAGATTGGGACGTTAACAAGTATCATATGCAGATATTGAAAAAATGGTACGCTGACATAGTCAGCTATCTTATGAGATGGAAGATATACGTGGGAGTTGATGTGTACAGGGCTCCCGAATACTCGATCGTCTTTTCCCCGTTAATTCCCGATGTCGTCTGCTGCGGGTTCGCCGGCATACTGGCAATTAAAGGAGCCGGCAAACGTGAAGATGGCGATCTCGTAAAGAAGATTACCCACTTGTTCCGGAAGATCAAGAAAAATGACATGAAATCGCTGCTTGCAGATTCTGCAAAACCGGGCAAATATCTGGGAGGCGATCGATATCTGAAAGAAATGGAAGACGCGCTTTTCCAGCTAAAGACAGAAGATGCGTTTCAGGAAATCTATTTCAGACCGGCCAATGCCGGACAACTTAGAGACATAACAGAAGAGATGAAGGCATTTTTCCTGGACCAAGAAAAAAGCCTTGAAGAAAACGCCGGCAACTTTCCGACAGAAGAGACGGAAACGATAAACAGCAGACATATCCTTATGAAGGATATTATCTGGGGTCTCGAGAAAGATGTACTGGAGAATATAGAAAAGATCAGGCGGCTCTCACAAGCTGGCAACGGCGCCGAGATATCTCCCGAATCATTTGCAAAATATAAGAGAATAAATTTTCTTCTGAACTGCCTCGACAGGTTGGAGGTAAGAGGAAGAGATTCGGCGGGAATACAGGTGTCCTTCAGGCTCCCTGATACGGCCTCATTTGAAAAGATCTTAGCAGTGCTCAAAGAAAAAGGCCTGTATGATGATTATTCCAGGAGGATCCGCACAGGAGACCTCATCAATGGTTCAATCTGTCTCTCTCGTGAGATCCAGTCCATGGGTGGTCCGCAGAGCAAAGGTGTTGATCTCGCCTTCGTGTACAAGATATCATCCATCATCGGCGAACTCGGCCAAAATGTGAGGGGCCTGAGAAAATTCATCTCCGCTGACAAGGTATTCTATGAATTATCGAAGGAAGAAACAGAATTCGAGACGTCTATAGCCCACACAAGGTGGGCGTCAGTGGGCTCCATTACGGAAGAAAATTGCCATCCCATTAATAACTTCACCACGAACAGAAACAGCGGCCCGGAAGATGCTGCATGGCCGGAGATCGTGAAAAACTATCCCTTCTACGGGGAAGGAAGCTGGTTTATAACCGTTATCCTTAATGGAGATATAGACAACTATCAAACCCTCAGAAATGTAATTGAAGAGGGAGGAAACCTCATCGCTCCGCATATTACCACTGACACTAAAATTATTCCCCTGGAAATTGAAAAGCATCTCTCTGCCGGTCATGATCTGACTGAGGCGTTCAGATTGGCCGTAAACGCATTTGAAGGTTCCCATGCCATTGCCATGACCAGCAATACGGAACCGGGGAGAGTGTTTCTTGCCCTCAAGGGCAGCGGCCAATCCATTTATGTGGGTCTTGCACCTGAGGAATATATATTTTCATCAGAACTTTACGGCCTCGTAGAGGGCACCCCTTTCTTTGTGAAAATGGACGGTGAGAAACCTTCCTCAGCGGACAACCCTGAAGCGTCAGGCCAGATATTCATCCTTGAGCAGAACTCTCAGGGGGGTCTTTCGGGGATCAGGGCGTTTTTCTACGACGGGACTTCTCTTAGCGTCGGAGACGATTCCGTGCAGAAGGCAGAAATTACTACCCGTGACATAGACCGGGGTGATTATCCGCATTATTTCCTGAAAGAAATTTCTGAGGCAACACTGTCCGTAAGAAAAACCTTGCGAGGCAAATATAGAATCTCGAAAACGGAAAGCGGACGATATAGAGTTACCTTCAATATCGGCCGGGATATCATACCGGAAAAGTTCAGACAGGCTTTCACGGACGGCGAGATCAAGAGAATTATCGTAATCGGTCATGGTACCGCCGCTGTTGCCGGAGAGGCAGTCGCCGACGGCCTGAGGCGATATCTGAAAGGAACGCACATCAAAATTGATGCTAAGGTGGCATCTGAATTGAGCGGCTTCTTCCTAGAAGATGATCTCAAAGATATGCTGGTCATCCCTATTACGCAGTCGGGCACAACGACAGACACCAATCGCGCCGTAGCGATGGCTGCGGAACGAGGGGCGACAGTAATCGCGATCGTCAACAGGAGGCAATCCGACATAACAGGTAAGGCAAACGGCGTTTTTTATACGAGTGACGGCAGAGATATCGAGATGTCAGTGGCTTCGACCAAGGCATTCTATTCCCAGGTTGTGGCAGGTCACGTGCTGGCACTTTGTCTTGCCCAACTTCTCAAAAATATCTCTGATGAGTTTATTGCAGATGAGCTCCACAACCTGGAACAGGCGCCCAATATGATGCGAAGGGTGAGTGAGAAAAAAAAGCAAATCGAGGAATCGGTCGAACAGCTGGCAAAAAAAAGGCGTTACTGGGCTGTAGTGGGAGACGGGCCCAACAAGGCGGCAGCAGATGAGATCAGGATAAAACTGAGTGAGTTGTGTTATAAAACGATATCGTCGGATTTTATAGAAAATAAGAAACATATTGACCTCTCTGCGGAACCGCTGATTATAGTCTGCGCAGCCGGCAGCCCGGAAACTGTGACGGGAGACATCATCAAGGATGTAGCCATCTTCAAGGCACACAAGGCCGGTGTTGTTGTTTTTGCGGATGAAGGCGACGGTAGATTCGACGGTGTTGCTGATGCCGTTGTCGAGGTACCAAAGGCGGCAATGCCCTTACCGGTCATCCTGAATACCCTGGCCGGACATCTATGGGGCTATTATGCTGCCTGCAGCATTAACGAAGATGCCATTTTTTTGCGGGAATTCAGGAGCCATCTCGATCATATGATGGCGGAACACGAGAAAAGAGAATATTCCATTTATGAAAGGCTGGCCGACAAAAATTACCGGAGGCTGGTCAGGGATTTCTCGACTAATTTCAATCAAAGAAGAACGGACGGTGCATTTTCATTCACTAACGTGAATACCATATCCGACATAGTCCTTCTTCTCAAATATGCAGCCGGCAAACTGCCCCTTGAAGACTATTGGAGCGATTTCAAGAGCGAGGAAAGTCTGCCGTCTCCTGTCGAGATGCTTGACATCTCCCTTGGCCACTCGATCGATGAGCTTTCAAGACCGATAGACGCCATCAAACATCAGGCCAAAACAGTGACTGTCGGAACAAGCAGAAAGGAACAGCCCCTAAAAGGCATAATTTTTGACATGTTACGGCAGCTCGAATTTTCGATCAAATCCATAGTCACCAAGAATGTATTGACCATCGCAAGGATCCAGCCGGCCATTGCCGCACTGAACGGCTACACCCTCTACAGTATAAATAATCTGGACGCTGAAGGAAATCCCGTGGATACCACGACGATAACTATCGAGAAGAAGGAGGGAATCTCCCTCACAATGAAATCGAGGACGGAAAAGACGAGTAATCTCATGGGAACCAAAAGGACAATAGTGAGTACCGGCCAAGTCTACATTGGCCGCGGAAAATCCGACGGCGCTTCGATTGCAGTCATTCCTCTTCTCGGAGAAAAAGAAGGCATTGGAAGCTTGCTGTTGATCCACGTAGAGTTTAACGAATTACTCTCCGTGAAAGGAAAGAAAGAAGTCTTAGGTTACAAATTTAATGATATACGCAACCTCGTTAACGAATATAATCTGCCGTGGGATGACCGCTATCTGGAAAATATTTCCACAGGCGTTCTCCTGGGTGAGCCTGTCGAAGTCATTGCCGGTCAGATAAGAAAATCTCTCGGGTCAAACAGCAGCAATCGAGAGGCCAAGTAAAATTCAGGAGGAATCATGAAGACAAAATTTATTTTTGTGACCGGCGGCGTTCTTTCTTCCCTTGGTAAAGGTTTGGCAGCTGCTTCTATTGCGGCCCTGCTTGAATGCAGGGGGCTCAGGGTAACCAATCAAAAGCTGGATCCATATATAAATGTCGATCCGGGTACCCTTAGTCCATTCCAGCATGGCGAGGTTTTTGTCACAGACGATGGCGCTGAAACAGACCTTGACCTGGGGCATTATGAGCGATTTACATCGACCCGCATGGCGAAGTGCAACAACCTCACATCCGGTCAGGTATATTTTTCAGTAATTTCAAAGGAAAGGAAAGGTGACTATCTGGGCAAGACGGTACAGGTCATCCCGCATGTTACCGACGAGATCAAGGATTTTATCAAGAGCTGCGCCGGCGGGTTCGACGTTGCGATCGTGGAAATCGGCGGAACGGTTGGAGACATCGAGAGCCAACCCTTTCTGGAAGCAATCAGGCAATTCCGCAATGAGGTCGGAAGACAAAACGCCATATTTATACACCTGACATGGGTCCCCTTCATAAAGACCGCCGGAGAGGTTAAGACAAAACCGACGCAGCACAGCGTTAAGGCCCTTCGTGAAATCGGTATCCAACCTGACATCCTGTTATGCCGGACGGAAGATTTCCTCTCGGAAGATATCAAGGCCAAGATAGCCCTTTTCTGTAATGTGGAGGTATCATCCGTATTCACGGCAAAGGATGTGAAGTGCATCTATGAAGTGCCAATCATTTTTCACAAGGAAGGGGTGGACAACAAAATTGTCGACCTCTTGAACATCTGGACTGGCAGGCCGCATCTGGAGGCATGGGAAGATGTGGCAGACAAGATTAAGAATCCCCCCCATGAAGTGTGTATCGCCATAGTGGGGAAATATGTCAATTTGACAGATTCCTACAAGAGCCTCAATGAAGCGTTAGTGCATGGGGGCATCGCAAACAACTGCCGGGTAAATCTGCGTTTTGTCGATTCGGAGATGATCGAGCAACAAGGCATAGGCAATCTTCTTGACGGAGCTGACGGCGTCCTTGTGCCCGGAGGATTCGGCGAGAGGGGCATTGAGGGGATGATCACCGCTATTCAATATGCCCGTGAAAAGAAGATTCCGTATTTCGGCATCTGCTTGGGAATGCAGCTCGCCGTTGTGGAATTCGCCCGGCACGTATGCCGTCTCGAAAAGGCGAATAGTTCCGAATTTGATAAGAAAACCGCGTATCCGGTGATTGATTATCTACCTGAACAGAGATGCATCACGGAGATGGGCGCGACCATGAGGCTGGGAGCTTACGCCTGCCTTTTAGAGACCGGATCTTTTGCAAGCGAAGCTTATGGCGTCAGCGAAATCAGTGAAAGACACAGGCATCGCTACGAAGTGAATAACAGTTTCAGGGATATCCTAGTCGAAAAGGGACTGTACATTACAGGCACATCACCTGATCGCCGCCTTGTCGAAATTATCGAGATCAAGGACCACCCGTGGTTTCTGGGATGTCAGTTTCATCCCGAATTTAAATCCCGTCCTACGAACCCTCATCCGCTCTTCAGCAAATTTATCGGGGCAGCCTTAAAGAAAAATTTGAAAAAATAGAGAAGTCTTAGAGACTTTCCGTTTTGTCATTTTTACTGAAGATAAATTTCAAGATTCTTCGTTGCAGAACTCCTGGGACTGACAGAAACAACTTATCGTGAATGGTTTACAAACCCAGCCGCCGCTCAAGCTCTTGTCCAAGTCCGGATAATACGGCAGAGACCTTGACGGGATATGGAGGTGTCGTTGCCAGTCTCCGAAAATGCGCAGGGAGGGACTTCAGCTGTGACCGTGTATACCTTGCGATCTCTTTTAAATCCCGCCGCCCGGCGATTCTCTTGCCGCCATTCATCACCTTCGCAAGAAGCGGGGTCCCCGGCAACTCATCCCCTTCGACAGTCAGGACATCCGCGGCCATCGTTCCGTCTTCAAACTGGCGAAAGACCTGTTTTCGTCCCGGGGTGGTGACTTTCCCTGGTGACTTCTTGAAGCGCGGCGTCCCTGCATACTCCATCAGCTTGTATGCGCATTCGAGGTATGGCGCGTCTTCCGAGGTATCTAATTTCGTGCCCACACCAAAGCCTTCTATGGGCGCCCCTTGAGACAATAGATCACGGATCGCATACTCATCGAGATTGCCGCTTGCGAAGATGCGGATATCTGTTAGGCCTGCCTGATTAAGTATACGACGGACGTCTTTCGAAAGAGCCAGCAGATCGCCGCTATCGAGGCGCACGGCACGAACGGTTATCCCTTCCTCCTTCAGTGTTTTGGCCGCCTCAATTGCCTTTTGTGTGCCTTTATAGACGTCATAGGTGTCAATAAGAAGGGTTGTATTATTCGGATTCGCCCGGGCAAAGCTGAGAAATGCCTCCAGCTCATCCTCATGGGCCTCAACATAGGAATGCGCCATCGTTCCGAAGACAGGTATCCCGAAGATGGACTCCGCCAGCACCGTTGATGTGCCGGCGAATCCTGTTATATATGAATCCCGGGCAGCAAGCAGCCCCGCCTCTGCCCCATGAGATCGCCGGACTCCGAAATCAATCAAAACGGCCTTGTCATCTGCGGCCAGCATGCAACGGGCCGCTTTGCTTGCAATTAGAACCTCGAAATGGAGAATATTAATCAGGCGGGTCTCAACTAGTTGAGCCTCCGGCATTGGGGCAACTACACGGACGACGGGCTCGTTTTCAAAAAATACTGTCCCTTCCGGCATGGCATACAAATCGCCACTGAAGTGGAATTGAGCCAGATAATCCAGCAGGTCTTTGGAAAACCTGCCCGTGCCTGAAACGTACTCCAGTTCCTCTTCGGAAAAGAGCATCGCCTCGAGGTAAGCAAGCAGCGTCTCGAGACCTGCCGCTACCAGAAAACCGCGACTAGGCGGCAAGCTCCGCACATAAAATTCAAAGACTGCCTCTTTGTACATGTCCTCATTCACATAACCCTGCATCATGGTCAATTGGTAGAGATCAGTAAGAAGCGGACTGGTTAACAGGTTCATTTATTTCTCCCAAAGCGGATTAATTCTTATGGAAAGAAGGTAACCGTACCATAAACAATTCGCCAGCGTCTTATCAAGGAAAAAATAGATCGCAAACTCAAATATCCAAGTAAACGGTTGCATCATGCCGTCTGCATTTCGCCGGTCAGCACACAATTTTGTTATCGCACCACTGATAAGGCCGATAAGTTACGTTTATGTTTTTTTATTGCATTTTCGGTACGTAGCGAGGAAAGGCAGATACTCTCCATATTCGGCAAATTATGGATGTTAAAGCATATTCTTGCACATGGCATATATCTTGAGATGTATATATCTAAAAATAGATCGGGAGGAATCGCTGATGAAAAAATATCTGGTAATGAGAAATGTTTTTTTAACTGTGATTGCGACTTCGCTCTTACTGTTAGTCAGTATGGCCCCATTTTGGCTGAGGAGACGAAACCCGCAAGAGATTAAGGCCCGTGGCAACTTGACTAATCCGGCGGATAACGCTAGCAGTCACGTTTACAGTGGCCTCACTGTTACCTTTAGCTTCTGCCGCCCCTCCGTCGCAGCAGCCATAATCCCCTCTTCCTTCTGGGTTGCGGTGGCTCTTCCCATCGTCATCCCGCTCCCGTAGGCCGTCATCTTCTGACTACGAGTTCGGGAAAGTCAGTAAATATCCCGTCAACTCCTAATGCCTGCAATCTCTCAATCTCATCGGGGCTGTTGACCGTATACACAAATACCTTTAGTCCACTTTCATGGGCGTGTCCAATAAAGCGTGCGCTTGCGAGACTGACGTGGATGTGTACGGAGTATGCATCATATCGCCGGGCAAATCGCATGTAGTTGCGACTTTGACGATCTATGAGAATACCGATCCTGATGCGGGGATTGAGTTTCTTAACCTGTCCCAATCGACGGCGATTGAATGACGATACTATAAACTGTTCATAATTCCATTGCCGCTCTCTGATATAATCTTCAATCAGGGAACGCGTCAATGCCGCTGTCTTGGGACCCTTCAGCTCGACATTTATTCCAACCTTGCGATCCGCCAAATCAAGAATCTCACGGAGGGTGGGAATACGCTGACCTTTCCCCGCATCGAGGGAGAGTAGGTAGGCGAGGGATTTATCCCTTATATAACCTGTGCCACTTGTCGTGCACTTAAGCCGTTCATCGTGTATGATGATTAACTCGCCTTCGACCGCATAAACGTCTATTTCAATCCAATCAGCGCCCAGTTCAATGGCCTTCTCTACCGATGACAACGTGTTTTCCGGCTCATGCCCGGATGCTCCACGATGAGCAATACATATTAGTTTTTTCATGGTAAGGAAAAATCCCAGTCTCCTCGCCAGCCAATTCGTACAGTTTTTATAAAACGGCCGGCGGACGGGCCCTGTCACGCTCTGTTCTTGCCATCGTCAATTTCCTCTTATACACCTTCGCAGAGTAATAGTCTTTTGCAAACTGTAGGAAAATGCCAGTAAATTTGCCATGAGGCATATCCTGATTTATTCCTGCGAGAATCCTGACGAATGCTGGAATTGCAATTGAATATGGACATAGAGACATTCGCGCTGGCAGGGCCAGATTTGCCTCATTATATACGGGATAACAAACCCCTGGTAATAAAGATGATTGCCTCCCGAAGGGATAGAAAACTTGTCGGCGTACAGGTGGCCGGGCCCGGCAATGGGGCAAAACGCCTAGATGTGGCAGCAGGCATGATATTGATGGGAAGCACCCTGGATCAGCTTGCTGATGTCGATTTTTGTTATGCGCCGCCATACAGCACGGTGTTTGATCCTCTGGCCGCTTGTGCCCATATGTTGACCAACAAGCTTGACGGCATTGCCAAGGGCATTTCTGCTTTCGACGCTAAAGAACGAATCGAAAAGGGTGATGTTCTTTTGCTTGATGTCCGCACTCCCGCTGAATTCGAAACCAATCAGTTGCCTTACAATGTCCTGCACATTACGCTGGGAGCGCTGAGAGGCAAGGCCGCTGAACTGCTCAGAGACAAAGATATAATCGCTTTTTGCAAGATCAGCTTGCGCGGCTACGAGGCGCAACGGATTCTGAATGCCGCCGGATTTGACAGGGTGCAGTTCATCGAAGGAGGCATTGTGGGGTGGCCGTTTGAAGTGAGGATTCTAAAATAATCGTTTCTACTGCCATGGTTTTGTCTTCCAGCGCTGGTGGATCCAGAACCACTGGTCGGGGTATTTTCTTACCATGTCCTCCACGAGCTTTGTGAAACGCTGCGTGTTAACCAGGAGATCCGATTCGTAGTCGTCGGTCCGGGTAATCTCCACGGGGGGCTGGATAATGAATTTGTACTTCCCGCTGGGCATCCTCGCCATGAAGGCGGGCAGGACGGGCGCATCAGTCCGAAGGGCCAGGGCGGCAAGTCCCACGGAGGTACAGGCGGGACTGCCAAAAAAGTCGACAAAGACACCCTCGTACTTGTCCACATTCTGGTCGCTGAGAATCCCGATGATCCTGTTTTCAGCGAGGAGCCTTGTGATCTTCCTACCCGCCCCCCCCTTCGAGATCAGTGTATTGCCGTCCTTTGTCCTCATCCAAGCGGTGAGATTGTCCAGGGTGGCGTTGTCGAGAGGTCGGTAGACAATGCTCATAGGCCGAGCCCCGAGAGGAAGCGCGACGGTCATGAGTTCCCAGTTCCCGAAGTGGGCCACGATGGAGAGGGCTCCCTTCTTTTGTTCCAAGGCTTTCTCAAGATTCTCGAGCCCTTCGAATTCAACCCATTCGCCGAGATTTTGTTTAGTTATGGACGGGAGCTCGAAGAACTCGGCTGCAACGATTGCCAGATGCCGATAGAAGCTTTTTGCGATTCTCGTGATCTCCTCCATGTCCTTCTCCGGATATGCACGCCTCAAGTTCGAGAGGGCGATGAGTCTGTGCTTCACCGACAGGTGATAGAAAAGCCAAAAGAAGGTTTCGAAGATGATCTTTCGTATCCCTAACGGGATCAATCCGAAAGAGAGGAGGATCAGGCTTGTTGTGAAGGCCTTCTTTATCGGCTGTTCCGCGTTGATTCCAAGACCCATGAGTTTAGCAACTACCCCTTTCCTTCCACATTTCTGATCTCCTCACCCATCAGTTCGTACAACTCATAAACAAGCCGGTCGATTTGACGATCAGTGGCGTCGATCTGGCGCTGAAGGGCGGTTTTGTCGTGCTCCGTTTTTGCCGATGCCATTCGCAATGAAACTTCTATTAATTAGGGAAAGGTCAAAGTTTGAAGATCATGGAAGACAGCCTGATCATGCTTCCACTCGTATGCAAGCACATCGATGCCCAGCTTCTTTAGCTTCCTATGAAGCGTTTCATCGATAGCTTCATGAACGGCAAGAATAAGGCGGGGTTGCTTCGGGAGTTCGACATTGGCGAACAGCAGTCTCGCAGCTCCAGACTCTATACCCGGTATTGATGCATCAGTGGTTATCTCGAAAACAGCCGATACCTCCTGTCTAGCATTCACAACAAGGAGGTCCCGTTCGAGGTCATTACCCGCTTTAAGACCGCGGCGGAAAAGTGCATCGTATAAATCCTTTACAATTAAACCGTGGTCGCACATCGATAAAGGATCGGCTAGTGGATCCGCATAACTCGCACCGATTAGTTCTTCCCGAAAACGAAGTTCATCAAAAGATATTTCCAGTTGAGAAGTCCTGGATGAAAAGATATTTTTCACCCTGTCAACCTTGCGGACAAATTGACTGACCTGCCTGACAAACCGGGGCGAATTCAGGACACCGATCACAGCCACTGTGGTTTCTGCAGCACCGTCTTCCATGATTGCCCAAACGCCCCTGTAGTGATCATCGAACAGGGCCTTGCCCACGCCTTTCTTGCCGCCACCGATCCTGCCCCTGTGCACCACAAAGATCCGGCCATCACGATCCATCGCCAGGGCTCCGCCGACACGCCTGTCAATCCCTTTTGCGGGGAAATTTATTTCGCATGTTATCGGTATATGGGATGAGCCCGTCGGGTTTCCCGCCCCGAAGGCATGCCCATACCTGTTTCCTGACATCTTCTCGTGCACCATCCAAATGCCGAGACGCTCCGACCACAGAACCTTTGCCTTGAGCGTTGCGCCGGGATGGCCCAGATTCACAGAGATTTCTTCATCAATGAAAGGTTTGAAACTTTTTATGAACTGTCGCCTGCATCTTTTGATGGCGGATTCGACCTGAAGGACCTTCAGCATTGTCCCTTCTCCATTGACCAAGTTTTCGGCGAAGTTTCTTACTGATGAGATACGAAGGATATTTACAGGAAACATCCCTCTTAAGCAAGCCGTTTTCTGAATCTTTTCACGACGCCCAAAAAGGCTGATTGCGCAAGCCTTAAGATGTCTTTTGCAGGTCTACACTCCAGGATGACAATTTGTCGCTTCCTTTCAGGAGAATGCCGCGGTTCTTGTAGTGCACATCGCTTACTCGCAAATGGAATTCGGCTCCGGTATATTCACCATTTTCTGAGCAGCAGGTCGAAATGATCGTGTCATCGACGATTACATACCGGCCCAACAGCATCCCCAGGCCAGGGTTCATCGATTCCCATGTAGTCTGATTCTTGCCTTCTTCGGGAGGAATAATTTCACAACGATTGCAAATCTTGATGGGATTTCCTCCCATCTTTATTTCCACCTCTCCTTCATTCAGCCACAAACCTTCCAGGTGAGTGATTTTGACTATCCCATCGAGGGGCAGGATTCGCTCCATGTCATCAAAGTAATGGCCCCGGGCAATCCAGACTCCCTCGTGAAATAGGAAAGTATGCGTCATCTCCGGATCTCATCCCCCCAATGGATTTTATCATTAGCCTACTTATAGAGCAGCCGGACGCTTCTTTCTTGACCGTTTTGAGACCGGCCGATGGCGGAGAAGGATGTACGTTGCGCCTGCCCCACCGTCATAAGACTGCGCGCTTGAGAAGGCTATCACCCACCTACGCCAGTGACTGCAGGTGAGCCATTTGTGCATGTTATTTTTCAGGACTGGTTCGCCCGGCGAAGATAGACCACGTCCGTGGACAATAAGAACTGCTCTTTTGCCTGATTTGACCGCGCCTCTCAAGAACTCTTCGAATGTTTTCTTTGCCTCCGCTAAGCTCTGCCCGTGAAGATCCACTTGCGCCTGTATGGAAAAATCTCCATGATGGAGTTTTTCAGCAAACAGCGGAGGCACATCATAACCTGTACCCTCAATGTATTCCGGTGTATCCGAAATGACGAAACCCTCCCCATATTTCACGAGATTTGCAAGCTGCGCTACAACTGCTGTCTCGGCGGACTCATTGACATCCTCCGGCGGCCTGCTCCTGATGTTAGTCTCCACGTATTTATCCTTCCGCATTGGTTTCACATCCAGGACGGCCTCCAGAAATAGTTTTTCTTCATTCTCGGGATCAGCGACTCTCACCGGTTTGGATTGCGATTCGGATGACGACGGCTTAGGATGCGGCCTGCATACGGTACAGGTCTTCAGTTCGCCGAAAGGGTTGTATTTCAGAGAAGAATCAGAAGTTCTCATGATTCCTGTCCTCCTTAATCGAGCCGTTTTCTGAAACGTCTTACAGCACCGGTAAAAACGACCAGTCCGAGAATGGCGAGCGCTGCATACTGGGGCCAGAGAATTTCAAGCCCCGTGCCTTTCAGGAAAATCCCTCTGATTATGACCAGAAAATACCGCAAAGGGTTCAGGTATGTCAACCATTGAACGACAATGGGCATGTTGACAATGGGAAAGACAAAGCCGCTAAGCATGAAAAAGGGAAGAATAAAGAAGAACGTCGTCATCATGGCCTCCTGCTGAGTTGAAGAAATGGTTGAGATAAACAACCCTACACCCAAGGTGCTCAGAAGAAACAGGCATGCGGCAATAAAGAGCAGAATGATGCTTCCGGATAGCGGTATGTCAAACCAGACAACTCCAAGTATCGTAACCGCGACCATCTGCACGATTGAAATGATGATGTAAGGTATCGTTTTCCCTACAATCAGTTCTACTGGTTTTAACGGCGTCACAATTAACTGTTCAATTGTACCTGCTTCTTTTTCCCTGATGATGGCAATCGATGTCAAAAGCAGGGCGATCAGCATAATCACGAAGGCGACGATGCCGGGAACGAAGAAATACTGACTGTCAAGGTTTGGATTGTACCAAGTTCTGATCCTCGCGTCGATCTTACCGTAATCCAAGTGTTCAGGATACAACTCCTTGAGCAGGTCCTCGTTCAACTTGTCAATGACCAGCATGGAATAAGCTATCCGGACGGACGCCATGTTGCTCATGGTCCCATCGGCAATGATTTGAATCTCTGCCGTTTCTCCCTTCCTTATTTTCTTGCTCAGATCAGGGCCGATCTTGATGGCCATATCTACTGTTGCATTTAATAGAGCCTTTTCCAGTTCGCCGTCGTCCCTCAAGACCTGCTTAATCCTGAAGATCTTATTGGCGCTGAAGGCGTCAGTAACCATGCGGCTTTCCCGTGTGTGGGACTGATCGAGAATGGCGATTTGAATGACGCTGATGTCGTAATTCACGACGTATCCGAATAAGAGCAACTGGATAAGCGGCGCGGCGATGAGAACGCGTCTGCTCCTCTTATGGCGGACGAGGAGAATAAACTCTTTGCGAACAAGTTCCCGGATGCGAAGCCAGCTCATGTTACAACCCCTCCCTCTTCAGCAGCACGTAGTTCAAGGCAGCAAGAATGGCGAACATAAAGAACATGACCATATAACTCTGCCACAGGTGGGCGAGGCCAAGGTTCCGCAGATATAGGCCGCTCAAAATATTGACATAATAGGTAGCGGGAACGATATATGTCACAATCTGCAGAACCTTCGGCATATTTTCCACAGGGAATACGAAATTCGACAGGAGCAGTGAGGGAAGGTAAGTCAAAAGAATAGCGCCCTGATTGGCGAGCAGTTGATTTTTTGTAATGCAGGAAATGAACAAACCCAGTGTCAAAGCGACTGACAGATAAATGGAAGAGGCTAAAATCATTAACCAAAAGCTGGACTTCATCACGACACCGAACAGAACCTGCCCCATGAGAATAGAGATAAGGACATCGGTCAGTCCGACAAAGAAATAAGGGATCGCTTTGCCGATCAGAAATTCGCCGGCGGTAAGTGGCAGAGATTTGATTGTCTCCATGGTCCCGTTCTCATATTCCCGGGCGATGACTAGCGAGGTTAGTATGGCCCCCACGATCATGATGATGACCGCAATGATCCCGGGAACGATGAAATTACGGCTTTCCAGATCTTCGTTAAACCACACGCGTATCTGACCACTGACAGGAGGATTAATCTGCTCCCTCCCCTGGCGGTTGAGAAATGAAATAAGCAGTTTCTGGTTGTACTGTGAGACATAGGCATTAACATATCCTCGGGTGATATTGGCAAAGCTGGGATCACTTCCATCGAGAAGGAACTGCAGAGGTGCTGCGCGGTCCGAGCGGATATCTCTCGTCCAGTTGGGGGGTATTATGATCGCAAGTATAGCCTTTCCGCGGTCCAAATAATCGGTAGCTGTTTTCACGTTGGGCAGGTGAGCAGCGACATGAAAATAGGGGGATCCTCCGAGGTGCAGAATAAATTCCCGGCTCAGGTCTGTATCGTCATGATCGACCACGACCGTCTCTACATTATCGACATCGAGACTCAAGGCGTAACCGAAGAGAAGAATGAGCAACAGCGGGAGGGCAAATGCCAGATACAGGCTCCGGAAATCCCGTATCAGATGGTAGAACTCCTTGCGCGTGACAGCTTGAATATTCCTCAGTCTCACTGGTGAGGTACCTCGTCAGGTCTCATTTTCCCGGTCATGAGAGTGATAAAGGCGTCATTCAGGTCGGCTTCAGGACGATCCGGACACGCTGCACCAATGATTTCCGCTGGACTGCCGGTGGCAACTATCTTGCCCTCATTGATCATTACGATCCGCCCGCAATGCCGGGCCTCATCCATATAATGGGTAGTAACAAATACCGTAATCCCCTCCGAGGCCAGTTGACGGATGAAATCCCAGAAGTGCTGGCGCGTAATGGGATCCACGCCCGACGTAGGTTCATCCAAAAAGAGTATGTCCGGGCGGTGGAGGAGGGCGCAACCCAGGGCGAGACGCTGACGCCAGCCCTGTGGCAGCTCCCGCGTGTATCGATCACGCACCTCCTCGAGCTGTGTCATGTCGAGTATCCAGTCAATGCGCTCTTTCCACTCGTTCTCCGGCACCGCATAGACCCCAAGATAGAACCTGATATTTTCATACGGACTCAAATCTTCGTAGAGGGAAAACTTCTGGGACATGTACCCTATAGATTGCTTGATCTCCTCGGGCTCCCTTGCAATGTCGTGTCCTGCGACGTGTCCACTGCCGGATGTGGGGGTCAGAATGCCGCAGAGCATGCGGATGGTCGTCGATTTCCCGGAACCGTTTGGACCCAGTAAACCGAAAATTTCTCCTCGCCTAACGGAAAAGGTGATCTTATCCACCGCAACAAAGGCGCCGAACCGCTTTTCCAGGGCATTTACAGAAACGGCCTCACCGTTTAAAGGAATCACGAGCAATCTCCTTATCCACTTCTACGATGCGGCTGATCATGGCATCTTCAAGGCTTGCAAAACTGCCGCGTATATCCTGCGGTATGGCAACATCGAGTATACGGGACCGATGCATCAAGGCTAGGCAGTCACATTTTTCCCCCTCATCCAGATAAGACGTAGAGACCATGATGGTCATGCCGTCCGCGCGCATCTGGGCAAGTATGTCCCAGAATTCCTGCCGCGAAACAGGGTCCACGCCGTTCGTGGGTTCATCGAGGATCAGCACCTTCGGCTCATGGACCAGAACACAAGCCAGTCCCAGTTTCTGCTTCATCCCGCCTGAGAGGTTGCCCGCCTGACGGTCAACAAAGGTGAGCAGATTGGAAAATCTGAGATACTTCTCCCTTCTCCGCGCACGTTCCTGCCTCGGGACATTGAAAACATCCATGAAGAAAAGCATATTTTCGTCAACCGTGAGGTCCTGGTAAAGACCGAAACGCTGAGGCATATAGCCGATCAAAGGTTTCACTTGTTGTTTGTCCCTGACCACATCCAGGGTGCCGATCAGAATGTTTCCGGAGACGGGCCGGATCATCGTCGCTACCGTGCGCAGCAGTGTGGATTTCCCTGCCCCGTCGGACCCGACGAGACCGAAGATGGTCCCCTCATCCACGGACAGCGTGGCATTGTGAACCGCTTCCACGTCGCCGAAGCGGATGGAAATATTTTCTATAGAAATGAGAGATGAATTGTCTGCAGCCATCTCCGTCACTCTCCACAATGTCTATTCTTCCCCCATGCTAAAGGGAGATTGGGAGGATCCTTACCGCAGCCAGGCGTCTGCGGGCATGCCGGACTTCAGTTCTAAAGAGGGATTCGGGATTGATACCTTCACGAGATACACCAGCTTCACCCGTTCTTTTTTCGTCTGAATTATCTTAGGGGTAAATTCACCTTCAGGTGAGATAAACGTTACCTTTCCTTTGTATACCTTATTAGCGAAGGTATCGATCTTCACATCCACATCCTGCCCCGGTTTCACCTTCCCGATTTCCGTCTCATCCACAAATATCTTCAGGTCCACCGTCTCAAGATCGGCCATGGTGAGAACCTCACGGCCGGGGCTGACCACTTCTCCGGGTTCTACATTTCGGCTCGTTATGATCCCGTTGTAGGGGGCGAGGAGGCGGGCATAGCTCAGTTGGATGTCAGCCTGTTCGAGAAAGGCTTTATTCTGTTTGATCTGGTCGGCTGCAGCCTCGATATCCTTTTCCGTCGCTTCTATCTTTTTGATATTGCTCTTCGCCTGTCTCAGTGCCGCTTCCATATCCTCAAGTTTAGACTTAGCCGTATCATAGCCAAGCTTTATGGAATCCCTTTCCTTTTCCGCAACAACGCCTCGCTTGAACAACTGTTCGTATCGTTGATAATTCTTCCGGGCATCATCCATAACGTCTCGCGCGCTTGTCACATTCGTCTCCGCCCTCACCACATCGGCAGGAAGGGTGCTCTTGTATATGCCGAGAAGCGTCATCATCTGATCCTTTGTTTTTATCGAGCGATCGAGGTTTGCCTGTGCCTGCTCTTTCTTTGACTGAAACTCAGTGGGATCGAGCTCGGCAAGGAGTTGATCCTTTTTGATGGCGTAACCTTCCCGGACGGCCACGTTGATGACGCGGCCGCTTACCTGGAAGGCGAGATTGGAATTAGTCGCTTCAATCGTCCCGGAATAATAAAGTTCTCCCCGCTGGGACTGCCATTGTCCAAAGTAGACCAGAGAACCAACACCTACCAAGAGAACCACAAATACTATGATGATGATCCTTTTCTTCATGGCAAAACCTCCCGTATGCCCATCGCCCTCTCCAGTCTGGCTATGCTTATGTTGTAATCGCTTAAGGCATTGAAGTAATCTGTTTTCGCTTTCGTAAGCAGGGTCTGCGCATCAATGACATCGGTTGACGTTCCCACATGCTCTTTGTATCTTTCTGTGCTGACACGAAAGTTCTCATCTGCCTGCTCAATCGATTTTTTTGTAACGGCGACCTGCTTTTCGGCCTCATGGAGCGCCAACCAGGCGTTTTTTACCTCCAGGGCAATCTGATCTTTTATGTTATCCAAGGCGTAGGCTGCCTGATTCTCCCGGGAGCGGCTTGCATCGACCCGGTCCTTCGTTCTACCCCACTCCCAGAAATTCCAGGTGGCCATTCCCATGACATATGTATTATCCGAATTCCTGTAAGGACTCCCGTTCACATTTGCATTATCACCGTAGCGCTCAAAGTGGCCGACCACATTTACAGAAGGAAGATATTCACTCTTGGCCAGTTTGACCAATTTCTGGGACTGCTCAATTCTCCGAACATAGGATTTAACTTCCGGTCTGTTTTCCATGGCAAGCTTGCGGCATTCATCGGGAGTCTTGGTGTATGGCCTCAGGGCAAGAATGTCCTCGACTTCAGTCGGTGTATCGATTTCCCTGCGGAGGACAGTGTTGAATTTCGCCTTCGCTGTCTCCACGGCATTTTCCGCCCTGACAAGGTTCTGCTGCGCATTAGCGAGTTCCACCTCGGCGCGGAGGAGATCGTTCTTTGGAATCACACCCAGATCAAAAAAATCCTGGGCCATGCTGCGGTGTGACTCGAGCTGCTCCACCGATTGTCTTGCCACGTCGAGACTCTTCTCCGCCTTCAGAACATTGAAATAGGCTACTCTGACCTCCTGTATTGTATCCTGAACGACTGCCGTTTCATCAAGCGACGCGATTTCACGGCCGAGTAGGTTTGCCTCATAATTTGCGAGTATTCCTCCACCGGCAAAGATGGGTTGTTTAACTTCCACTGCCCAGGTGTAATTATCCTTTGTCCCTGTGACCAGTGTGATGGGACCCAGGGGAGCCGGTAGGTTAGCACTCAGTGTCGGATTGACACTAAGCCGCGAATAGCTGTAATAGGTACTGAACTTTGGCAGAAATCCTGTAAAGGCCTCACGCTTCTGGGCTTCCGCACCCTTTACCCCTTCCTGAGCGGACTGGACAAGAACACTCTGCCTCAGGGCCAGGTCAATGCTCTGCTGCAGAGTTAGCCTCTCCGCAGACAGAGCCGTGCCATAGGTAATACTGATAAGCGCTAGCATCGCAGAAAATATCAGCTGTATATTCTTCGTATGCATATTCCCCTTCTCCTCATTTTTTCACGGCTTTTAAAATGAGATTTTCGATTTCACCGGCAACATCACCTGATATCCTGTCGTCCAATTTTTTTATGCCGGCAGGCAACCAGTTATACCTCGCTCTGATAGGAGCGCTCGTCTTATAAGTTATCATCGCCCCCATGATCATTATGTGTATAAGAAAGGGAATCGTTTCCACGAAGATCCCCTTTTTCACGCCCTCGTTAAGGATTCCCCTGAGTATATTTACGTTGCGGAAAATATCCCGCGCCACCACCTCCGGGAGATGCTTGCCTCCGGAGGCCACTTCACGCATCATGACCGGAGCAACCTGAGGGTTGTCATCTATGTTGCGGGCAAAGGCGCGCACATACACGCGGAGCTTCTCTTCAGGGTCACGTATGTCCATTATCTTGCCCTCGATCACCTCCGCTGTGTTGCCGATGACATCGCTGATGACCTCAGCGTAGAGTTTCTCTTTGTCGCCGATGTGATAATAAATCATGGCTTTATTGACCCTTGCGCGCTCGGCAATCTCATCGACTCGCGCCCCGGAGAAGCCAGACTCCGAAAAGATGGTTGCCGCAGCCTTAAGGATGCGCCTGACGGTTCCGCTTTTTTTTCTGGCCGATGAATGAATTTCCATTTTTGCACCCCGAACGAAAACCTAAATTAGACTAACCAGTTAGTTATACCGTATGGTAAATAACACTACCCCGCAATTGTGTCAAGTCTTATTGTTTGTTATTGTTTGTTAAATAACTCGGGTCAGCAGAAAGATTCCGTTGCACACTCCAAATAATTCTGCAACACTCAAGTACTTCTCCTTGACACCCGGACTAAGCTTAATCTATATTTCACGTAATTAGGGCGAAAATAGCATTGCTTTTCGGGGAGCTTATGAAAGTCCCTTCTTCCAAGAAGAAAGAATACAACCTGCGCATCGAAGAAAAGGGGCCGGGAGATGTGGTTCTCTTTGTTTCAGGCCGCATCGCCCTTGACGATCTCAATAACTTTATTTCCGATGCCAGGAGTATCCTGCTAAATAAGCCCGCGAAGAAATTGATGGTGGATATCGCAGGAGTCAAATACCTTGACAGCGCAGGCACACTCGCCTTGTTCCAGCTGGAGGACGAACAGACAGCCCGTTCAGCTTCCGTCACATTTCATGGTGTCAGCGATGAACTCAAAGGCATCCTAAATCTGCTCGATAAGAAGGCGCATCACGCCCCGCCCCTGGTCCCGGAGAGGAAGCAGCCGAATATCCTGGAGCAGATGGGGAAAGCCGCCCGGATGCTTCTTGATGATTTCTTCGAGGTTATGAGTTTCGTGGGCGAGCTCATAGTCGCCCTCATTGGCAGCCTTCGCAGTCCTCGCTCGCTGCGGTGGAATGATGTCCTCTATTATATGAAGAGAGCCGGCGTCGACGGCCTTCCCATAGTCGGGCTTATCGGCCTCCTCATGGGACTCATCATGGCCTTCATGTCCTCATTGCAGCTCAAGCAATTCGGCGCGAACATATACGTGGCATCACTCGTGGCAATTGCCATGGTAAAAGAACTGGGGCCCATCATGACATCTATCCTAGTGGCCGGACGCTCAGGATCGGCATTTGCGGCTGAGATCGGTACAATGATCGTGAATGATGAGGTTAATGCGCTTAAAGCCATGGGTTTTGAGCCGGTCCGGTTCCTGGCTGTGCCTAAGGTACTGGCAACTGTCATCGTCGTGCCCATCTTGACGGTGTATGCTGATCTGTTCGCCATACTGGGCGGTCTCGTGGTCGGTGTCGTTGGGCTCGATCTGACCGCCTACTCTTACATCCAGCAGACCCGCGAAGGTGTCGCCGTGTTCGACATTGTATCGAGCATGGTTAAATCTGCCGTCTTCGCCGGCCTGATTGCGGGAATCGGATGCCAGAGAGGATTCCAAGTACGTGAAGGGGCCGAATCGGTTGGCACGTCAACCACCTCGGCTGTCGTTTCGGCCATATTCCTCGTCATCGTCGCGGACTCAGCGTTCGCTATCATCCTTCATTACATAAGATAAAAATTGCGAGATAAAGAGAACAGAACAGAGAATAACAGGGAAGAGCGAATGAATAAAAAACCCATCATCGAAGTGGAAAATCTCACCGCCGGTTACGGCGACACCACTATTCTGGAAAATATCAGCTTCCGGATCTGCCACGGCGAGATATTCATGCTCCTGGGGGGGAGCGGCTGCGGCAAGTCTACCCTTTTGAAGAATCTCAATGGTCTCCTAAAACCCTACTCAGGGCGAGTTATCATCAACGGGACAGACATAACTGCAGCCGATGAAGAGACCATGCGGCAGGTCCAGAAAACAATCGGAGTTCTGTTCCAAGCAGACGCCCTATTCGGCTCCATGACTCTATTCGAGAACATCGCCCTCCCCCTGTATGAATACACTGATCTCCCACCGGGCATGATAGATCGAATAGTGAAAATGAAGCTCGCACTGGTAAATCTGCCCGGGCATGAAAACCATATGCCCGCTGAACTGTCTGGCGGTATGAAGAAAAGGGCTGCCCTTGCAAGGGCCATGGCGCTTGACCCGCTGCTTCTTTTCTTTGACGAGCCTTGGGCCGGGCTGGATCCGGTCACAGCAGCGGAACTGGACATCCTCATAAGGAGTATCAATGCGTCTATGGGAACAACTATGGTTATTGTCACCCAGGAACTTGCGTCCATCTTTGCTCTTGCCCAGAGGGTAATCATGCTCGACAAGAGTGTAAGGGGCATCATAGCCCAGGGAGACCCCAGAGAACTCAAGGAACATTCGCAGGATCCCAGGGTCGTCAATTACTTCAACAGAAAGGCACCAAATGGAGATTACGGAGGATAGTAGCGATGGCCAGGCGGGTATCAACTTTTATGATCGGTCTTTTTGTTACCATAGGCATCATTATCGGTGTAGGCATTATCGTGTGGATCGGCGCCTCGCAGTACTTCAAAAAAGGCACAATGTACGTAACCTATTTCGATGAATCCGTCCAGGGTCTCCAGAAGGACTCCAGCGTGAAGTATAGGGGAGTCGACGTTGGCAGGATATTGAACATAGGCGTAGCACCGGACAACAAGCTCATTGAGGTCGTAATGAAAATCAATCTGAGGGATGATCTGGAAAGGAATACCATGACTCAGCTCAAGGCGGTGGGGATCACGGGCATTGTCTTTGTCGAGTTGGATCAGCAGTCTCCCGAAGCAATGAAACTCTCGCCCAAAATCAACTTTCCCACTGAATATCCCGTGATCCCGTCCAGACCTTCTGAAACAAAGCAGATTCTTTCCGGAATATACGATGTCATTGACAAAATAAATGAAGCCGATTTCCAGGGAATCTCGGATAAGATCAAATCGGCGGCTCAGTCGACAAGTGACTTGATGGCAGGGGCCCAGGCAAAGCGGATTATGTCAAACATAGAATCATCGACAACGGCACTTGACAAATCCATGAAGAGGCTGGAAAAAATTATGGCTGATGGCAACCTGGAAAGCGCCCTGGCAGAAGCGAGACAGGCTCTCACAGGGGCGCACTCCCTCATCTCCGCGCTGGATACCGAGCTCAAAGGTATGAGGCTCAGAGACACGGCGGCCAAGGCAAATCAGTTGATGGATGAACTTGACAGGACTGCACGAACATCGGCAGTCGATATACAGACTGCCACAGAAAACCTAAGACGGGCATCAGAGGGCCTCGAGAGGCTTCTGGAAAGGATTGAGGCTAATCCGTCTGATCTCCTTTTTGGGAGGCCCCCCCAGCCCGGGCAGTAGAAGGTCGGGCAACCGATTTAACGCATTGAACCTGGCAGATATAATTAAATTGGGAGGAATGGATGAGAAGAAAAGGCCTATTTATTTCTGCGATGATTCTTTTTATGGCAGGCTGCATCGGTGGGCAGCCGCCAATCAGGACGCAATACTTTATGCTGGATTACAAGCCACCAATCCTTAAAGATACGGTTCGTCTCGACGAATCCCTCAGGGTGGAACGATTTTCCGTGGACCAGCTCTTTAGCAGCAACTCGATGATATCCAGGAACGGCCCTTTCGGTTTGAACAGGTTTCCTAACGACCGCTGGGCCGCGAACCCGGGGAACATGGTTGCAGACTACCTGACCCGCGATTTCAGACAAACCCGCCTTTTCCGTGGCATTTTTTCGTACCGGGATACTGAGTTTGTCCACTTCATCCTCGAAGGAAACATCACCGAATTCGCCATCGACCAACAGGACGGCTGCAAGGCTCTGCTCACCATCTACGTTACCCTCATGGATCTGAACCAGACGGACAGCACGAAAAAGATTGTCTTCCAGAAAAGTTACTCACATGCGGCACCGTGCAAGGAAAATACCGCAGAGGGCCTGGCTCTGGGGCTGAGTGAATCCATGAAGAGCTTGTCGGAACAGATTATAGGCGATGTGTATAATGCCGTCAAATCCCGGCCATAAATGGGCACGCAAGAATCCTTATGCGTTTTCGGGGAATAAACGGAAGAGCCGGTAATTCCGGCACCGGCACCAAATTATATTGACTTACATGACCTCTTCTCCTATACTTCCCGCGCCTGACGGGGAAATCTGTCGAATACCCATAAACACATTCTTCTTAGCATCGCTTTTTCAGATAATATTATCTCATGGAGGGCGGTATGAAAAAATTCGGCCTTTTGATTCTTTTATGTGCTGGCATAATGATTTTCACTTTAGCCTGTGCCGAGAAAGGTAATACTGTCAGAATAGGTGTAAACGCGGAAATGACCGGCGATATGCCTGCTGTTGGTGAGTCATGTAAGAAGGCGGCGGAGATGGCCGTCAAAGAGGTGAACGACGCGGGTGGGATAGACGTAGCCGGACGAAAATACAAGGTAGAGCTTTTTATCGAAGACAATGCAGGTAAGCCCGACCAGTCCGCTTCCGTAGCACAGAAGCTGATCACGCACCAGAAGGTCCACGCGATCGTCGGCCCTAATGCCAC
>DASRZZ010000097.1:0-11297 GCA_035685925.1 Syntrophales bacterium | reverse complement strand
CCTTTTATATAGCCTATCAATTCACGTTCGGGCCAGAAACGCAGGAGAAGGAGAAATAAAACAGCTTCATGACGATATACAACTTAGAAGCATCAACACTGAAGGAAAAGAGGGCACCAGGGATGACTCATGAGGTATCACTGCACGACGCATGGCGTTATTGTAATAATCCCGTTCCTTGTTCTTGGCTTCATTTTTTCGACTATAAAAATGGAGCAGAAATTCGACTCCCACAGGATGCTGAATTACATTCTCCGGGGTGTCATCATTAGTGCCGTCGTCACCGTAGGGTTCTATATAGCCGATCTTGATCTTGCCGCAGCAGTGAAATATTGAGCAAATATTAAAAAGATCCGCTGCAGACTCTGTCAGCTGTTTTATCGCATGGATGAAAAGTATACGAGTACGAACAGTCAAAAGTCCTGGAGTTCTGTTGGGGAGGTGGCAAGGCTCTTTCTCAAACTGGGTACAATCGCCTTCGGCGGACCTGCCGCGCATATCGCCATGATGCAGGATGAGGTTTGCCATCGGCGCAGATGGATGAGTGAACAGCGCTTTTTGGATTTCCTCGGAGCAGCCAACCTGATTCCTGGGCCGAATTCCACGGAAATGGCCATATATCTTGGTTATGAAAGAGCGGGATGGAGGGGATTGATCGCGGGAGGGGTCTGTTTCATCCTGCCGGCCATGTTTATCGTAATGGCGCTTGCGTGGGCTTATGTAAAATATGGAGCAACACCTCAAGCCGTTTGGCTTCTTTACGGTATTAAGCCCGTTATTGTTGCAATTATCTTCCAGGCGTTATTGAGACTCATTCGGACAGCGGTCAAGGGCACTCTCCTGGCAGTAGTTGGAGTTCTCATCCTGTGTTTATATCTGATGAACTTCAGCGCCGTTGCTCTTATTTTTGGAAGCGGGTTGCTGGTAATGGCGATTCAAAATGGATGGCGCTTTTGGTGTCAGGGCCAGAGCGGTAATGCAAGCCTATCCCTCCTACCGACCCTAGGATTACCTCTGGCTCAGAACGCTGCAACGATCCTGGTTCCATTCAACCCCGCGACCATGTTCCTAACCTTCCTGAAAATTGGATCAGTGGTCTTCGGTTCAGGATACGTGCTCCTGGCGTTCTTACGTAACGATTTTGTCCATGGCCTGGGCTGGCTTACTGATCATCAGATTCTCGACGCAGTCGCAGTAGGTCAGTTCACACCGGGTCCAGTTTTTACCACCGCTACATTCATCGGTTATCTCTTGGGTGGTACGCATGGGGCTCTGCTGGCGACAGCCGGAATCTTCCTCCCATCCTTCTTCTTTGCCGCCGCAATTTTTCCTCTTGTAGAAGTGATCCGCCGCTCACCTTGGGCCAGCGCATTTCTTGACGGGGTTAACGTGGGAGCCCTTGGCCTTATGGCGGGAGTCACCTGGCAACTCGGGCGGACTGCCATTGTAGATTGGCCCGCGTTGGCACTGGCCCTGATGTCAGCCTTTGTCCTTTTTCGTTTCAAAATTAACTCCTGCTGGATTGTATTGGCAGGAGGCGCTATTGGATTGCTTTATAGACTATTCTCACCGTAACCGAGGCGATTGAATTGGCGAAATCGGCTTCTGGGGAGGTTTTCAAGCAGTTATCTTCATCTTTAATTAATCTCGCCCACACAAGTCATTATCCAGATCAACTTAAATGAATGCCGCATGAAACATTGCATGCCTGATCTAAAAGAAAAAACCGACATTTCAATAGTTAATCATTAACGACTCGGCATAATCAATTTCATTGATAAGGTGTACTCCACATTCCCCCATTTACCGTTTCCTTCCTTGTAACATACACCTGGCTATTTTCAAGAAGCATTCAAGACTTCAAATGGTAATAGGCGGCCTTTATTCCGTTGACATACAATGACGGTTTTCTTATACTCCCTCGCAGAAAAAGAAAGATCCTATCAAAGTTCCTCAAGGCTATGAATTTTCCTGGTCTGGTATGGATTGACGAAGCCTCTCTGTAGATGGGAGACGAGAACCCGCCATTCCATTGGTACGGGCATCATAGGCGGTATGATAAGAGAGTCGACACTGGCTATACTTCGCGTGCCACTCTTCTTCTATCTGTTTGATCTTCTGCATGAGCGGCGGCAAGAAAAAGTAAGCCTCTTCTTCGGAAGAGGAATACACATGAGATTGAAGGAACGCTGGATGATACGACAGCCGGAAAGAAGTAAGACAAGGGATATGAGTCATATCTTTCTTGCCGCCTATATACTCATTCTGGCTGGCTGCATGATTGGTCCCGACTACCAACGGCCCGTGGTCAATAAACCGGATTTATTCCGTTACGCAGTAAAGGAGATGCAGGATACATCGAACGAGTCCTGGTGGCGGATGTTTCAGGACCCGGTTCTTGACGGCCTTATCAACGAGGCCCTTGCCAATAACAAGAACGTCAAGATTGCCGCCGCTAATATAGAACAAGCTGCCGCTATCCTTACCCAGGTCCGTTCACCACTCTTTCCGCAGGTTAGTTACGGTGGAAGTGCGGCCCGCCAGCGGGGAAGTGAGATGAATGCCACGCCAATACCGGGTTATGTATCAAATCCCCAGAATGCATTCCAGATCTTTGCTGGTGCAACTTGGGAGATTGACCTGTGGGGTCGTATCCGGCGCCTTTCCGAGTCTGCCCAGGCAAGCCTGCTTGCCACAGAAGAGGCTCGCAGGGGCGTCATTCTATCGCTGGTTGCGTCTGTGGCGAGCACTTACATCCAGCTCCTGGGCCTTGACGAACAGTTGCTGATCGCAAAAGATGATATGGCCTCTTACGGAGAGTCTATGAAGCTCTTCGAGCTTCAATTTAAGTACGGGCAGGTATCGAGAATGACCGTCGAACAGGCTCGTACACGGTACGAGACGGCAGCCGCTACTATCCCGCAGATTGAATCACAAATCGTTCAGACGGAGAATGCCCTGTCTCTGCTTCTGGGTCGAAATCCTGGACCGATTGCCCGCGGCAAACCCTTGCGTGAACTTGCTATGCCGTCCGTACCCTCCGGTCTTCCTTCACAATTGCTGGAACGGCGGCCGGATATTGCCCAGGCAGAGCAGAACCTGATTGCCGCTAATGCGCAGATCGGTGCGGCACAGGCACTCTATTTTCCGACAATCTCCCTAACCGGCAGTTACGGCCAGGCAAGCGAGGACCTTTCGAATCTCTTTAAAGGTCCTGCACGTCAATGGTCATACAGCGGGTCGATTACAGGGCCGATCTTCACGGGCGGTGCAATTTCCGGCCAGGTGCAACAGGCCGAAGCGGCGCGCAAAGCCGCGCTTCTCGCCTACGAGTCGGCGATTCAAAGTGCCTTCGCCGATGTCGAAAACGCTTTGATTGCCCGCACAAAGACTGCGGAGCAGCTCCAGGCCCAAAAGCGCCTTGTCGACGCATCCGGAGAATATACCCGGTTGGCAAAGCTAAAGTATGAGGGCGGATATGTTCCGTATTCAACGGTTTTACAGGCGGAGGAACAGTTGTTCCCGGCGGAGCTTAATTATGTCCAATACAATGCCTCGCTGTACACCGCTCTCATCAATATCTACAAGGCAATGGGTGGTGGATGGGTGACCGAGGCTGATAAACTGTCTGTACATAAAGATGAACAAGACAAAAAGGAGGTGCGGAATTGAAAAAAATATTCGTGTTCTTCATAGGAATGATGTTCCTTGCAGGTTGCGCAACGACGACCCCTGTGAAAAAACCTGCACAGGTGCCCGCAAAGGCAGATTTTCTGGGAGATTATTACAAGAATCTCCAGCCCAGCCCCGAAGGGGGCGCCAATATGCGCTGGTTGAAGCCGGGCGTTGATTTTCACAAATACAAAAAAATCATGGTGGATTATGTTGTCTTTGCTCTGGCCGATGATTCAGAGTCCAAAGTCATCAATGCCGAAGAGATGAAGAATCTGGCGGATGCCTGTACCAAGGCCGTCATCGATGCCCTTAAAGACAAATACCAGATTGTGGCCGAGCCCGGTCCCGACGTGGCGCGTTTTCGTTTCGCAATCGTGGACTTGAAACAGAGCCGTCCTGGCGTAAGCGCCGTCACATCTGTAATTCCGGTCGGATTGGGCATAAGTCTCATCAAGAAAGGTGCCACGGATTCATGGAGCGGATCAGGGGCAACGACCAGTCAGTTGATGGTCCTGGATTCTTCCACCAATGAAGTCATCGCCGTTGCACAGGGTGAGTATCATGCGGGATTCACGGAAAGGTTCAGTAAATGGGGTTCCGCGGAAGCTGCCTTTAAATTTTGGGGGGAAAGACTGCGAAAATTCATGGATGACCTTGTAGCGAGAAAATGATATTAGGGTCAGCCATCCTCCTTCTCCCCATGGGACAGTGCTTCCGGTATGGGTCCGTCAGTGGTCTCCTTCATCGCACGCGCTTTCTTCTTCGCCTGAGAACGTTCGCTTAGCCGGTCAAAGAGGTAGAATAACAGCGGTACATAGAGCATAGCCAGTGTGGTCTCTCCGATCATGCCTCCGATGATGCCGGTACCGATGGAATGGCGGCCATTAGCTCCTGCACCCATGGCGATTGCGAGAGGCAGGACACCAAAGGCGAAGGCGAGTGAGGTCATGATGATAGGCCGCAAGCGTTGCTCACCGGCCTCAATGGTGGCCTCCATGATTGATTTACCCTGCTTGCGCAGCTCAACAGCAAACGAGACCCTGAGAATAGCATTCTTTGCCCCAAGACCGATCAGCACCAAAAGGCCTATCTGAAAGTAGACGTCATTCTGAAGACCTCGCAACCAGTTTGCAGTAAGGGCGCCAAGAACCCCGAATGGTACAGCCATCATGACGGACCCCGGCAAAGTCCACGACTCGTACTGGGCGGCAAGTACGAGAAAGACGATGATCAGACCGAACACAAAGGCAACTGCCGATGTGCTGCCGGATTTCTTTTCCTCAAAGGCAAGACCAGACCACGTAAAGGTGTAGCCCTGTGGCAGTACCGCTCGGGCAACCTCTTCCATTGCAGTGATGGCTTGGCCTGAGCTGTACCCCAGGGCGGCATTGCCATTTACTTTTGCCGCGGGAAATCCATTGAAATGGGGGAGCAGGTCAGGGCCGGTCACCCATCTGGTTGTGACGACCGCAGATAGAGGCACCATCTCATTCTGATTCGACCTCGTATATAGACGCGTCAGGTCCTCCGGATTTATGCGGTATTTAGGCTCTGACTGGAGAATAACCTGCCATACCCTGCTGAACTCGTTGTACTGGCTGACCGTTAGAGACCCAAATTGAGCCTGTATCGTGTTGTAGATATCCTTTACGGCAACGCCGAGGAGATTCGCCTTGTCGCGATCCACATCGGCACGTAACTGCTGCGTATTGGCGCGGAAGGTTGAGTTCAGCCCGGCAAGCTCCGGGCGCTGGCGTGCCTTGCTGAGGAATTGCTTCGTAAGCTCATCCAGTTTCGCCGCTTCGCCGGCCCCCGTATCCTGGATCCAAAATTCAAAGCCACCCATTGTCCCGATGCCGGGAATTGCCGGCGGTGCCACGGGGATCACTAAGCCATCCGGGATTTTACTTGCTTCTTGGTTCAGACTTGTCAAGACCGCTCGCGCGTTTTCGGTACGCGCTATTTTTACCGAAGAATACCTTTCTTCAAAAGGTTTCATGGTTACAAAGAATGTCCCTGCATTGGATTTAAACCCACTATCGAGCAGGCTGTAACCGTTGATCTCGGTACGGTCCTGAACACCCGGTATGTTCTTGAAGATATCCTCCACTCGCTTGGCCACAGCCGATGTGCGGTCAAGACTCGCAGCGTCCGGCATGATGATCGCCGCCATGACGTAACCCTGATCCTCCATAGGTACAAAGCTTCCGGGGATCTCCTTAAAGAGGTATACGATCCAACCGACAAGTATCGCTAAGATGACAAAGGCCATGACCGCCCTTTTTATGACGAAGATAACGGCATCGCCGAAGCCGCGGGTAATGTTGTCTACCTCACGATTGAACCACGCAAAAAAGCCGCGTGTCGGGGGGGTGACATGTTTCAGAATAACCCCGCACATAGCCGGCGTGAGTGTAAGTGCTACAAAGCCGGATACCGCGACGGATATGACAATGGTGATGGCGAACTGCTTGTAGAGTTGACCGGTGGTGCCGGGCAGAAATGCGGCAGGGATGAAAACTGATGCCATGACAAGCACCACTGCAACCAGTGAACTGGATATCTCACCCATGGCCTTGATGGTTGCCTCCTTCGGAGGAAGATGGAACATGACCATGTTCCGCTCGACATTCTCAACCACCACAATGGCATCGTCCACAACCATACCAATTGCTAGGATCAGGCCAAAGAGAGTAAGCAGGTTGATGGTAAATCCCAAGGCGAGCATTCCCGTAAAGGTGCTGACAAGGGCTACGATGATCGCCGCCATACAGATGATGGTTGTACGGAAGCTCTGAAGAAAGAGGTATACAACGAGCACCACGAGCGCAATAGCCTCGAACAGCGTGTGAACGACCTCTTTAATGGAGATGCGTACAAAGTCGTTTGTGTCTAGGGATACTACGTAGTCAAGCCCGCTGGGGAAACGCGGCTTCATTTCTTCAAGGGTCTGGCGGACTGCTTTCGACACCTCAAGCCCATTTGCGCCGGGTTGCTGATAAACGGCTATAAAGGTTGCGGGAGTTCCGTTGAGCTTGCTGTCAACGATGTACTGCTTCAAACCGACCTCGGCTCGTGCGACATCCTTTAAGTACACGATGGCGCTACCATCCTGGCTTGCGCGAAGGATAATATTTTCGTACATCGCAGGCTCGGTGAAGGGCCTTTGGGTGACCACAGGAAACGTCAACTGCACCGGCCCCGGTGTGGGTTGTTGCCCGATTTGCCCGGCGCCGTACAAGGCGTTCTGACTTGCCACAGCCTGCTGAATGTCAGTGGTGGTGATCCCCAGCGAGGCCATCCGGTCCGGATTCATCCAGATACGCATCGCCTGATCGGGAACACCCATAATCTGCGCTTGCCCTGCGCCCGGCACGCGTTTAATCGCGTCCAGGATATACACGTTGGCATAATTCGCGATGTAATTGCTGCTGTAGCGCTCGCCTTTGGAGTAGATGCCTATGAGCATCATTATGGTCGACGCCTTCTTTTGCACCGAAACACCTTGCTGCACGACGGCATCCGGCAACTGCGGCATTGCGAGACTTACCCGATTCTGAACCTGTACCTGTGCAATGTCCGGGTTGGTGTTGAGTTCAAAGTAGACGGTGAGCTGCAACTGGCCGTTTGACGAACTCGTAGACGACATATAGAGCATGTTGTCCAGGCCGTTAATTTGTGCCTCGATTGGCGCAGCAACAGAATCGGCGAGGGTCTGCGAGTCCGCGCCAGGATAAGTTGCCGAGACCGTGACCTGCACCGGCGTTATGGTTGGATATTGCTCGACAGGAAGGACCTTCATGGCGACAAGACCTGCAAGGCAGATGATGATGGCGATAACGGTGGCGAAGATGGGCCGCTCAATGAAGAACTTGGAGAACATGCGTTATGTCTCTCTTTTAGAACCTTCGAGGTTTACTTTTTGTCGGAAGCTGTGGAAGTCACTGATCCCTGACCAGAATCATCAGACTTCACCGAGACCGGCATGCCAGGTCGGAGCGTCAAGACGCCGTCCACCACTACCCGTTCACCACTACTCAACCCTTCCAGTATGAACCAGTCATCTCCGTGCCATTCCCCAACGGTAACAGGTCGCTGCTCGGCTTTGTTCTCGTTGTCCACCACCCAGATAAAATGGCCCTTGGGCCCTTGTTGTACAGCCTTTTGGGGAAGGAGTATCGCTTTGGGACGGATGGCGCCTTTTAAGCGCGCTCTGACATACTGGTTAGGCCGCAGTGTCCCGCCAGGATTATCGACGCTTGCACGGATGGCGAAAGTACCGGTTTGCAGGTTATAGGACGGTTCGGCAAAAGTTAGCTGTCCGGTGTAAGGATGGATCGATCCGTCTACAAGCACAATCTCGACAATGTACCGCTCTTGTTTGGGAGCGCGCAGAAGCCCTTTGGAGATCTGTTCGCGGTATCTCTGCATCTCATTTTCCGAAATACTGAAGTTCACCCATATAGGTGAGAGAGCCGCTACTGTCGTAAGGAGACTGTTCTGGGGGTTTATATAGGTGCCCTCTGTTTGGCGGGCCGAACTGCTGATACCGGTTATAGGAGACGTTATGGTTGTGTAGGACAGATTCAACTCTGCCGTTTCGACCTGTGCCTTTGCCTGGTCCACTGCCGCTAATGCTGATTGATACTGTCCTGTGGCATCATCAAGGTCTTTCTGCGAGAGTGCTTCCTGTTCGACCAGCGGTTTCGTCCGCGCCAGGCTCAAACGGGCCGTTTCACACGCTGCCTCTTGTCTGGCTAGGGCGGCCTTCGCCTGGGCAAGCTGGGCCTGAAACGGTTTGGGGTCCATTTGAAAAAGGACCTGCTCCTGCTTTACAACAGCACCTTCAGTGTAGAGACGCTTGTCGAGGAATCCGCTCACGCGGGCCTGGATGTTGACGAGATGTGAACTCTGTGTCTGCGCAACATATTCGGCAACGACGGGAACTTCCTTCTGGACGACAGTCAAGACTGTCACAGTAGGAGCTGGTGCTGTCGATACCTTCTTTTCGCTACTGCATGCCTGACAGAGAAATGCCGTGACGATTATGATACTGGTAATAAGAGATTGGACAAGACGTGAAGGGCCCGTTTGACGACTCTGATCCATCGACAAGTCCCCCCTTTTACGAATGTATTTTCATTTTTTTTCTGACGGACTTTAACAGCCTTTAAGTACCTATGCAATCTTTTTTAAGGCTCTTTGCACCTTATGACAAACAAACACTCCCGAAAAAATAGTTAGTCGCCTGTCCCCGACCATCATACATATGAACGGCAGAACTCAGACTCTGAATGTGGTATACGTTCTGGGGTAGGTCATGAAGATAGAAATAGTTTGATGTCTAATGTGCTAGCTAAATGTATTCTTCCTAACCAGAAGCATTATGCCGCTCGAATTCTAACGCGAGATTCTATTTTCGGCCAGGTGGTACATCTGGCAATACGCAAATCATAATCCGTTTGCAGATTCAACCAGACCTCAGGAGACACCCCAAAGTATTTTCCGAGACGTAATGCTGTATCTGCGGTAATGGCACGCTTTCCACTGACAATCTCGCTGATTCTGCCAGGCGACACGTCAATGTCCCTGGCTAGTTGATTGATGCTCAAGCCCACAGGTTTCATAAACTCCTCAAAGAGAATCTCGCCGGGCCGAATGGGATCAAGTTTTTCTATTTTTTTCTGCATATCAATCTCCTAATGGTAATCCGTGATTTCCACGTCGAAGGCATTGCCTTCTCGCCACTTGAAACAGATCCGCCATTGATCGTTAATACGGATACTATGTTGTCCCTTTCTATCCCCCTTGAGAGTTTCCAATCGGTTGCCCGGGGGCATTGACAGATCTTGGAGTGTTCGTACACTATGAAGATATAAGAGTTTACGTCTCGCCTGTCGCTCAATTGATTGATAGCGGCGCACAGGAAAGTCGTTGAACAGTGCCTCCGTTTCTCTGGATGAAAAGGATTTAATCATGAATTAAGATATTCCGCGTTCCGTAATATGTCAAGCAGAATATCGTACAGTTCTATTTAAGCGTGAGCCAGAAAAACCCCCGGCTTCTCGATTTACCTGCCAATGGTTTCATTAAGCCCTTCGATGATCAAATCGATCCCTTTAGGAGATATCTTGGTAATTCTCTTGCCGAGGCGGGTAGTTGAAAGAGTGCGAATCCGGCTGATTTTAACCCAAGATTTCTTGGGGAGTTGCGGGATTTAATAGTTCTAAGTTAGCCATAGTTTTCAGGTGACATAATATGAACAATGCAAAGACTACAAAGAATTTCAGGTTATCAGTGGATTAATCATAAAATAAAAAGGGTCAATTATCATTACCGTATGTTCGATGTTATTATACATATTACCATTAGGGGTTCAGATCACTTGATGGACAATGAAGTGATCTCAATCTCCTAAGAAATTTGTATAATGATATCGCTCATACAATGATGACGAGTGGGCCTCTCCATTTTATATACTAACCCACTGATAACCTATGTTTTCTTGTCTCGGGTTTCATACGTTACTCAGCAAATACCCCTTCCCTACCCTCCGATTCTCCATTTTACAACCTGCATTAATTTAACAGCACGTTTGCATGCGAGTTTCCTGTCTCTTTGCTTTATCCACGAGGCTCCTCCCATTCCTGGTTGACCTGAAAATAAAGCCAGACAACGCAGCCCCTTCGGTCCAGTTCCATTACAGAACTTTCCTCCCTACTATTGGCTGCTCCGCCCCCGTGCTCCGCATCGGTACTCTCATTCTTGTGGGTCCTCCACTTGAATTTCTCCCTTATCATCGGAACGACAGGTTCCCACGTTCCACACAAGAGCCTGTTCGCGCTACCTTTATGCCGGATGCCGCCCAGGCCGTAAACAGGTCCCTCCTGGACTTATCCTGAAGATCCGTAAGTCCCCCAGTTCTGACATCGTCCATTTCATTTCGGCATCTCAGAAGTAGTTCGCTTGCGCTCGCCTCCCTGATACTCACCTGACAGGGTCATGTCCTGCCTTTTCCTTAACGCTCACCACAACGGCTCTTTACCGTTGCAGCTTAAGGTGGTTTGAAGCCCGCTCCTGCAAGCCGACTTCGAGGGACCTCCCCTCATCTCTTGTGCAGCCTCGTGGCGCACTTACGGATTGGAATCTGCATAAAAGGCAGGAACACTCTCTGACCCAAATACAGAGTTCACCCTCTGAGGATATGATGTTCTAAACAGCCTTCATGGATCGTGGCCGTAGTTGGTGCCTGTTAATTTTATCAGAACTTTATCAGTTCATAATCCATACTTCCCAGACCGAGCATTTGGGCATACTCAAGCTGGAGCAAGGGGTTTTGCTGGGGATGGGCCTCCTTGAAGATTTCTTTGCCACAAGACGCATTCACGAGATCAAGGCTCGCCTTATCTATGGCTACAGGATCTAGCGATGCAAGAATCCCAACGTCCGGTGCAATACGCGAGTTTTCATAGGCCCAGCAGTCGCACTCTTTATTTATCCGCACGGCAAAATTCAGAAAACCGGACCTGCCTTTTTTATCCTTCAGTATGGCAAAGACGTATTCGACCATTTTCCTCTGGACATCATCACCTGCCTCAAAATCAACAAAGAGTGCAAAGTTA
>DASRZZ010000096.1:0-7553 GCA_035685925.1 Syntrophales bacterium | reverse complement strand
TACTAAACAGGGGAAAGTAGATGGTAAGGTATAGCGTGTTTCAAGACTACAGTTCAAATGGTTATCCTCACCACAATTCCAAATCGACAACTATTTGTTTGTAGGTGTTGTTGGTAACCCGACCATCCCCTTTTTTCTTTGGTCGTCATTGCAAATTACTGGATGAAAGCTGCTACACAAGCGCATTTGGTACAAACTCGCTTCCAGTAACTCAATGCAGAACCCACAATCGACTGTACAACACTTACCCATTACTTTTCATGAATATCAGCGAATATTTTTAATATATCGTCAATTGTCTTAAAAATAATACCCATCCCCGAAAGAATTGTCGCATTATTTGTTGCTAACACTTATCAATACATCACGTAGCTATACAGGACTGATCATTATAGGGAGAAATGTTAAAATTTCTTCTTTTCGATCAGTGAGACGTGTGACAGTCTATTGTCTATCTGTGAGTCTGGTAAAGGTAGCGAAAAATAAAACATAGCACCTTCATTCACGTTCCCATTCGACCATACTCTCCTGCCATGCCTCTGGATAACCTGAACTCGAACGGCTTTTTCCGGACTAAGGCATATAAACCGCAAAAATGAGAGTTTGCCGCATTGATGGAGACTGGCAAATCAAGTTAATTTATGTACAAATTATTTCTTGACATCAGTAGTTCATTCCAATGTTTTCCTTCAGGAATGATCATTTAGGAAAGTGCCCTTTCAGCGGCAGACGGGCAAATGGCGTTAGCTGAAAGGGGGATTCTATAAAGTATGAACATGAGCTCTGGAAGTTAAACATTCGAAAACGAAAGGAGGACAGTATAAAAAGAATCAACATATTGGCTGTTTTGACATTCGTGACAGTGTGTTTACTCTCATACCCCGCATTGGCTCAAAGTCAGACAAGCGGGCAGGCGCAGCAAAGCGATAACAAGCCAGGCTGGTATTGTCCGTATTGCGGCGGCTACGGACCGGGGGGAATGATGGGTTACGGCGCAGGTTACGGTATGAGGCCCGGCATGATGTGGGGATGACCCGGTTACGGACCTCAGTATAGGCAGCCGTCTAAGCCATTGGAAGAAAAGGACGCACAGGCGGAGGTGGAAGATTATTTGTAGTCCTCAAGGAACCCGAATCTGAAGATGGGAAGCACAACGGATAAGGGGACTGCATTTGAGCCGAGATTCTGACCGAGAATAATTCTCTGGTCGATAAGATCCTGGTGGACAGGAATACAGGATGGATGAAATCTGAGTATTGAGACAAACAGATATCTATTGAGAGAGCGCAATTAAATAATCGGGAGTCTAATTTTATTACTGGCTCTCGACATATGCTTAGATCGCATTCAACTTTAGAAGACACATACCCGATCCGATGAAGGAGACGGAAGATGCGAAAGAAGTGTCCGTTGATCATGCTCTTTGTTTTTCTGTGTTTTTCATGCGCTCAACCCGGTTATGGACCCGGATATGGACCAAGTGGTGGTTGGGATCACATGATGTATTACGGATACGGAGGCCATATCATGTGGGTCCTGTTTCTTATTCTTATAGCAGTCATCGTCTACCTGATTCTTCAGAATATGCGGCCGGGTAAGAAAAACGGGCAGTCCCCGCTGGATATCCTGAAATCCCGTTACGCCAAGGGTGAAATAACGAAGGAAGAATTTGAAAGAATGAAAAAAGATATCGATGCCTGATACGAATATATAGACGTAATACCTATTAGTCAGGCTGATATATTGGCCACTCAGTCAAGACCATGGGGGAACTATAATGAACGATGCTAACACATTCTGGAGCCGCATGGTCGTCAAGCACAATATTCACTGGCATGTCATTTTAACTCATTTCCCTATATCTTTTATCACTGCATCCGCCGGATTCATGGTGCTTCATCTTTTTTCTAACGTTGAATGCTTTGAATTGGCTGCTTATTTATGTCTCCTTGCCTGCGTCGCGATGATTATTCCTACAGCGATCACTGGCTGGACAACATGGAAATCGAAATACAAGGGCGCAAAAACAAAAATATTCATATACAAAATATGGATATCATATTTCATGATTATTCTTGGGATAGTGCTTATTTTGTTCCGCGCTTACTTTGTTAAAGGGGAACATACGGTCTGGCATTTTATCTATGGTTTTGGCTTCGTCGCACTTTTTTTCTCTTCCATGATGGAAGGTTACTACGGCGGACGGCTGAATCACAGGTAACGTAGGGCATCTGCGAAATATTCTTTTTCAAGTCCTCCATACAGAGCAACGCATCCTGGACAAAAGAATAAATATAGAATGGAGAAAAGAGTTTAAGCATCCGTAAAATGCCTCGTACTCACGATTCGGATTTGCATTTGAGAATAGGAGGTGAATGACATGAAAATGCTAATGGCTGTTGTCAGAACAACCTGTCGTGAAAATATCATAAAAGAGTTGGCGCATAGTGGGATCCGAAATTTGACAGTCTCAGAGGTCAGGGGTATTGGCGAACAGGTAACATTAAATGAATATACTGTCCATAATCTGATTCAAATCATTGTGCCTCATGAAAAAGTAAATGAGATTGAAAGCACATTCTTCGGGTCGCTCGTTCAGGTCTTTCTGGGGATGGTATATTTGCCGTGTGCCCTGTCGATTACATGGTAAAGATACGGACGAAGGAAAAGTTCGAATAAGAGAGTATATTTCACATAGGGGCTGCTCCGGCACCACTTTTGAAAAACTTTGCTCCTGAGGCATGAGGGGTTCGCTGAATGGACAGAGATTTAATTGCACAAACAAAGGCACGCTACAACCGCATAGCACCTTATTATGATATCATCGAGTTTTTCTCCGAACGAACTTTCGGGGGCTGGCGCCAACGATTGCTGTCACATGCGATGGGAAAAATTGTCGAAGTGGGTGTCGGAACGGGCAAGAATTTTCCCTACTATCCAAAAGGCGTCGATATAACAGGTATAGACATCGCAGAAAAGATGCTTCCCCGAGCTAGGAAACGAGCCGATGGACTTGGTCTTGCCATAAATCTTATTGAGGGTGACGTTCAGGCCCTTTCCTTCCCCGACAATTCATTTGATACGGCTGTCGCCACTTTTGTGTTCTGTTCTGTGCCCGACCCAGTTCTCGGTTTGAAGGAATTGAGACGTGTCGTGAAACCCGAAGGTGAGGTCCTTCTCCTTGTGTTCAAAGGCTGTAGAAATTCTTGAACAAATGAAATAGGCGGCGAGAAGATATGCAAGCAAATCCTCGAATATGTCGAGGTGCTCCTTATCCCCGTTCGGCGATTACCAGGAAGGGCAGGGCTGTAAGCTGCAGCACTATGGAAAAGAGAATGAGGCTCGGAATGGATATTTCATATAGAAGACCCATCGAGGCACTCCCGATGAACCAGGCAAAACCGAATCCCGTATCGAATAACCCAAAGGCCGTGCCCCTTTTCTCCGCCGGAATAATACCCGCCAGAATTGATTTGAGCAGCGAATCCTGAGCACCGACACCAACTCCCCATAGTATCATACCTATCAGGGCCATGTCAGAACCTCCCAAGAATACAAAAGGTGCATATAAGGCAGATAGAAAAAATGCCAGCAGAACGACCGGCAGTCCGAACTTGTCTAAAAAACGCTCACTAAATATCATAAAACGACTACCGAGATAATAGCACCGACCGGCACGATATAGAGAACATCCACCTTGCGAAGCAATGCGACTAATGCTGCAACTCCCAGTAGGATCCTCATAATATCCCATGGAACAGCTACAGCAAATTTGATGCATACAAACAAAAGGAGGCCAACAAAGGAAGCAAATATTCCTTCTACAGCCCGCATGAAATATGCCGAATTCTTCAGCCGCTCAAAAAATGGCGCAACTATGACCACCATGAAGAATGAAGGTGTAAATATAGCGATGGTAGCCGCAAGTGAACCTGCAATCCCATGAACCAAATATCCCACAAAGGTAGCCGTAATTACAATGGGGCCAGGTGTTATCTGACCGAGCGCTATCCCATCCATAAAGATCTTGCTGTCCAGCCATCCCCGGTTAATGACGACTTCATGCAGCATTAACGGGAGGGAGGCAAAACCTCCACCAAAGGCAAAGAGGTCTATTTTCAGCATTACTACTGCTAGGTTGAAGAGTGTGGAGTTCAAAAAATAAATCACGGTAAGACATATAAGGAAAGCGATCAGAAGGCCAATGATTTGCTTGGTATTCCATTGAGACTCTTTTGTTCTCGAATTGACCGCGGTGCCTGGGGCGGATACTTTTAGAAAGGCCATGCCAAGAATGCCAGCTCCAACAATAACAATAAAAGGGCTTACACCGAACCAGAATGATATGAGGGCTAAGAAGGCGAGGATAACATTTTTGTAATCATGAACCACATTTCTGCCAAAAGAATATGCCGCATTGAAAATTATAGCAACTACGATCACTTGAAGACCATTAAACAGAGAAATGATTTTGGGAAGGTCGTTGAATCGGGCATATGCAATGGATAGGATCAACATCAGGATGAAAGACGGCAATCCGAACCCTGTATATGCAGCCAGTGCTCCAAAGATCCCGCGAACCCTGAGCCCCACATAAGCAGCTGTCTGCATAGCTGTAGCCCCCGGTATAGCCTGACAGAGAGCGACTCCGTTTTTAAAGTCATTCTGGTCAATCCATTGATGATGCTCGGTAGAGAGTTCTCTAATGTGTGCAATCATCGCAGGACCACCAAACGCAGTAATTCCGAGACGCAGGAAGGAAAAAAAGAGATTTTTGGTATTGGCTGTGTCGTTCAAGATTTATTACATACGATCATGATTAAAGATTTTCAGCCGGACTATCACAGAAGACTCTTTCTGGTCAACATCTTACCCAGCCTTTCCTTCAAACCGTCAAAGAGGCTGTAAAGGATTGGTACATAGATAAGTGTGAGGAATGTAGAAACCATCAACCCACCAATTGCCACAATCGCAAGGGGCGAAAGCCTTTCAAGGCCAATGGCCCATTCAAGTGCAATTGGCAGCATGCCGACGCTTGTCCCCACGGCAGTCATTAGGATGGGCCTTGTCCTGATCCTTACGCTGCCTCTAATGGCCTCGCTTATGTTGTCGCCTCTTGCGCGAGCCTCTTCAATGAAATCAATGAGGAGGATGGAATTTTTGACCACAAGCCCGCAAAGCAGAATCATTCCCATGAAAGCAATTTGCGATTGCTGTTTTCCGATGATGAGCATGGACCAGACGGCACCTATGAGTGATAGGGGAATCGCCGACATAATGGTCAAGGGATGAATCCATGATTTAAAGGCTGGAACCAGAGAAAAATATAGGAGGATGAGGCCAATTGCCAGAGCTGAAGTCAGTCTGCCGAAGGATTCCCGCATTGTCTTCACATCGCCCTCATGTGATATGGCATAGCCCTTCGGCAGCTTGACGTCCTTCAGCGCCTTCTCAATACCGCCCTGTATCTGGGATATGGCCGCGGTGCTGCGGTAGGCGTAGACATCAAGGGTCGGCTGGAGGTATTGCCTCGTGATCAAGGTCTGGGTTTTTAAAGTGCTCAGCATTCCTAACTCTTTGGCAGGAATGGCACCTTTAGGCGTCTGAATAAGCATCGATTCGATGGACGAAGTATTGTTTCTGTACTGTGGCGCGTATTGTGCTCTTATAAAGTAACCGTCCTGACCAGGAACCCTGAAAACCGATGATGCCCCTCCCTTGACGGCTGTGGCCATTTGCTGTGAGATAGTGACAGGTGACATTTCGTAGATGCCAGCTTTGGCAATATCCACCCGATATATAAACTCCTGCTTATCAAAGGTCCAGTTCCTCGCCATACTTGTCAAGCCCCTGACCTTTTTTAGTTTTTCCATCACATTGCCGCCGATAGAATCAAGCACAACGGCATCGGGCCCGCTGATCATGATATCTACCGGCGCTCTTATCGACGAAACGGCGGTTGCGCCGTAATCGTAGACATCGGAGTTTTTCAATCCTGCAATCTTACCAAATTCATTCCTGAAGTGGTCCTCAATCTGCCAGATAGATTCTTTTCTGTGGAACCGGTCCACAAGATGCACCGTCATGATTCCCTGCTGCGGAATCCTACCGCTCCCGAAACTGATGACACCCGGTTCGGAGCCGACGGTCGTGGATATTCTTTCTAGTCCTGGCGTATTCAGGATGACAGCTTCCATTCTGTTCAGTATATCTTCGGTTCTTTCCAGGGACGTGTTTGAATCCGTCTCAAAAGCTATTTTTACAATGCCTATATCCATGGGCGGGGCGAGTGATCTACCTATCAGTGACATCTCCTCAATGGTTATGTACAGAATGACACCGGCAACAAGAAGAAAAAGGAACCGATGTTTCAGTGCGGTGTCAAGAGTAGCGACGTAGAAGTCTCTTACAGGAGAAATGATCTTACTGTCGAAGAGTTGAATGACTGCTTCCAGGCGGTTCTTCTTAGATTCGGTGCGCAGGATCAGAGGGGCAAAGAGTGGGATGATCGTCACAGAGACAATATAAGAGGCAATGAGGGCAATCGTGAGGGTGACAGACAACGGTCTCAGTACTGTTTGCACATAGCCGCCGATGAAGATAATGGGGATTAGAACCATGATAGTCGCGTAGGTGCCGGAGAAAATGGCGAGCATGACCTCATCGGTTCCGCCGAATACGGCGACTTTCAAGTCCTCTCCCTTGTGATAGCGCCGTTCGATGTTTTCAATTACCACGATGGCGTCGTCGAGCAGGATACCCACGGCAACAATAATTGCTGTGAACGTTACCATGTTGAATTCCGAACCGATCACGAACATGACGGCGAATGTCAGGAGATATGTGAATGGAATGGAAACTGCAGCGATTATCATTCCGCGTACGTCTGCAAGGAAGAGGAAGATGACGACGACGGTCATGATGATCGCTTCCAGCAGGGCCTCCATCATGTTACCAACAGCTTTCTCAATCAGGTCTTTCTGTGTGTCCGATATCTCGAAATTGATCATGGGGTATTTCTTCTTTAGGACGGGAAGGGACTTCTCAACGGAGCTTATCGTATCGATACTGTTGCCTTCGTGCGACCTGAGTATATTCACGCCGATTCCCGGTTTACCGTTTCCATGATAAAGTGATTGCCTCTCCTGATGGGAGGGCTTGATCTCGGCAATATCCTTCAGCCGGACATCTCCGTTGCCTACATGACCGATGATAATGTTTCCTGCACTTTCGATCCTGGTAAGCTCGCCCTGCGTCTTTAGAATGAACTGGTCTCTCGTCCTGACTATCAACCCGTTGGGGATGTTGATATTCTGAGCGGCAATTGCCGACAGGACCTGGGTAAGACTGATGCCGTTGCCGTTCAGGGAATCGGGCTTAATGGAGATAAGAAGCTCCGGGATATACCCACCGAATACCTCCATATTAGCCACATTCGGGATCCTTAAGAGGTCTTCCTTAATGTTATTGTCGGCAAGTTGACGTATCTTAGCGAGGTCATAAGGGGCGTTTTCCTTCGACGTCAGTGAGAGTGTCATCGTGGGCTGTGTCGC
>DASRZZ010000095.1:0-7198 GCA_035685925.1 Syntrophales bacterium | reverse complement strand
TCATTTCTGGAGGAATAGTAGCGCAAAATTCAACAAGTTTGTGGTCAATGAAGGGAGCCCTCACCTCCAAGGAGTTGCACATGCTCATCCTGTCAGTACAGGAAAGAATATCTTCGGGCAGATAGGTCTTCATGTCAGTGTAAAATACTTTATTCATAGGATCTTCAGCATTTTCAGCGTTAAAAACATCAAGAAAATCCCTTTCAGCAGAATCAAACGCACCGGCATAATAGTTCTGCTTCGTGAAAAATGAACTTTTATACCTCTCATTCAATTTCGAAACGAAGCCAAGATACTGTCTTGCATGGTTTGTCGAGGAAGACCTGATAAATCTCTTCATATGATTAATTTTGTATGTCCCCGATGAGATCTCAGGCAGCTTTCCAATCAGTTTCATGAATAACTTTTCCCGTATTACTCTGGGAATCTTGTTGTAAAACTGACTTATTTGAAAGCCAAGATAGCGTTCGTACCCCCCGAATGTTTCATCTCCTCCTAGGCCGGATAAGGCTACAGTAACATTCTCCCGGGCAATTTTGCACACGTAATATGAAGGAATGGTAGAATCATCCGCAAAGGGCTCATCAAATGACCGAACGATAACATCAAGTAAATCTTCTATAGCCGGCATAACTTCATATTCCCGATGCTCGGTATTATATCTATCTGCAACCAATCGCGCATACTTTCGCTCGTCATCGAATCCTCCGATATTACCGCCGAATCCGATCGAAAAGGTTTTGGTTGCATTGTTGTCGCCTTTGCTCATTAAGGCGACGACAGTGCTCGAATCAATTCCACCGCTCAAAAAAGCGCCAAGGGGGACGTCGCTCATGAGCCTGATTTTGACCGACTCCTCCAGCAGTTCCATAAATTGAGCAATGAACTCCTGTTCCCTTTTATTAGTATCCGGTTGAAAAACTACGTCCCAATATTTCTTTATTGTAATGTACCCATTTTTTACCGTCAGATAATGGCCCGGCATCAATTTCCTTATGCCCTCAAAGATTGTAAGAGGAGCGGGTATATAGGAAAACAGAAAATATGCCGTCAGACCTTGGGAATCAATCCTCCGGGGGAAATGCGGGTCCGCAAGAATTGATTTCATTTCTGAAGCGAATACAAATTTCCCATTATGCTGCGAATAAAAAAGGGGCTTCTTCCCTAACCTATCTCGGGCCAGGAAAAGTATTTTCCGACTTGCATCCCATATGCAAAATGCGAACATTCCGCGTAATTTCTGAACGCACTCTTCACCCCATTCTTCATAGGCATGGATAATGGTTTCGGTATCGCTGTTAGAGGAAAACCGATGGCCCTTTAGAATGAGTTCCGCCTTGATCGCAGCGAAATTGTAGATTTCACCATTAAAGACAATACAGACAGTTCCATCTTCATTGAACATTGGCTGATGACCTGTCTTCAGATCTATGATACTAAGCCTTCTATGACCCAAAGCGACCTTGTCATCGCCATCTATGAAGCATCCCGAATCATCTGGTCCGCGATGCGCTATTGCATCGGTCATTTTCGTGATGACGCGACCAAGTTCGGTCCGATCACAGGGGATGTTATTATATATGCCAGCGATTCCGCACATACAATTTTCTCTCAGTTTGGTTGTTAATCGAAATATACCGCTTCAATAATAACCTTGTTGAACAACACAAAAGGACTCTAAAAGTTAAGGTCCCATTTGCTTACATCAGGTGGCTGAACTGTCGCATCTAACAATTCTAAGATTACAAGCATGGATGATTATTGAATAATTACACCACATCCGAAGAGAACATGCAAGCGATCTTTATGATTTCGCGGCTACTAAGGAATTTGTGTGTTGGTATCGTTAACAGTCTCTCAGAAACATCTTTCGCTGTCTGGTACTGTTGCCCGAGAAACATCTCCCTGATTTCTTCGATCTCACTTATTGGGGCGGGATACATTGGGGTAAGACCCAAGCCCTCTTCTCTGGAAAATGCTAGGAATCTCTCCTTCGTCTTTTTATCATTAGTAAGGACAGGCAATCTAAGATAGGGGATGCCAGCTTCAAGATGTTTTAAATGGAGGGTCCTGATGAGTTCATCACTTTTTGATCTTCGCTGTGCATTAGCTTTGTTTAGGCGGTCAAGCCATTTGTGAAGGATTCCGGCCTTCATGTCAGACAACCTCTCAATAGGGAAATCCCTATAAAAAAAAGTCTGTCCCAATCTCAGAAATGACAGACCCGCAGGAAACCAGTATAGAGATGGAAAAATAAAAACGCTGAGCATGGTTAACTGCAAGATTTCTGTGATTGCGTTTACAAAACCAGGATTTCTTAGATGAGACCACTGTTCCTGTATGTTCTGGGCAATAATGTCAGAATTGGTGAGAATTATGCCGCCGGACCCGCAAGTAATATTCTTTCCCCTTCCGAGACTGAAGAAACCTACATCTCCAAGAGTTCCAATCCGGTTGCCCTTATAGGTGCCACCCATTGCCTGAGCAGCATCCTCTACGACAAATATACTTTTTTTTCGGCAAGCCTCCCGTATTCTGTCCATATTAGACGGGATGCCGAAAAGATGACCGGCAACGACACAAAGCGTATCCGCACTAAGCGAATCTTCAAGGAGTTCAGGATCAAAATCAAATGTTTTTTGATCGATATCGCAGAGCGCTACCGTCAAGCCTGCTTTTACAACTGCCGAAGGAACCGAGAAGCATGTATATGCTGGTATTAGAACGCTCTTCCTTTTAGGTGAGAGCGATTTAAGTGCTTTAAGAATGATCGTTAGGGCAGCTTTCCCGGAGGAGACGAGAAATATATGTTTTGCGCCGAAGTGTTCCCTAAGCTCATTTTCTAATTTTTTTTGATATCTCCTGCCAAGAAAGATCCCCGCAAAACCATGCAACAGATCTGATATATTAATTAGTGCTGCGGCAGGGGGGATAGTACGATGGATCTTCATGAGTGGGAAGAAGTATGAAAAAAGGCAAAAAGGAAAGAATGGAACTTTCTATCCTTATCTTGTTTCTTTTATCATCCTTTTTGAGTGCAATTATCTCTTATTTGAGATCGCTACATTTCGTAGTTCAATCACTGTCATAGCTGACTCTATTGCGTGGTTTTTTTTAAAATATGGTTTCATCTCTCGTATTTTAGATGGTTCTATGTATTGCGTGAACCCCTACTCAGCACGCAGATTGACCGCTAATCTGTTGCTCGGAGGGGATCACTACTGTCCCAACGTTGATTTAGACAACTGCTTGCCAATAATAAATCTTGCTGCACTCATATTTTGTCATCTCTAGAGGTCCCGCCTTCAACAGGCCTCCGGTGAAACAATGTATCGTCGCCTGATCCAGGGAAAAGCCTCTCTTGTTGTCGGATACTACGCCGAATATTCCGCACATATGATGCTTCGATCCTGAATATTATTGTATCGCAGCTTTATTGCGTTCATAGTGAATGACTTTTTCGTACGCGTCCTGCATCGTTGCGGGCGGCGTCCACTTCAGCTCGTTCCGGATCCTGGATGAATCATAGGATATTTTTTTCTGTGATGAGACGAGGCGGTATCTCGTTAAGAAAGGACTTCTCTTCAACATATTGATCATGATCTCCTGTAGATAGACAATTCCGTAAAACATGAAATACGGCAAGTAGATATATTTTGCGTTCGGATATAGTTTTTTCAGGAATGACTCGACATACTGCTTCTTGGTGGGAGGATTGCTGTCTACAACATTATAGACTTTCCCAATGCCTTCGCTTTTTTGCATGACCATTATGATTGCATCCACCAGATTGTCGATACTGACAAGCGGCAGAGAGAAATCGCCCTTTCCGATGATGATGAACAATTTATGACTCACGGCAAACCCCATCATGGGCGTGAAGATATCTCCACCGGGACCAAAGTACGTTCCGGGCCGGAGGCACACGATCGGCAGCCGCTTTTCCTTTATGGCCTCGGTGACGAGCTGCTCGGCCTTGAGCTTGGCCAGGGAGTAATGCCCCCTTCTCTCCGGAAAACGCTCCAGGGCAGATTCCTCAGTGACGACGTGCCCTTGCTTGTAATCAGCAACGCCGTAAACGCTGCAGGAGCTTATGTAAATCAGTTTCTTCACTTTGAACTGCCGGCAAAAATCAATGACGTTTCTCGTTCCCTGGATGGTGCTTAATTCTCCCGCCTTTGAACTGCCCGCCGTATCAGCGGCTGCATGCAGAACCAGATCGATGCCCTGAAACGCAGCCGTCAAGGATTCTGAATCCGCCACATCACCGAAAAAGATCTCGACACCCAAGGCTTTTAAGTGCTCAATCTTAGACAGCTTTCTCGCCAGCACCCGCACAGGATATCCTTCGTTAATCAACCGTCTTATCAGCGCATTCCCTAGGAAGCCGGTTCCACCCGTCACCAGAACCTTCTCCCTTTGCTTCACCGGATATGCTGCAGTCGGAATGATCGGTTCAAATCTTAACGGCTTAGGAGGTACTTGTCTCCATATTTCATCCATCGTTTCAATAACTATGAGTGCCTGCTCCCGCGATACGGGAATTTCTCCTTGCCCCTGGACATGATCGTAAAAGCGGTGAATGAGGATCTTCATCCCCTGATAGGGCTTCAGCTTACCTCGCATAAAATTGATAACATTGGCCGTTGTTGCCTTGAAAAGCTGCCAGCTCTCTGAGAGGTTGTAGGTTGCTTTCTGTGCGGCTTTGGGAAGTGAGCTAACCGGATGGAGGATATTTACCATCGTATTAAAATCCACTTCAGCCATCATGCCAGTTCCGTAGATCCTGACAAAATGGAGATGGGGCTTTGCTGCAAATGAAAATGTCAGTGTCCCAAAAGCTTTTTCTCCCTTTATCAAGATCCTGAGCTCATCCGGTATTCCGTGGGGAAGAGTGTCGAACGTCTTGTGCATCACTTTGACATCAATGGGCTTCCCCGTATAATCAAGCATCACATAGAGGGGATGAGCCATAAAATCATGATAGACGCCACCCGGCATGGTATACAGCCAGGGCAGCACGTTCGGGATGGGATACTCCCGGAACGCCGGAATCTGCGTATTAAGACCATAATAGCTCTCTACATTGATGATCTTGCCGACGTCTCCTCTCTTCACCCGTTCGCGAACGCCAGCCATACAGGGGTCGAAGAGATGATTGTGCATGGTACAAAGTTTCACTGCATGCCGCTCCGCCAGGTCATAGAGTTCCTGGCCGTCCTGCAGTTTGAGTGCAAGGGGTTTTTCAACTAGGACGTTGCATTTCAATTTAATGGCCTCTTTGGCCAGTGCATAGTGAGTTTTAGGAGGGGTTACTATATGAATGACGTCCGGTTTTGACTGTTCGACCATTTCCTTGATGCTGGAAAATACTCCCTGAATGTTATATCTTTGCGCACAGTCCTTAGCCTTCTTTTCATCTCTGTCGACAACGCCTACTATCTCGCTACCGGGATATGATCGCGCGAAGTTAATATGGTAGTCAGAATTCAGACCGCAGCCTACAATACCGATTTTCATGTTTCATTTCTCTCTTTCTGTCATCATCATTCTTACCGAACATATTTTATACACTGCCGATTTCAATCTTAAAGTGCAGCAACTGGGGATGCACCTTCAAGGGGTGTTTTAAACCGCTGACACTTTCTCGGACGAAGGATGAGGGATTGCTGGACGACCTGCAAGTTACGTGGTATCTAGACAATAAATTTATTTTTGTGAAACTTCCGGCTTCTCAAATCCTCCCTGCCTTTCATTACTGGTTGCCTTTACTTCTAACTTTGTCTTTTTCCGTTTTTTTTCACGGCAAATTTTTCACTATTGCCGGGCCGATGATCTTTGTAAGGGCCACAGGTAATCTCTTCCAGATTTGTATCGCCATACTGTATTTTGGATTCTTCGGGTTGAGCTCCGGCAGAGGACCGGCATCCCTCGTCCAGTAATGCCAATAAAGCTGCGCCGGTTTTGCGCCCCACTGCTCCTTGAAACGGTAGGTCCCCTCTCCTGGTGTTGACCTGCCGAAGTCGAAGACACTGAAGTTTCTCTTACACGCAAAGGAAAGGATATTCCAGTAGAGTAGCATATTCGGACTCAGGTGGTTAAAGTCCCGGAGCGACGATGCCCACAGGATCTCGAGGGTCTTTTTGAATCCGATCAGGAATCCTGAGGCAACTGGACGTCCATTCTTGTTGTAGATAGTACATATCCATGAACTGTCAGGGAAAGTCTTCAGGATATTCCGAAAGAACGATATTCCGTAGACCGGCGTTCCAAGATCCCTCATGTTGGTCGAGAAAACGCGGTAAAAGGCCAAAAGCTCGTTTTCCCTTCCGAAACGGGCGACCATTCCTTCCTTTTGGGGACGTCTGATCTGACTGCGGAGCTTCGAAGAAAAACGGTCCCACAGTTCGTCGGGATTTCCGCAGAGTTCAAGTCTCATCGATACTTTGCCTGTCTTCTCGGGGAGACCATTTAGGCGACAGGTATGGCGAAGCTCGATATGGGAGCTCCCCTCCCGGCGTGCGAGAGCAGCTGCCTCGTCAATCAGACCCAGCGCGATCTCGGGAGTTTCGGCGCAAACGCCGCCGTAGTTGAAGTACGGCAGGGAGACCATGAAATTTCCAAAAAGAAAACTCCTCATCATCACGAGAGGAAGTATACCGTTGATGTTCCCATCCCGGCCGGTCGAGAAGAGATAAAATGTCTTATGCCCGAAGCTCTCCTCAATGACATCTTTCCACCGGGAAAGGTGATAGCACGATGCCGAGCCCGACACAGTGACATAATGATCCCATAAGTCCAGATCTTTTTCGGAGGACACGATACGATTCACAGACGCACAACCTCGAAATGGGGACCCGACTTCGACTCGAAATAGCAATATATGTCACTGACAAACTCAGACAAGTGGGGACAGTGTTCAGGGTCAATGTAAAAAGACTTAATCGGAAGCTCTGGTCCGAAGATTACCCGGCAGTTCTCGAGTGCCGAGCAGCAGAATGATGCAAGCATTTTCGGGACAGTGCCACCCATGGTCAGCTGATACTCGATCGGAACCGGGAATCTTCTCACCGTCAGCCCCATCTGGTCGCGGATATATTCAACCTTGTCCGGAGGCTCCAGCTTGTGGGGGACGTAGACAATCTTCTCATCGCAGAAGTACTTCAAAACTTTTCTTAAGTATTCCATATAGCGCTCG
>DASRZZ010000094.1:0-10793 GCA_035685925.1 Syntrophales bacterium | reverse complement strand
TCGGCCGACCCTCTTGCTTATCTCGCCCGCCCCTTTATAGCCGTGTTCCTTCATGCCTTCGATCCATTTCGGGTTCAGTATCTTCGCCCGCGCTATCCGTCTTACTTCTTCAGAGAGCGTCCGGACAGAAATTTTGTCCGGCTCCCGCGTGTCGCCGTAATAGTTTTGAATATCCCTTCCGGAGACAACTTTGGCTGCATTTATCATCCCGCCGTGCGTGCCGAAGTAACAGCAGCAGCCGGTAAGGTCATATTCATCCGTAACGGTCCTGTTGAAGGTGACTTCGACCGTCTTCAGTGAGCTTTTCAAGACCTGGTGGGCAGGTTCGCCAAATGTCCCTTTACCGTAGGCATAGCCGTTCCAGTAAAGGAACACGTCGGCAAGGTCTTTCTCCGTCTTCCACGCGGAGGCGTACACGGCAAGCTGGGTGCCTGCCTGGTATGTGCCGGGCATGCTCGCGAATATCCTATAGGTCGCTTTTCTAATTTCGTCTTTGTCAGAAGCCTGCTTGCCGTCGAGTTTTGCCATAGTATGTTTTTTAATGAAGTTCATGTCCGGCGGCTCATCGAGAACGGCGACAACCTGCACAGCTTCATCCAATAGTCCTATGGAGGCAGGAAAGTTGTCACGGGTGATGCCTGAAACCCTGACCGTGATGTCGATTCTCGGCCTGCCTAACTCTGCCAGGGGGATGATCTCAAAACCCTTAACCCTGCCGTTATTCTGCCAGAGGGGTTTTGCACCCATGAGATACATCATCTGCGCCATGCCTTCTCCGTCCGCCCACATTATGTCCGTGCACTGCCAGTAGAAGGCGATATTTTCCGGGTGCCTTCCCTCGTCTTCGATATACTTCTCGATGGTCTTCTGTGCCAGGATCTTGCCCGTTTCCCAGGCAGCGGGCGTCGGTATCCTCTGGGGGTCGAGGGAATAGAAGTTCCTTCCCGAAGGCAGAACGTCGCTTCTCCCCCTGGTGATGAGACCCGAAGGACCCGGCTCGATATATCCCCCGTTGAACCCGTTCAGGAGCGATGCAGTTTCATCAGAGGCATATACATTACGCATGACATCTTGGATCTTTTTCCCCATGTGTCTGATGATCGATAATTCATCGGGCCGTATCATGTATGAATCTCCGAGGATTCTGTCGAGACGGATGCCTCTCTGCACATGGTCCCGACAAGCCGCTTTTGCCACTGCTTCAACCTTCGCTTCCAGGTCTTCTCCTGTTAAACCCGATTCCCTACTGATTATTTTTGTGACGGCGCCTCTCAACGAATCGGGCGTGTTTTCGTATCTCGCTATGGCATAAACGAAATCGGAGAGTTTTTCACCTTCGGGCAGTCTGCCAAAGATGTGCATACCCTTCGGGATATAGGTATTTTTGAGCAGGGAGAGTCTGTCATGGATTTCCCTTACTTTTTCGCTGAAATGGTCATGGGAAGAATCATCCTTTCCGTCCAGCAAATTCAGTCCTTTCACTTTATCCATGATCATGTGGGAGATGGTGTGCGCTTTAGCCGGCTCCGTGTCTTTGTACCTTTCATATTCATCAAGGAGCCTCTCAACCTGCTCCAGATCGCCATACAACTCGCCCTTAACCATGACGGCCTGCATATGATCGACAAGAACCGCATTGCTTCTCCTCTTGGCCACCGTGCCTTCCGGCGGATTGTCGGCATTGTAGATATAGAGGTGCGGCATCGAATCAATGCCTATGTCGGGAAAACATCCGGAGGACATGCCCGTCGATTTGCCCGGAAGGAACTCCAGGTTCCCATGTGTCCCGACATGGATGATAGCGTCCACTCCGTATTCTTTGGAAAGCCATTTATATGTGGCGATGTACTGATGGGGAGGCGGTACATCCGGGTCGTGGAGTATTTTGCATACCTGGCCGTCGCACTTTGCACCGGCGCATCCCCTTTTGGGTTGGACGCAGACGACGGCATTCCCGTAGTTTACCCCTGTCACTACAATCCTGCCTTCATAAACCATGGCGGCAGGAATGCCGTCCTTTTCTTCTCCCGGAGGGTTCCCCCAAGCCTCACTCATATGCCGCCGGGTATGTTCGGGAAATTCATTAAACCATTCGAGATATTTTTCCTTATCGACAAGGGCAAGTGTTCCGCCCTTATCCACGATCTCCTCTACCGTTGTCCAGCGGAATTCCGATATGGCCTTTTTATTCATTATCTCATCGATTAATGCTTTCCCGTTTATTGGCGGATTTACCTGATAACCTTCTTCTTTCATTTTTTTCAGGATATCGGCAACACTCTCGATGGTATCCAGATGAGCCCCCGCCCCTACGGTGGCCTCGACGGAGGCGCAGGGGTTATTATGGAGAATAAAAGCTACCTTCTTTTCTTTGTTGGGTTTCTTTCTAAGATTGATCCATCGGATAATCCTCTCCGCAAGCCGTGTGATTCTATCTTCCAGAGGCTCATACGATTCCTCTTCAGGATTGGTAATTCCTCTGCTTGCGCCGATAACCATAGGCTCGATAACGCCTTCGAACTCAGGCATGGCAATGCTCCATGCCACCTGCGCGCCCAGCCCCTGCGGGTCGTCGAGCCACAGCTTCCTGTCTTTGTAGTAGGAAATGACCGGATTGAAGAGGGGTATATTAAGTCGTTTCATCAAATTCGCACCGGAAGGTGCATCGGAAGCCTTCATGTCGCCTCGCGAAGATTCGAGGAAGAACGACGTAAGCTTTACAATTCCGTCCACAACGGGGCTCCCGTCTTTCATCAAAAACCTTTCGATGACCTCGACGCCGCTCAGGTTGCCGAGGTTTTCATCCTTCAATGAATATAGGAAAACAGGGACAACCCCCACGTTTTTGTTTTCAAATGAGCTTATAAGAGATTTTTCTATTTCAAGATTTCCGGTCACCCAGTTGGAACGGGAATAGAGAATCCCGATGTACGAGACAGGGGGGAAAGACAATTCTTTGCGATATGCAGATAGATAGTCTTCTATGGAATTAAACATCCGTTCCATCCCCGGATGATAAATGCCCTGCCACGGGATTTCTTCCGGCTCCCTGAAGGTGACGGGTTCACGGAAAATATTATGGAGCAGGTAATTCAACATATTAACGACGTTCTCCCTGCCGTTGAAAAGCACGTATTTGTAGACCGTGGCGACAACCTCGGGGCTCACCGTCGACATTGCCCAGAACGAAGGATCGCTTCCAATTACAACAAGGGGGATGCGCTTTTTCAACACTTGCAGGTCTTCTTCGATCTCCTCCCAGAAGGCGTCGTTTGTTCTATACAGGATTATCAGGTCCGCCGTTTTCATATCCCAGGAGGCATTCTTTATCAAATCGGGAAAGCAGTTTATCTGCTTGCTCGAATAAGTCATAAGCTCGATATTCAGGGTATCCGCCGCCTCTTTTATCAAGGGCAGATAGCTGGACCACATGATGGTAAAGACTTTCATTACTTTTCTCCTGTTACTCACTGTACTCCCTGATCAGCTTCGAACCGTATATAAAAAATACAGTCGCATACACAATCAATATGCAAAGCGAAATTATTCCCTCCGTATCCAGGCTTGCCTTTCTGATCAGGATGCTCGTATGGGTAAGGGGCAGAATGTAAATAACTGCTTTAAATAGACCAGGCAGCTTATCCACGGGGAAAAATGTCCCGCTGAAGAATGCCATGGGCATGATGAGGAAGTTGGAATAGGTGGCCGTATCCTCGTGGGATTTCGCGCGCATCCCGATGATTACCCCCATATTGGCAAAGAGAAAACAATTAAGAAGCAAGGCAATCATAAACAACGAAGAGGTGGAAAAATCCGGAGAGGATAGAAAACCGACGATGATGATCAAAGATGACGCGAAGAGTCCTTTCGCCATGCCCGCCAGCACCTCGCCGGTCATGATGGAGGAAGGGCTGATGGGAGCCTGCACGAAGATCTGGAATGTCTTGAAATAAAGCCTGTTAATGTTCAGGGAATTGCAGACCCAGGTGTAGGAGTTATTCATGGAGCTCATGGCCACAAGTCCCGGGAGGAGAAAGGAGAGATAATCGGCGCCGTCGATGCGGACGCTTCTGCCGAGGCCGAAGCCGAAGGCGATGAGATAGATGATCGGCACCACCATGGCGGAAAAGAGATAACCGAGCTTAAGGAATCTCCTCTTGAAATGGAGCATTTCATTTAAAAAGACGGGATACCAGCCGGCGGTGATCATTCTATGCGCTCCCCCGTAAGTTTTATAAATACATCTTCCAGGTTTGATTTTCTCACAGTCACGCTGTTTTGCTGGTGTTTTGCGATTTCATGCGCTTCATCCCGGCTTTTGCAGATGTTCTGTATGAGCCTGCCTTCCTTGTCAATATGCTCGACGATGTATTCTCCAACTATGCTTTTCAGGTTATGCGGAGAATCAAGGGCTATCAATGCTCCCCTCGCAAGAATGCCTACCCGGTCGCATAACGCCTCCGCCTCCTCGATGTAATGACTGGTAATAACCACGGTCCTGCCTTCTATCCTGGTCTTCCTGATAATGTCCCACAGTTGCCTCCTTATCTGCGGATCAAGGCCGATGGACGGCTCGTCAAGGAATAGAACCGCTGGCTCCGGAAGGAGTGCCCGTGCCAGCAGGAGCCTTCTTTGCATGCCGCCGGAAAAACCCGATACGACAGAATCCTTTCTGTTCCACAGATCGACCATACTCAGATTTTCACTGATTTTACTTTCTTTATCTTTCACGCGGTGGAGCATCCCGTAGATAAGCAGGTTTTCATAGGCAGTAAGTTCCCTGTCCAAGTTGTTTTCCTGAGGCACCACACCGATGTGCTTCTTTATTTCATAAGGGTTTACGGCAACATCAAAACCGTTGATCATGCATGTGCCCGAATCAGGTTTGCTCAAGGCAGTGAGCATTTTTATCGTCGTTGTTTTTCCCGCGCCATTCGGGCCGAGAAGGCCGAAGACCTCTCCTTTACTGACAGAAAGGGTGATATTATCCACCGCCTTTACGTACCCGTATATTTTTGTAAGGCCATTAATTTCGATCATTAAATCACCCTGGGGCAGATTACTTTTGTCCCGTTATAACTGATTACAGACACATCTATTCCATACATCTTCATCAGGTTATCCGCTGTTACAACATCCGGAGGAATGCCCATTGCAATAATATGTCCTTCGTTGATCATCACGACCGTATCGGAAAACTGCATCGCAAGATTTGGGTCATGCAGCGTCATCAAAACCGTCAATCCCTCTTGCCTGACTATTTCCCTTACTTTATTCAAAATAAGGATCTGATTTCTGAAATCGAGATGAGATGTTGGTTCGTCAAGGAGCAATAACGGTGCTTCCTGCGCCAATGCACGGGCGATAAGGACAAGCTGTCTTTCGCCGCCGCTTATTTTTGTATAGGGCCTTTCTCTCAAATGACCAATCCCTACCGCTTCCATCGCCTTTTCCGTTTGCTGATAATCATCGTGTGACGGCGAAGAAAAGAGCGAGACATGTGACGCCCTCCCCATGAGAACCGCATCAAACACCGAGTAAGGAAACGGAGGCTCATGCTCCTGCGGCACAATCGCAAGTATTCGCGCCCGCTGCTCCGGTGGGAGTGGCGTTATGTCGCTGCCGTTACAGACAATGCTCCCCTCCCGCTGTTGCCAAAGACCGGCAATGCACTTGAAAAGGGTCGTTTTGCCTGAACCATTGGGGCCGAGAAGCGTGGCCATATGCCCGGTTTCGACCCGGAATGAAACGCCATGCAGCACCTCGGCTTCAGGGCTGCGATGTTTAAAATATATGTTACTTATCTCCAACATGCCTCATTCCTTAATCAACCTTGAACCCCACCTCTTGGATCGTACATCTTGCATTTTGCATTTCTTATCTTCCCCAGCTTTCCTTGCCGCCTTTTTTCATAAGATAAATAAAGAATGGAGCGCCAGTTATGGCTGTTATAATGCCGACCGGCAGGTCGAAGGTTGTCAGGTTCCGCGCAATTGTATCGGCACATATCATGAAGGTGGCGCCTCCCGCCATGCTCAGGGGTACAAGACTCTTATGATCAGGTCCGGAGATCATCCTGATCAGATGGGGGACCATCAGGCCAACCCAGCCGATAATGCCGCTTACCGATACGGCAACGCTTACTGCCAGAGTAGATACGGCGATGAATATCATCCGGTCTCTTTTTACATGTACCCCCATTGCCTTCGCTTCATCTTCTCCCATGCTGATTACATTGAGGCGCCAACGCATAAGAAAAATGGGGACAAGGCTTACTCCCAGGCCAATACCGACGATACGCACAAACTTCCAGTCCGCAAGGGCAAAGCTCCCCATGATCCAGTAGACAATGTTCTGGAGCTTCATGGGATCAACCAGGAATTTCACGATCGAGACCATTGCCGTAAAAAAGGCTGAGATGATTACTCCCGAAAGAATGAGGGGGAGCCGTGAAATCTCTCCTTGTGTTCGCGCAATCGAGTATGCAAGGACCACCGCTACGATGCCGAACAGGAATGCCATGATCTGGATCGGCAACCAGGGAAGGAATCCGACGGAAAGCGCACATCCAAACGCAGCGCCGGCAGAGATTCCCAGAATAAAAGGATCGACGAGCGGGTTGCGGAAAATTCCCTGAAATGTCACTCCCGTTACCGAAAGTGCTATACCGACGAGCCCCGCAAGAAGCACCCGCGGCAGCCGAATATCAATAATTATCGCCTGTTCGGTACTATCAGGATTATGTAGAAACGGTGTGATTTCACGAACGATGAGCGTAAGTATCTGCAATGGCGATATTTCATATGCACCGATGAAGAGGGAAAACCAGCCAGCAATCAGAGGGAATAGCAGAATGGCAATGTATAGCGACGGTTTAGTTTTCAATCCTGGCAACCATCCTGTAAGATATTCCATATACTTTTTTGTAAAACACATCGGCTGTGGCATCGAAGTTAATATCCCTGAAATGCTGAGGATATGTTTTCATCGCCATCCATAAGGCGACAGGAGCGAGGCGGGGGGACCATGTGGACCATTCAGGAGCCTTGAAAACCCTGCCGCTCCTTACGGCATTAATAGACCTCCACTGTGGATTTCTCATGATGTCCTGCGGATTATATTTTGCGTTTCCCCAAATAAAAATCACATCCGGATTCCATTCTATGATCCTTTCTATTGAGACGTCTGCATTTCTCTGCGGAATAGACGATGCCGGATTGATACCACCTATCATAGTCAGGATATCGTTTGTAACACCGATGTGGCAGGCTACAGAGTTTGGTCTCGAACTGATCCAGAGGACTTTCTGTCTCTTATCGGGCTGTATTTTTGCTACCCTTTTCTTTATGCTGCTGAAAATACCATCCATGCTTACAATAGTGCGCTTTATCTCCTTTTCTTTCTCGAATATCTTGCCGTGAAATTCCATTACCTCATACAATTCGGAGAGGCTGTCCGGATATACGGCTATCACCCGGAGTCCTTTTTCCTCCATAAAGCGCACCTGCTCGGGTCTGGACGTCCACGTGATAACAATATCGGGCTTCAGCTTAAGAAGCGCTTCCATGTTTATATCAATTCCGCTGCCTGCCGATGGAACCGTTTTTTCAATATCGGGCCTTGCTGCCTTCATCAAGTCGTTCGTATATGCATATCTTCCGATGCCCACAACCTTATCCCAGACGCCGAGAGCCGGGATCAATTCATACGTTTGAAAAAAGACGGCACGCCGTACAGGCAAAGAAACGCTTACCGTCCTGCCAAGCTTGTCTTTGTATGTTATGGTTTCGGCATGCAACGCTGCAGCTGAAAACACAAAGGACAGAAGGATGAAAGTACATGCCAATCTTTTAGAAATCAGCTGACAGCTCTTATTCATTAGAATCTCAGCTCCAGCTCACCGAACCATGATCTGCCCGGCGCCACATAGGAGCTGAAGTATTGGGCGTCACCAATATTGTCGACGGAAACTGACACTGTGGCAAATTGTGTCACCTTATATGAAACCTTCGCGTCTGCTGTAAAAAAAGGATCATAGGATCCAAATACATTATTTACCGTATCCGTGTTTGTATCTGTCGAGTAGCGCTTGCCCACGTATCTGCCAGTAACAGATCCCCGGAACGGTCCTACTTCGCACTCCACTCCTGCATTAACCATCGTATCCGGCATAAAGGTTAATCGTTTATCTACTGCTGCCGGGTTTGCACTGTCTTCTTTTATCCTGGCGTCCGTATAGGTATAGTTTGCAAATAGCCTTAACAATTTGTCAAACCGTTGCTCAATCTCAAGCGTAATCCCTTTGCTTTCGGCCTTAGCCGCATTCATGTATTTATACTGCCCTGTGGAAATTGTCGTGTTATAGATAAGGTCTTGCATATAGTTTTCAAAATACCTGACATTAAACTTTGCGCCTTTCCAGAGTCCTTGGGTAATTCCCACGTCCCATGACCGCACCGTTTCAGGTTTCAAATCAGGATTGCCATTATAGGTGTTGCCGCTCAACACATATGTGGTGAAGAGTTCCAAAACCGTTGGTGCCCTGAATGATTGCCCTGCGGACGCTCTTAATGTAGTATCGTCAAAAGGCTTATACACAACCGAGAGTTTAGGATTGAATGAGGTGTCACTCTTGGAGTCATATGTGGTCGCAAAAGCCCCGGTGCCGAACTGATTTGCATAACCATCGTATGATGACCACCAGTCCTCCCTGAAACCGATGTATGCGGTAAGATTGTTAAGGATCAATATCTCATCCTGAACAAAGAGGGCGTATGTCCTGTCCTTGCCTCCGTAATTATTTGTGAGTGTGGTTGTGCTGGTCTCATCCTTCCAATCGCTAAGGTTTGATTTCACCGTGTTCGCCGTATCATATTTGTATGTGCCTCCGAAGGTCAGGACGTGTCTCGTGAACATAGGCAATGTGAATTGAATGTCCGTGTTATAATTCTGGTTCGGCGTGTTGGAAACCGTACCGCCGGGCCCCCCCGCAATTAGAGTGCCTGCCTGAGTATACCAGTTCTTCACTTCGTCATTGAGACCGAAAGAGAGCTTTGTCTTCACAATGCCGATCTCGATTTCATAATTTACGTTGTATTGGTTCACTTCTTTTGCGCCGGACCCGGTTGTGGAAACGAAGGTACTTTGATTGACGCCGGTGTACGAATAGACGGGATTCCCCGATGCGTCCCTCAAGTACGTATGAGGATCATCATAATTATACTTGTAGCGGAACCTCGTAAAGGATAATCCTAATTTTGATTCCTGTGTCAAATCGTATCGTGCCTTAATGCCAATATTATCGTCCCACCATGTGTTGTCTCCCTTATCACCGATCAGGTAGCGTCTATTTCCCTGAGTATCGGTAGTGTATGACCAGCCTGTAATACCAGCGGGGGGTTGTGTCGACTGAACATTAAGCCATTTCGAAAAGCCGTTTGTCGCCTTATATCCGTAGTCAAACAGAAGACGGAGCTTATCCGTAGGCTTATCACCGTAAGACAAATAGTATTTTTGCATGTCATCGAGGCTTTCTCCCCTGTTCCAGGCTGAGCCGTAACCGCTTATTACGGTGAATTCCCTCTTTTCCGGCATCTTTGTAATGATGTTTACCACGCCGCCCATGGCATTACCGCCGTAAAGGCTGGAAAAGGGGCCCTGAACAACCTCGATTTTTTCCATGTTTTCCGTCGACAATCCCGTGAAGCTGACCGAACCGTCATAACCATTGTTCAGCGTTACGCCATCCTTTAGTATCAATGTCCTCTTCTGATCGGGCATACCGTTTAATATTATGGAAGATTGAGTATCCGTGAGAGACTGCCGCCTGTTAAACACACCCGGCAGTGTATCTAAAGCCTCGTCAACCGTCTTTATATTCCTTGTCTCTATTTCCTTTTTCGTGACAACATTTATACTTCCCGGCGCCGTCTCCAGTTCCTTTTCTGTCCTCGTTGCCGTAACCACAATATCCTCAAATTTCGTCGTAACTTTTTCTTTTTTCTCAGATTCCGTCACATTATTTTCTTCAGCAAAAGTGTTTGACGAAAATAAAATCAACAAGAGCACCAGTAAAAATCTTTTAAACATTCGTTTTCCTCCTGTTACTTTACATCTGGCCCCCTTTCTGATATAAGAAATATCAGAAGGGTGATGTTCTTTGAGTGTTATCCTTCCGAGGCGGGGAGTTTGCCTGCCAAAGACACCTCCCTGCCTCCCTGTTAATTCTAATGATGTCTTTCATCACCCCTTTCTCTCGGTTTGAATTGCAACTTTTTTGAACCCCCGGCTGTTCACAATATCAAGAACATCTACAAAAATCTGGAGAGCCACGTCTTTGTCCGCCCGGACAATGAGGGGGGTGTTTTTATCAATATCCATGATTTTCATGCCTAATTCCTCCAGGGCGACTTTCGTGGAGTTAAAATAGATCACACCACTTTGATCTATTGATATTATTTGCCTCTTGAGCACTTCTGCCTGTGTTTGTGATGCCTTCGGCAGAGACACAGAAATCATCCCCGTGGCAATAAAGGTCGATGTCGTAAGAACGATGGTCAACAGCACAAGCATCACATCAACCAGGGGGATGACGTTGATGTAATCAAATTCCTTTTCTTCCATTTGTTATCTCCCAACGCATCATGATAACCTTCACTTTCCTCAACAGGAGGTTGTAAAAAACCACGGAAGGTATGGCAACGATCAGTCCAACCGCCGTTGCCTTTAATGCGAGGGCGAGACCAATCATTATCTTCCCCGTGTCAAGGAACCCCTCCTGGCCTATTTTGTAG